>NZ_JABMCA010000050.1:0-72898 GCF_014706005.1 Actinomadura sp. RB99 | reverse complement strand
GGCGGGCCCGCGGGCGGCGGTCCGCCCGGGGCCGCCGGGGCGGCGGCCGCGCCGGCGGACATGGACGCCACGTAGCGCGGCCACTCCTCCACCCAGTTGCGGCCGAGGTCGTCGATGAACGACCCGGGCGGCGGCGTGACGCCGTGCGCGGCGCACCAGGCGCCGGGGGCGTGCATGCCGGCCCGCAGCATGCCGTTGCTCGGCATCTGCTGCGGCGGGATGGGGGGCAGCTTGCCGGAGTCCAGGCCCATCTTCGACTCGGCCTCCAGCTCGGAGGCGTCCTTCTCCTCCGACATGCCGATCGGGCCGATCTTGCTGGCGTTGAGGAACTGCCGGACGACCGGCTCCTCGCTGGACAGCAGCATCTCCCGCGGCCCGAACATCGCCAGGTGCCGCTGGTACAGCAGGCCGATGTTGTCGGGGATGGTGCGGGCGGTGTTGATGTCGTGGGTGACGATCAGGAACGTCGCGTTGAGCTGCGCGTTCAGGTCGATGAACACCTGGTTCAGGAACGCGGTGCGGACGGGGTCGAGGCCGGAGTCCGGCTCGTCGATCAGCAGGATCTCGGGGTCCAGCACAAGGGCGCGGGCGAGGCCGGCGCGCTTCTTCATACCGCCGGAGATCTCGCCGGGCAGCTTGTACTCGGCGCCGAGGAGGCCGACCATCTCCATCTTCTCGAGGACGATGCGCTTGACCTCGGACTCGGACTTCTTGGTGTGCTCGCGCAGCGGAAAGGCGATGTTGTCGAACAGGTTCATCGACCCGAACAGCGCGCCGTCCTGGAACAGCACGCCGAACAGCTTGCGGGTCTCGTAGAGCTGCGACTCGGGCAGGTACGGGAGGTCCTTGTCGCCGATCCAGATGTGCCCGCGGTTCGGCTTGAGCAGGCCGACGAGGGACTTCAGGAAGACCGACTTGCCGGTACCGGACGGGCCCAGAAGAACGGAGATCTCACCTGCGGGAATGGTCAGCGACACGTCCTGCCAGATCACCTGGCGGCCGAAGGACTTGGTCAGGCCCTCGACTCTGATCTCGACGCCCACTCGTCACCTTTCGTCCAGGCCGGGGGGAATCCCGAACCAATGAGCGAGTAGCACTCTGGCTCTTGCCTGCCCGTCACACCTCGTGTCCGTCTCGTTGCTACCGCCCGGTAGCCGTGACGGGTGCCACTACCGTAGCGGCCCCCCGTCCAAATGGAAGGGGTTCCGCCCCAGATCAGCGGCAAAATCCGACGTCGTAAGACAATCGTTACTTACGGGCTCTATGAGACTAGTGGTCCAAGAACCGGCGCCTCAAGCCAGGGGTGCGGCGGCGCGCTGGAGCCGCCGGCCGGGACAGGGCGGCCGGGTGTGGCCACAGCGTCAGAACGGGACGGTACGCCGCCCGCCGACTACCGCACAACCCGCACCGGCACACGCTTTTCACCAGCTCTTTATCACTCGCCCACAGGAAACGCACCAGAAACGGGCCCTCTGTTGCGCCACCCCGACAAGGCGCCCGCGGCAGGCCCCCGGCGCGACCCCGTTCACCTGCGAAGGCACCCGACGGAGCCCGCCGACGCGCCCCGGCCCGCCAATGCGAACGGCCCCACTGACGCGACTCGGCCCGCCAATGCGAACGGTTCCACCGACCCGCACCGACCCACCGATCCGAACGGCACCGCCCGAGCGAACGGGCCCGGTGACACGAAAAGGCGGCCGCCCCACCCGAAGGTGGGACGGCCGCCTCGAAAGAGCAGCGGAGCCGCGCGGGCTCCGGGACGCTCCGGAGGGCCTTACTTGACGGTGACCGTCGCGCCGGCCTTCTCCAGGGCCTCCTTGGCCTTGTCGGCCGTCTCCTTGTTGACCTTCTCGAGCAGCGGCTTCGGCGCGCCGTCGACCAGGTCCTTGGCCTCCTTGAGGCCGAGGCTCGTCAGGGTGCGAACCTCCTTGATGACCTGGATCTTCTTGTCGCCGGCGCCCTCGAGGATGACGTCGAACTCGTCCTGCGCGGCGGCCTCCTCGGCAGCCGGGGCGGCGCCGGTCGGCGCGACCGCGGCCGCGACGGGCGCGGCGGCCTTGACGTCGAAGACGTCCTCGAACTGCTTCACGAAGTCGGACAGCTCGAGGAGGGTCATCTCCTTGAACGCGTCGAGCAGCTCGTCGGTGCTGAGCTTCGCCATGATGTTTCCTCCGCTATGGCTTCAGGATCTGGGGTTTAAGGGGAACCGCGGGTTGCCTACTCGGCGGGTGCCTCGTCGGCGGCCTCGGCGGCCGGCGCGTCGGCGGGGGCCTCGGCGGACTCGCCGCCGGCCTCGCGCTTGGCGCGCAGCGCCTCGGCGAGCTGGGCCGCCTGCGTCGGCAGGGCGTTGAAGAGCGCGGCCGCGTTGGCCATGGAGCCCTTCATCGCGCCGGCCAGCTTGGCCAGCAGGACCTCGCGGGACTCGAGGTCCGCGAGCCTGGTGATCTCCGCGGCGTCCATCGACTTGCCGTCGATGAAGCCGCCCTTGATCACCAGCAGCGGGTTGGCCTTGGCGAAGTCACGCAGGCCCTTGGCGGCCTCGACCACGTCGCCGCGGACGAACGCGATGGCCGACGGGCCTTCGAGCAGCTCACGGAACTGCTCGTCGACACCGGCCTCGTTCGCGGCGCGCCTGGTCAGCGTGTTCTTCACCACGGCGAACTTCGCGGTCTCGCCGAGGTTGGTGCGCAGCTCCTTGAGCTGCGCCACCGTCAGCCCGCGGTACTCGGTCAGCACGGCGCCGTTGGAGCTCTCGAAATCGTTCTTGAGCTCGGCGATCGCCGCGGCCTTCTCGGCCTTAGCCATGTGGCCTCCTTCCGATTACCTGGGTGGTCACGATCCGCGCCTGGCCCTCGCGGGTCAGGCGCCGATCCACCAAAAAACGCCCCGGCGCAGGTGTGCACGGGGCGTCTTGCCAGGCCCGGGAAAGGCCGAGCGGAAGGCTCTCGTCTCACCTACGCAGGCCGCCCGAACGGATCGGGACCTTCGGCCGTCCCTCGCGGAACGGCGACCGGCGGTCTTCGGCAGACAACAGAGTACGGCCTGTCCCGCCGATAGGCCAAATTCGGAGGCCATGACGATGGGACCGCGCCTGTTCTGGCGCGGTCCCATCGACGCGGAACTGAGATGGCCGTCAGGCGCCGGGGGCCAGGCCGTTGCCCATGCTCTTGAGCAACGCGTCGAAGTCGGTGACCTGGCTCGCCGGCGGCGCGCTGACCTGCACCGGCTTGCCGAAGTCGCGGTAGGTGGTCGTGATCGTCATGACGCCGGCGGCCGTCTGGCCGGTCTTCATCGTCATCTTGCGGGGCAGCTGCTGCCCGTCCACCCACAGGTCGAAGTTCATGTCGCCGTTCATGCCGGACTTCGCCAGGTTCTTCTCGTACGCCTGCCGCTGGTCGGCGGGGAGCTTGGCGACCGCGTCCGCCACCCGGTAGGTGCCGGTGTAGTGGGTGGTCCGGACGCCGTTCACCGTCTCCTTGCCGACCTCGCGGGCGTCCTTGGACGCCGTCAGCATCTTGGTGTTCTGCACCGGGTCCATCTGCTGCGACTGCTGGAGCAGCTGGTCCATGTTCAAGCCGGACTTCGCGCCGACCTCGTCCAGCGACATCTTCACCCAGGGCTTGGCGGACGCGCCGCCGCCGAGCTGCGCGAGCTGCGGGATCTTCATGTAGATGGTGCGGCCGACCAGGACCTCCTTCATGCCGGCCATCGACTTGCCGCCGACCGACATGCTGCCGAAGTCCATGCTGAAGGCGAGGTCCGGCTTGGTCCGGTACTGCATCGTCCCGGCCATGTTGATGTCGCCGGTGGGCGAGCCCGTCGACGTCATCGACATGTCGGCCTGGAACGAGTCGATCTTCCCGGTCTTCTGGGCCGTCCTGCCGAGCGCCTCCGCGGCGGTCAGCTTGATGTTCTTGCCGGCCTCGTCCACCTTGTTCCCGGCGTCGCCGAGACAGCCGGTCAGCGCGAGGGCGAGGCCGGCGGCGACCGCCGTGCCCGCGGCGAAACGTCGGATCATGGGTGCATCTCCTCGGTCTGCGTCATGGAGCCCGGACGCTCGGACCGGACCCTGTATGAGACGCAGGGGAGACTAGCGGGGTTCAGTCTGTCCCGTGTCGCCCGGTGTGACCTGTGTGTCAGTTCTTGCCGAGGAGCGAGCCCAGCGACATGGTGCCGACCTGGTCGGACGGCGGCGCGTTCACCCCGAAGGACTTGCCGTAGTCGCTGTAGAGCACCGTCACCGAGCCGTTGTCGCCCTGCTTGTCGGACGACTTGGACACGAGCTTGCGGGGCAGGTTGTTCCCGTCCGTCCACAGATCGAAGTTGATCTTGCCGTTGGCGTGGTCCTTCGGCAGCCACCCGTCGACCTTGTCGCGGGTCTGGGCGTCGAGCCGGTTCAGCGCGTCCTGGACGGTGACCGTGCCCGCGTAGTGGACGGTCTTCACGCCGTCGATCGTCTCGGTGCCGACCCGGTGGGCGTCCTTGGAACCGGTGAACATCTTGGTCTGCTCGGCCGGGTTCACCTTCTCGACCTGGTTCACGAGGCCCTGCACGTCGAAGCCGGTGCGCTGGGACACCTGGTTCACGTCGATCTTCACCCACGGCTTGCCGCCGCTGATGAACTGCGCGAGCTGCGGCACCTTGGCGTAGAGCGTGTTGTCGGTGAAGATCGCCTGGCCCTTGGCGCCCGGAACGGTCTGCCCGTTGTGCGTCACGTCGTCGAGCTGCGCGCTGAACTTCAGCGCCGGCTTGAGCCGGAACTGGCCCGTCGCGTGGATCCTGCCGGAGTCCGAGCCGGTGCCGGTGACGGTCAGGTCGGCCTTGAAGGTGTCCGACTGCGCCGTCTTCTGTGACGATTTCAGCAGCGCCTCATTGGCGCTGAGCTTCATGTTCGCGTTCGAGCCCGACCCGTCCCCGTTGCACCCGGACAGGAGGAGCGCGGCACCCACGGCGGTGCCTCCGGCGGCCACTACCAGTCGTCGGTTCATGAGGTTTCGGCCTCCCTTGTCGCCCTGCTGGTGTTCCCAGTCTGTCGAGGCGTTAACGGCGCTACATCCCCCGGTGGTACGAACGGGGCTTAGGCCGGTACGACCATCGGCGTACCCCGCCCATGGCCGAACGGCCATGCGCCAGAGCGCGCGCGGCGAGTGTTTCGGGAGGGCGTCAGCGGTAGGAGCCGAACGTCATGGAGCCGGCGAACGTCCCGTCGGGCGCCGTCGCGGACAGCCCGATCGTCGCCGGACGGTCCTGCTTGCCCGACCACAGGTCCAGCGAGATGCCGACGTCGTCCGGGACGACCTTGCGGACCGCGTCCGCGGTCTCCTTCGGCAGCAGGCCGTACACGCTGCCCATCAGCGCCTGCGCGAGATAGTGGGTGCGGCCGTTCGCGTCCGGACCGGTCACCACGTTGCCGGGCACCCCGCGGATGATGTACGTGAACTGCCGCGGGTCCGACCCCGTCCGCAGCTTCTCCAGCTGCGCGGCGCTGAGCTTGGACTTCGTCCACTTCTCGCCGTCGAACCCGGACAGCGTGCTGCCGCTCACGATCACCTTCTGCGTGATCTTGCTGAGCGTGCCGTCCTTCATCGTCTGCGTGACGCCGACCGCGTTCATCGAGAACGAGGGCCACAGGCTGATCGTCGCGGTCTCGGACGCCTGCTTGTAGTCGCCGCCCGTCCCGATCGTGAGCTTCACGCTCGTCTTGCGGACGAACGACCTCAGCTCGGGGCCCGGCTTCGGCGACGGGTTCGCCGCGGCGCCGCCCGGCTCGGCCGTCCGCCCGCCCGGCGCGCCCGCGCCGCCGCCGGTCCCGGTACCCGAGCCGGGTGCGCCGGACGCGGACGGCGCCACCGCGCCCGACGTGGCGTTGTTCGGGTTCGCCGGGTCCGCCTGCGCCATCTGCGCGCTCGGCGGCAGGGCGCCCGAGTCCTTCGACGACATGACGCCGGTCTTCACCGCCATCAGGATCGCGGTGGGCACGACGGCCACGGCCGTGACGGCGGAGACGGCGATGATCCGGTCGGTTCGGCGCTTCACGGGGACGATTCAACACCAACCACACCAATCACAACAAAACAATCCGTCCAATAGAATTGTCCTGATCCGGACCCGAAGCGCGGTATCCCGCAGGTCAACGGCATGATCGCGACGTGACGCCCCCGCTCACGCCGCGGCCGGAGCCTCAGCCCCCGGCGAGGCGGTCGCGGAGCACCGACTTGCGGACCTTGCCGTTGCCGGTGCGCGGCAGCGCGTCGACGTACTCGATGCGGCGCGGCGTCTTGAACCCGGCGAGCCTCGCCCGGCACGCGCCGATCAGCTCCTCGTCCGCCGGCCGCGCGCCGTCGGCCACGATCACCGCGCACACCGACTGGCCCCAGCGCGGGTCCGGCAGCCCGACCACGGCGACCTCCCCGACGCCCGGGACCGTGCGCAGCACGTCCTCCACCTCCCGGGACGAGACGTTCTCGCCCCCGGTGACGATCACGTCCTTGAGGCGGTCGACCAGGTAGAGGTAGCCGTCCTCGTCGACGCGGCCGACGTCGCCGGTGCGGAACCAGTCCCCCGCGAACGCCTCCGCCGTCGCGCCCGGATCGTCCCAGTAGCCGGGCGTGACCTGCGCACCCCGCACGACGACCTCGCCGAGCGAGCCCGTGGGGACGGGCGCCCCGTCCTCGCCGACCACCCGGATCTCGACGCCCTCCGCGGGACGTCCCGCCGACGCCGCCAGCCCGGGTCGCGACGCGATGGCGGCCCGGTGGTCGTCCGGGGACAGGAACGTCGCGTTTCCGGACAGCTCCGTCATGCCGAAGCCCTGGTTGAGGTCGCAGCCGAGCATGTCGTGGACGCGGCGCAGCAGCGGGACCGGCATCGGCGCCGACCCGTACGAGACCACCCGCAGGCCGCCGCACAGCACCTCCAGCGCCGCCGGGTCGCCGGCCAGGTGCGCGAGCAGGTCCTCCAGCATGGTCGGCGCCAGCGACACGTTCGTGACACCGTGCCGGCGCACCGCCTCCACCAGGTCCGCCGGACGGAACCGGCGCATCACCACGGCATGCCGCCGGTACAGGTGATGCAGCATCACCTGGTAGCCCGCCACATGGCAGAGTGGGAACGGCGTGCAGAACACGTCGCCCGGACGGACCGGCCGCCCCGACGCCGACACCCTCAAGCCCGCGAGCAGGCTCCCGTGCGTGAGCCGGACCCCCTTGGGACGGCCCGTCGTCCCGCTGGTGAACATCAGCCACGCGACGCCGTCCGGCCCCGTCTCCGTGCGGTCCGGTCGCCGCGGCGCGTCCCAGGGCAGATCGGTGACGGGCACGAACGGAGGACGGCCGGCGCCCAGATTCCCCTCGGCGGCGAGCCGGTCGAGCAGGTCCGTCTCGCCGAGCACGAGCGACGCGCCGCTGCGCACGATCTGGTCGGCCCACTCGCGCGGATGAAGCCGCTGGTTGAGCGGCACGAGGACGCGCCCGTCACGCGGCACCCCGTAGTAGGCGGCCACGTACTCCAGCCGGTTGTGCGCCAGCAGCGCCACGCGCGCCCCCGGCGGGCACCGCTCGCCGAGATAGGCGCTGAGGGCGTCCGTCCGCGCGCGCAGTTCCCGGAACGTCCAGGTCGTCCCGTCCACCGACAGCGCCGGAGCGTCGGGGGCGCCGTCCGCCGCCGCCTCCAGCACGTCGTAGAGCCGGTGGAGGTCCCCGCGCGGCGATCCGCCCATCACGCCCCTCTCCTCGCGATCCGGCGACGCAATCTACCGGCCGGGCGCGCCGCCGGACCCGCCGGTGCCGCTCAGCGGGAAGGGCCCCGGAAACGCGGCAGGGCGCCTCCGGATGGAGACGCCCTGCCGTTTCGCCCGTGTCACCCGCGGGCGGGGAAGCCCGTGATCAGGCCTCCTCGAGCTCCGCGGTGAGGTTGCGGACCGCGTTCGGGTCGACGGGGATGCTCGGCCCCATCGACGTCGTCAGCGCGGCCTTCTTCACGTACCGGCCCTTGGCCGCGGACGGCTTGAGCCGCTGGATCTCCTCGACCGCCGCCGCGTAGTTCTCCACCAGCTGGCGCTCGTTGAAGGACGCCTTGCCGATGATGAAGTGCAGGTTCGCGTGCCGGTCCACCCGGAACTCGATCTTGCCGCCCTTGATGTCGGACACGGCCTTGGCCACGTCCATCGTCACGGTGCCGGTCTTCGGGTTCGGCATCAGGCCGCGCGGACCGAGCACCCGGCCGAGGCGGCCGACCTTGCCCATCTGGTCCGGCGTCGCCACGACCGCGTCGAAGTCCAGGAAACCGCCCTGGATCCGCTCGATCATGTCGTCCGACCCGACCAGGTCGGCGCCGGCCTCGCGGGCCTCCTCCGCCTTCGCGCCGCCCGCGAACACCAGCACCCGGGCGGTCTTGCCGGTGCCGTGCGGCAGGTTGACGGTGCCGCGCACCATCTGGTCGGCCTTGCGGGGGTCGACCCCGAGCCGCAGCGCGACCTCGACGGTCGCGTCGAACTTGGTGACGGTGGTCTCCTTGGCCAGCTTGACGGCCTCGGCCGGGCTGTACAGCCGCTCCCGGTCGATCTTCTCGGCCGCCGCGCGGTAGCCCTTGCTGCGCTTCATGCTCGTTCCTCCAAGGAACTCGTGGTACGGGCCGCGCCCGGCCCTGCCACTGGGTGGTGAACTACTTGACCTCGATGCCCATCGACCGCGCGGTGCCCGCGACGATCTTCTCCGCGGCCGCCAGGTCCTTGGCGTTGAGGTCGGGCATCTTGGTCGTGGCGATCTCGCGGATCTGGTCCGCGGTGACCGAGCCGACCTTGGTCTTGTGCGGCTCGCCGCTGCCCTTCTCCACACCGGCGGCCTTCAGGATGAGCTGCGCGGCCGGCGGGGTCTTGGTGACGAAGGAGAACGAGCGGTCCTCGTAGATGGTGATCTCTACGGGGATGACGTTGCCGCGCTGGGACTCCGTCGCAGCGTTGTACTGCTTGCAGAAGTCCATGATGTTGACGCCGTGCGGGCCGAGCGCGGTACCCACCGGCGGCGCCGGCGTGGCCTGGCCCGCCTGCAGCTGGACCTTGACCAGCGCGGCGATCTTCTTCTTCGGAGGCATGCGAACCCCTATGTCCCATGTATCGGTGGTTCCGACTCCCGGTCGCCCGGGCAACACGGCGCTGGGACGCGTCCGCCGTGTAGGAACCGCTGAAATCTCCCCGCGTGCGCGAGGGCGATCGGTGCCGCTCGTCCGACGATCGGGACGAGCATCGGGTCGCCCTCGCCGAGGCGAGGACGACCCGTCAAGACTACGTGCTGATCAGACCGCGCCGGACGGGCGGCGGCGGTCAGATCTTGGAGACCTGGTTGAAGCTCAGCTCGACCGGGGTCTCCCGGCCGAAGATCGACACCAGCACCTTGAGCTTCTGCTGCTCGGCGTTGATCTCGTTGACGGTGGCGGGGAGGGTGGCGAACGGGCCGTCCATGACGGTGACCGACTCGCCGACCTCGAAGTCGACGGTGGCGGCGACCTTGGCCTGCTCCTTGGCCTTGGCGACGCCCTCCTCCGGCTCGGGCGCCAGCAGGTTCGCGACCTCGTCCAGGCTCAGCGGGGACGGCTTGTTCAGCAGGCCGACGAACCCGGTCACGCCCGGCGTGTTGCGGACCGCGGCCCACGACTCGTCGGTCAGCTCCATCCGGACGAGGATGTAGCCCGGCAGGACCTTCTCGTTGACCTTCTGCCGCTTGCCGCCCTTGATCTCGGTCACCTCGTGCTGGGGGACCTCGATCTGGAAGATGTAGTCCTCCATGTTGAGGGTCTGGGTGCGGGTCTCGATGTTGGTCTTGACCCGGTTCTCGTACCCCGCGTAGGAGTGCACGACGTACCAGTCGCCCGGCTGGAGGCGCAGCTGCATCTTGAAGTCGGCGTACGGGTCGGCGGGCGGCTCGGCCTCGGCCTCCTCGTCCTCGCCTTCCGCGTCGTCCTCGCCGGCGGGCGCGTCCGCGGCGTCGGCGGCGTCCGGGCCCTCGACGGCCTCGGCGAGGTCGGCGGCGTCCGCGGCGGCGTCGGGCGCGACGCCCTCGCCCTCGAGCTTCTCGTCCGCGGGCACGGCCTCGCCGGCGGCGACGGCGGCCTCGGCCGCGTCCTCGGCGGGCTCGGCCGCCTGGCCGGCCGCAGCAGCCGCGGCGGACTGGGCCTCGTCAACGGCCTCGTCGTAGGGCGGCTGTGAGGGCTCGGACACGGTGACTCTCTCTCCGGACGTCTGCGGTGATGGGATTGGCGGTGCTTCTTGCCGGGTGGTGCGGCGCCGGGCGGCGATGACCGCTCCGCCGGCCGGCCTCAGCCGAAGATCTTGTAGATCCCCTGCTGCAGGCCGTAGTCGAAGCCGGACACGATCGCGACCATGATGAGCACGAACATCAGGGACACGGTCGTGTAGGTGACGAGCTCGCGGCGGGTCGGCCAGATGACCTTGCGCAGCTCGGCGATGACCTGGCGCACGAACAGCGCCGGAGTGGTCCGCCTGGGGGCGGACTTCCCCTTGCCTTCGTCCTTGGCCGCGGCCTCGCCGCGCGTCTCAGTCGCCATTGCCGCCGTTCACCTCATAGGTCGTGTTCCAACCACCCAGTGGTTGTCGCGCGGCCCGCGCCGCGGAACGCCACGGCGGGCGCCGTGGCGCGGCCGGCACCGGTGCGCGCACCGCACCTCGCAGGGCAGGAGGGACTCGAACCCCCAACCGCCGGTTTTGGAGACCGGAGCTCTACCAATTGAGCCACTGCCCTTCATTCTCCGGCTAAGGAGAACACCCCGGCCGCGGGACCGGGTCGGTGCCGTGCCCCAGCTTACGACCTCTTGGGTATGCCCGTGTGCGGACAGGGTCGTATGCCGGTGACGCGTCACTAGGGAGAGGAGTCTACGTCGCCGAGGGCTCCGCGTCGAACCGGACGGCGCGGAAACCCGCGCGGCCGCCGCGAAGGGCATGTCACCGGGCCCGGTATATCGCTCGGGTCATGGCCTCGCTTCTGTAACGATAGGGATATGAGCATCGACCGTCCTCGCATCTCCAAGCGCATCGCCGCGATATCCGAGTCCGCCACGCTGGCCGTGGACGCCAAGGCCAAGGCCCTGAAGGCGGCCGGTCGCCCGGTCATCGGCTTCGGCGCGGGCGAGCCCGACTTCCCGACCCCGGACTACATCGTCGAGGCGGCGGTCACCGCCTGCCGGGTGCCCCGCTTCCACAAGTACACGCCGGCGGGCGGCCTGCCCGAGCTGCGCGCCGCCATCGCCGAGAAGACCGAGCGGGACTCCGGCTACAAGGTGGACGCGTCGCAGGTCCTGGTGACCAACGGCGGCAAGCAGGCGGTGTACGAGGCGTTCGCGGCGCTGCTGGACCCGGGCGACGAGGTGCTCGTCCCGACCCCGTACTGGACGACCTACCCCGAGTCGATCAAGCTGGCGGGCGGCGTGCCGGTGGACGTGGTCGCCGACGAGACCACCGGCTACAAGGTGAGCGTCGAGCAGCTGGAGGCGGCCCGCACCGACCGGACGAAGGTGCTGCTGTTCGTCTCCCCGTCCAACCCGACGGGCGCGGTGTACTCGCGCGACGAGATCGAGGCGATCGGCCGGTGGGCCGACGAGCACGGCCTCTGGGTGATCACGGACGAGATCTACGAGCACCTGGTGTACGGGGACGCCGAGTTCCACTCGATGCCCGTCGTGGTGCCGGAGCTGGCCGACCGCACCCTGGTGCTGAACGGGGTCGCGAAGACGTACGCGATGACCGGCTGGCGGGTGGGCTGGCTGATCGGCCCGGCGGACGTGGTGAAGGCCGCCGCGAACATGCAGTCGCACGCGACGTCGAACGTGGCGAACGTCTCGCAGGCCGCCGCGCTCGCCGCGGTGACCGGCGACCTGTCGGCGGTCGCGGAGATGCGCAAGGCGTTCGACCGGCGCCGCCAGACGATCGTGCGGATGCTGAACGAGATCCCCGGCGTGGTGTGCCCGGAGCCGGAGGGCGCGTTCTACGCGTACCCGTCGGTGAAGGCGCTGCTGGGCAAGGAGATCCGCGGCAAGCGCCCGGAGACGTCGGTGGAGCTGGCGTCGCTGATCCTGGAGGAGGCCGAGGTCGCGCTGGTGCCCGGCGAGGCGTTCGGCACCCCCGGCTACTTCCGCCTCTCCTACGCCCTGGGCGACGACGACCTCGTCGAGGGCGTCTCCCGGGTCGCGAAGCTCCTCAACGAGGCGAGCTGACCCGAGCGAGACCACACCGGCCCCGGACGCGAACGAAAGCGCCCGGGGCCGGTCCTTTTGTACAGCGACCTCAGCCCGCGCCCCAGCCACGCGCCGGCCCGACCCGTCGCGATCGCGAGCGAAGCCGGATTCGAGCGAAGCGAGAATCCGATCGCGCAGCGAGCCCCCAGGGCGAGTCGGAGCGATGCAGCGATCGCACGCATTGCCCGCCGAAGGGAGGGCCCCCAGGGCCCGACCGCCAAGGGCAATGCAAAAACACAGGAACGCTCCGGCGGGGAACGGTCCTGGCGGCCCCTCTCCGCCATTCGAGGACGTCCCCGCCGGAGCGTGGTCTAGGGGCGGACGCCTTCCGCGATGCGCATGAGCTGGTCCTTCGCGGCGCCGCCGGCGGTGACGGTGACGCCGGTGCCGGGCTTGGCGATCCAGGAGATCTGGCGTCCGGAGCCGGGGCGGTCGCCGGTGAGCGCGGGCATGCCGCGGACGGTGGTGCGGGTCGGGACGCCGCCGACGGGGGCGAGGTCGGTGAGGCCGACGCCGCTTCCCTTGATGAGGGCGATCTGCACCCAGCCGTCCGTCCCGCCCCATTTGCAGGTGGTGGTGCGGCGCTTGGCGTCGCCGGTGCCCGTGCAGGGGGCGGTGGCGGCGAGGCCGCCCGGCAGGTAGGTGACCCACTTCGGGAGCTTCACGGCGGGGCCGGGCGCGCCGGGCCGCTCGCCTCCCCCGCCGCCGCCGTCGCCGGACCGCGGGTGCTCGGACGGCTTCGGCGTTGATCCCGCCTCGGGCCTCCCCTCTGGCGACGGGGACGCTGGGAGGCCCGAGGCGGGCGGCCGTTCCGGCTGCTCGAGGACCGCGGGTCCGCCCGTGGGGCGGGCGGTCGCGGAGTCCCCGGCAGGTGTGGCCCGGAACGACTGGTAGGTGGGCACCAGGGCGAGCGCGGCGACGGACGCGGCGGCGACGCCGACGGTGGCGCGGATCCGGTTCGTGCGGCGCCGGTGGCGGCGGCGCACGTCGGCCACGAGCGAGGGCGGCGCGGCCGTCCCCGCCACCTGCTCGGCCATGGCCGCGCGGAGTTCGCTCTCCAGGTCCATCGTTCAGCTCCCCAGTGGCGCCAGGTTCGCGCCGAGTCGCTCCCGGAGTCTGGCGAGCCCCCGGGATGCCTGGCTCTTCACGGTGCCGACGGAGCAGCCGAGCACCCGCGCGGTCTCCGCCTCCGAGAGGTCCTCCCAGAAGCGCAGCACGAGCACGGCCCGCTGGCGGGCGCCGAGCCTGCGCAGTTCGTCCATGAGCGTCCCCCTCAGCTCGACGGCGTGGGTGCCCGAGAGCGTCGGCGTCTCGGGCGGCCTCGCCATGTGGATCTCCCGCAGCACCTTCCACCGCCGGGACCGGCTGATCACCAGGTTGACCAGGATCCGGCGGACGTAGGGCTCGGGGTCTGTGTCGGCGTCCAGCCGTCCCCAGTGCCGGTACGCCTTCTCCAGCGCGGTCTGCAGGATGTCCTCGGCGTCCTGCCGGGCACCGCACATCAGCGAGGCGGTGCGCAGCAGGGCATCGCCGCGTTCCGCCACGAACTCAACGAACGACTCGTCGTCTCGACGCCCCACTGTTCTCCGTCCGGGTGGAGGGAATCCCGCGTCCTGGGCGGACGGCCCCGCGCCTGGCCGTCCGCCCGGGTCCTTCTTCCTACTGGTGCGCCTGCCGCAGCGCGGTGGCGATGTCCTTCGGCCCGCCCGCGAGGACGGGGTTGCCGTTCACGAACAGCGAGTAGCCGCTGGGGTCGAACACCAGGACCCCGCCGCCGCGCGGCCCCTGGTAGGCGGCGACGCCGTCGATGGTGAGCGGGGTGCCGCCCTCGGGGAGCTTCAGAGCCTGCCGCAGCTGATTCTGCGTCATCCCGGCGGGGGTCTTCAGGCTTTCGACGGTCAGCCACTGGCCGGCCTTGCCGGTCCACTTCTGCGTGACGGCGCAGATGTTGAGCTTCTTGAGGTCGGCGGTGCCGGGGGTGGCGGAGACGTACTTGAGGCCCTTGGCGAGCATGACGGTCCGCTCGACGGTCCCGCCGACCTTCACCGCGGGGGCGAGGGTGCGGCAGTCGAGGGCGGGCGCGGCGGGCAGCGCGGGCTTGCCCGGGATGCTCGCGGACGGCTTGGGGGCCGGGGCGCCGGCCTTGCGCAGCGGCTTGGCGGACGGCGCGCAGGTCGGCAGGTTCGGCCGGCCCGACGGGAGCGCGGTCGGCTGGGTGCCGGGGGCGACGACGCCGGGGACGCCCGGGTTCGGGACGTTGACCGTGGGCTTGCCGGCCTCGGCCTTCTTCTTGAGGGCCTCGGTCTCCTTGCGCAGCTGCTCCGTCCCGGGCAGCTTGCTCGCCGGCACCTTGCCCGCGGGCACCTCGCCCGTCTTCGGCAGCTTGCCGTCCGTGGGGAGCTTGCCGTCCGTGGGGAGCTTGCCGTCGGTGGGGAGCTTGCCGGTCTTCGGCAGCTTGCCCGTCTTCGGGAGCGCGGGCAGGCAGGTCGGCGCGGTCTTCGGCGCGGCGTCGACGACGCGGTGCGCGGCCGGCAGCTTCGAGTCGCCGGACTGGAGGCCCGCGTTCTGGTGGGAGCCGGTCATGGCCCACGTGGCGCCGCCGCCCACGGCCACGGTTCCGATGGCGCCCGCAGTGATCAGTGCGGCCTTCAGCGTGATCATCGTCTGAGTCCCTCTCTGCCCGTCCGGTGTTCTCCTCTTGCGCCCCTCGTATACGCGCGACCACGGAACGGGGTTGCACGGGGTTCCCAAGTTTTTTTCGGTGATGTCCACGGGCGCGGATGGCCGCCGGGTGCCATGCGGGGTAGTCCGGTGTGGTGATCCTGGTGGGGCGGGGGTTCAGCGGGTCGACCGATCCGGCAACATTGGTCCATGGAGGCCCGTACCGTGTCACCCCGCCCGCCGCAGGACCGTTCCCCGCGAGAGGACCCGGAGCCGTCCCGCATCGAGCCCGCCGCCGCGCGGCCCGGCTCCGCCCGTCCGGACGTGGCCCTGCTCCCCAAGGCGCACCTGCATCTGCACTTCACCGGGTCGATGCGGCATTCGACGCTGGTGGAGCTGGCCGCCGAGCACGGCGTCCACCTGCCGGACGCCCTGGTGGAGGACTGGCCGCCGAAGCTGCACGCGACCGACGAGCGCGGCTGGTTCCGGTTCCAGCGGCTGTACGACATCGCCCGTTCCGTCCTGCGGACGCCCGACGACCTGCGGCGGCTGCTGCGGGAGACGGCGGAGGACGAGGCGGCGGAGGGGTCGGGCTGGCTGGAGATCCAGGTGGACCCGAGCGGGTACGCGGCGAAGTTCGGGGGGCTGACGCCGACCGTCGAGCTGGTGCTGGACGCGGCGCGGGAGGCGGGCGAGGCGGCGGGCATCGGGATCGGCGTGGTGATCGCGGCGAACCGGACCCGGCACCCCCTCGACGCGAAGACGCTCGCGCGGCTGGCCGTCCGGTACACCGGGCAGGGCGTGGTGGGGTTCGGGCTGTCGAACGACGAGCGGCGCGGCCGGGCCTACGACTTCGAGGGGGCGTTCCGGATCGCCAAGCGGGGCGGGCTGCTGTCGGATCCGCACGGCGGGGAGCTGCTCGGCCCGGCGAGCGTCCGGGAGTGCCTGGAGACGCTGGACGCCGACCGGATCGGGCACGGCGTGCGGGCGGTGGAGGATCCGCGGCTGCTGGAGCGGATCGTGGACCGGGGCGTGACGCTGGAGGTGTGCCCGGCGTCGAACGTGAGCCTGGGGGTGGCGGCGACGCCGGAGGACGTCCCGGTGCGGCGGCTGTTCGAGGCGGGCGCGTCGATCGCGCTGGGCGCCGACGACCCGCTGCTGTTCGGGTCGCGGCTGGCCCGCCAGTACGACATCGTCCGCGACGTGCACGGCTTCTCCGACGCCGAGCTGGCGGAGCTGGCGCGGCAGTCGGTGCGCGCGTCGGCCGCGCCCGACGACGTCCGCAAGCACCTCCTGGCCGGTATCGACGCCTGGTTGTGTTAATGGCATTGCCCTTGGCGTCAGGCCCTAGAGGGCCTTCCTTCGGCGGGCAATGCGTGCGATCGCTGCATCGCTCCGGCTCGGCCCTGGGGGCCTCGCTGCGCGATCAAGTTCTCGCAAGCTCGAACTTGGCTTCGCTCGCGATCGCGACGGTTCGGGTCGGCGCGTGGCCGGGGGCGCGGGGTGAGGTTTCCGGGAAATGGGGCGCGGCGTGCCGTCCACCGGGGTGGACGGCACGCCGCGCGCCGGCGGGGGTTCAGGCGGGCGTCTCGGCGGGCTCGGGGGCCTTGACCGGGACCTGCTCGGCGTGGGCGGGGAGTGCGGGGACGAGGAGCGCGGCGGCGGTTCCGGCGGCGAGGGCGGCGACGGCGAGCCAGAGGGCGGGCTGGAGGCCGTCGGTGAACGCCTGCGGGGTGGTGAAGTCGCCCCGGGCGGCGAAGACGGCGCCGAGGACCGCGATGCCGAGGACGGTGCCGAACTGGCGCAGCGAGTTGCTCACGCCGGACGCGACGCCGGCCAGTTCGGGCGGGGCGAAGCCGAGGACGGCGCGGGCGATGGGCGGGAAGAACAGCCCCATCCCGATGCCGGCGAGGACGAACGCGGGGACCATCTCGCCGTAGGAGGCGGTCGGCGACAGGACGGCGGCGAGCCAGCCGAGGCCGGCGGTCTGGAACGCCAGTGCGAGGGCCAGCACGTTGCGGACGCCGATGCGGGCGATGAGCGGCGCGGTCAGCGGGGCGACGAGCAGCGGCATGCCGGTCCACGGCAGGGAGCGGACGCCGGCGTCGAGCGGGCTCATCCGCAGGACGCCCTGCATGAACTGGATGAGCAGGAACGTGGCGCCGAACATGGCGAACGACATGATCAGCGAGAGGACGTTGACGAGGCTGAACCCGCGGCTGCGGAACATCCGCATCGGCAGGACCGGCTCGGCGGTGCGCAGTTCGCGGACGATGAAGGCGGCCACCAGCACGCCCCCGCCGATCAGGGAGCCGAGGACCTGCGCGCTCGTCCAGCCGTGCTCGTTGGCGCGGACGAGGCCGAGGACGAGGCCGAGGACGCCGCCCGCGATGAGCACGGTGCCGGCGAGGTCGAGGCGCTTGGCGGCGCCGCGGCTCTCGGTGAGGAACCCGGGGGCGAGGGCGAGCAGCACGGCGCCGACGGGGACGTTGATCCAGAAGATCCACTGCCAGGTGGCGGCCTGGGTGACGGCGCCGCCGAGGACGGGGCCGAGCGCGACGCCGAGGCCGCTCATCATGCTCCAGGCGGCGAGTGCGACGCCGCGCCGGGCGGGCGGCACGGCGGCGGCGAGCAGGGTGAGGGTGAGCGGCAGGACGATCGCGCCGCCGGCGCCCTGGACGGCGCGCGCCGCGATGAGCGTGCCGATGTTGGGGGCGAGCGCGGCGGCGGCGGACGCGGCGGTGAAGACGGCGAGGCCGGCGATGAACATCCGGCGGCGTCCCCACCGGTCGGCGATCGCGGCGGCGGGCAGCAGCAGGACGGCGAACGTGAGCGTGTAGGCGTTGACCGTCCATTCGAGGCCTTCGAGGCCGGTGCCGAGGTCGGTGCGGATGTCGGGGAGGGCGTTGGTGACGATGAGGTTGTCGAGCGCCACCATGAACAGCGCGATGCCGGTGACGATGAAGGTGCGGAGGGGGTGCGGCCGGTTCATTAGTTATCACTCACTAACTTCAGTGGGCAAGAAAAGGGGATGGGGACGGCGGGTCGCCGATGCCGTCCCTCCTACGACTCCTCCTCCGGGACCGTGGCCGTCGCATCGAGATCGGCTCCGCGCAGGCTCTCCGCCCAGTCGCGCAGCGACTCGGGGAGCAGGTGCTCGCCGGGGACGTACGGGACCTTGAACGCGGTGAGCACGTTGATCAGCATCCCGATGGACATGAAACGGGTGACCACCTCCGGCTCCGTGCCGGACACGTCGGCGACCAGCCGCCACAGGCGCGCCCACCGGGCGTGCCCGATCCGGCTGATCTCCTCGTCCTCCACAGCGGCGGCGTAGAGCTGCAGCTGGAAGCGCAGGAGGTGCGGGTCCTCCTTGAGGAGGCCCCGGTAGGCGTCGGCCATCGCGGCGGTCGCGTCCTTGCCGCGGCGGCCGCCGGCCGCCTCCCGGAGCAGTTCCTCCAGGTCGGCGAAGCAGCGGTCGGCCGCGGCCAGGAACAGGGCGCGCTTGGTCGGGAACAGCCGGAACATGTACGGCTGCGAGACGCCGACGCGCTCGGCGATGGAGGCGGTGGACGTGCCCTCGTAGCCGCCGCGCGCGAACTCGGCCATCGCGGCCTTGATCGCCATCTCGCGGCGCTCGCCGGCGCTCATCCTCGGGCTCATGGAGAGAAAGTTAGTGTCCAATCACTAACTTCGTCAAGGGGTGCCCCGAGAGAATGTCGCGGGAGAGTGTCGCGGGTCCCCCTGGGGACGCGGGCTCAGCCGGCGATGCCCTCGACCAGCAGCAGCACGCCGAAGACCGCGAACCCGGCCGCAGCGCCGTATTTGATGACCCGCTCGGGCAGCCGCCTGCCCAGCATCTGCCCGACCACGATGGCCAGCGCGTCCGCCACGACCATCCCGACCGTCGAGCCGAGCCAGATGCCGGTCAGCCCGAGCAGGCCGCCGTGGTCGGCGGCGAGGGTGATCGTCGCCAGCATCGTCTTGTCGCCCAGCTCGGCGAGGAAGAACGCGGTGCCGACGGCCAGGATCGCCGAGCCGCTCGCCTTGCGGGCCCTGTCGCGCTCCTCGTCGTCCAGCTCGTCGCCGCGCAGCGTCCACAGCGCGAAGCCGAGGAACGCCAGCCCCGCGAGGATCGAGATGGGACGGGTCGGCAGCGCGGCGCCGAGCACCGCGCCGACCACCACGCTCGCCAGGTGCACCAGCGCGGTCGCGGCGGTGATGCCGATCAGCACGGGCATCGCGCGGAAGCGCGTCGCGAACGTCATGGCCATGAGCTGGCTCTTGTCGCCGAGCTCCGCGACGAAGATCACGGCCAGGCTGACGATGAATGCGGTGACCACCGGGTCCCTCTCGCTCGGATGCCGGGCGGAGGGCGGGGGAGCCGTTTCGGGCGCACGACCTCGGCCCGGCATGGCTGCCGGGCCGAAGGTCTCGTCCGCCTCCTGCGGAGGCCCGCGCGACCGGGCGCCACCTGCGGCGCCAGCATGTCGATCACGCGATTGGGACTACTCCCCCTCGACGCCTCGCAGGCTATCAACCGCCCCGCCGACGACGTCAAAGCGAGGGCTCACGGCCTTCCGCCCTGCTCCCCGGCCTTCCGCCCTGCTCCCCGGCCTTCCGCCCTGCTCCTCGGCCTTCCGCCGGGCCTCGGCGAAGCCTTCGCGGACGCGGGCGGTGGTCCGGTGATCGGGCCCGAGGACCCGCTCCGCCTCGCCGAGGACCCGCTCGTACAGCGGCAGCGCCTCGTCGAGCCGCCCGGCGTCGCGGTAGAGGGCCGCGAGGTGGTTGCGCGCCGCCAGCGTTTTCGGGTGCGTCGCTCCCAGTGCCTCTTCGAGGTCGGTGAGAGTCCCTTCCAGGACGGTGATCGCCTCGGTCGCCCTGCCCGCCTCCTCGTACCCCGTGGCCAGGGTGGCGCGCAGGTGCAGCGTGACGGGGTGCGTTTCGCCGAGCGCGCGCGTGCTCTCGGGGAGGTTCCGTTGAAGGAGCGCGATCGCGTCAGCGCTCCGGCCCGCCTGTGCGTAGGCGGCGGCGAGGTTCGCGCAAGCGGTGAAGGTCTCGGGGTGCGCGCGGTCGAGCGCGGCGGTGCGTTCGGCGAGGGCCTGCTCAAAGAGCGCGACCGCTTGCTCCTTGCGCTCGGCGCGCAGGTAGGCGGCCGCGAGGTTGTTGCGGACGGTCAGCGTCTCCGGGTGCGTCTCCCCCAGCGTCCGTTCGACGTCCGCGAGCGCGCGCTCCATCAGCGGGATCGCCTCGTCCGTCCGGTCCGCCTCCACGTACGCCGCGGCGAGGTCGTTGCGGGCGCGCAGCATGTCCGGGTGCGCCGCGCCCAGCAGCCGTTCGCCGTCGGCGACGAGCCGCTCGCCCGGTTCGAGCGCCCGCACGGCCTCACCGTTCTCCAGCAGGCACCGCAACGCCCAGGCCCGCAGGCCGAGCATGCTTTCGGCGAGGCTCCGGTCCTCATCGCCGAGGTGAGGCGTCAGGTGCTCGTCGAGTGCGAACGCGTGCCGGGCGATGGCCGCGGCCTGCGGCCCCCGGAACCGAGGTTCGGGCAGGGTCGCGGCGGCGGCCCGCAGCATGTCGCAGGCCGCTCCCCCGAGGACGGTCATTCCGTCCTCGCGCGCGAGCCACTCCCGGACGGCCCGCCTGACCACCGGATGCGCGGTCACGACGGGAGCGCCGTGGTCGCAGTCCAGCAGGGCGGCGTCCGCCAACCGCCGGATCGCGTCGTCGACCGCTCGCGGAGGGACGGCGTCAGCGGAGAACACGCCCTTCGATCCGGCGAGGTGGAGGAGTTCGCGGGGAACGCCCTCACCGGACGCCAGCGCGAGCACGCCCATCACGCGGACGCACAGGTCCGTGACGCCCGCCGTCGCCGCGGCGTCCAGGGACAGCAGGATCACCTGGCCCGCGCCGTCCAGGTACGGCTCCGGGCCTTCGTCCCCGCGGTCGTCCAGCCGGGCGAGGAACGCGCCGCCCTCGGTCCGCCACGCGTCCACGGCGAAGGCGCGCAGGCGTTGCTCCATGATCGTGTCGCCGGTTTCGGCCAGCTGCGTCACGAGCTGCGTGATCGCGTCGAACCGGCCGGCGCGCGCGGCGTCCCGGCACCACCCCCGCAGATCCAGAGCCTTGCCGCGGCCCATGAGGAAGACGGCCAGCGCGAGCAGATCATCCATCTGGCCATGGGCGGCGGCCCGCCGCAGGAGCTCCTCGGCCTCGGCGAGGTCGCCCCGTGCCGCGCGCAGAAGGCCGAGGTGGCCGATGGCGTTCAACGGGCCGCAGCGCTCCTCGACATAGTCGCCCGTGATCCACGAGAGTTTCGTCTCGTACGGTCCGAGCTCGAAGCGGAGGGTGGGGGCGAGCAGCGTCCGCCTCGCTTCTATCGGCCCGCTGTCCGCCGCCTTCCGGTACCACCGTTCGGCTTCGTCGAGGTCGCCCCTCTCCTCGTGGAACTCGCCGAGGCGGGCCATGGACTCGCCGTCCCCGAGCTCGGCCCCCCGCCGGGCCCAGCGTTCCGCCGCCGCCGCGTCCTCCAGCAGGTCGAACATGATCCACAGGTTCCGCGCGGCGTCGGGACGGCCGGCGCCGGCGGCGCGGACGAGCCAGGGCTCGGCGTCGGCCGCGCGCTCGGGGAACCGGTCGCCGGGGCCGTCGAAGAGGAAGAACGAGCCGGTCAGCGCCCACACCGCCGGGTCGTCCACGGACTCGGCCCAGCGCGCCTGCATCCGCCGGAAGACGTCCTCCCGGCCCGCCCTGCGCGCGGCCAGGGCGACGAGGTTCAGTTCCCGCGGGTCGAACCCGTCCAGCAGGGCGGTCCAGACGGCGTCCGGGACCGGTCCGAGGTCGTCGGCCCGGTCGCGGGAGTCGGCCAGGTAGTCGAACGCCTTGTAGCGGCCGCCCTCGTGGCCGACCAGGCAGGAGCTCGCACCGCGGACGCTCTCGGTCGCCCAGGCGAGGCCGTCCGCGACGCTCGCCAGGCCGGGGCGCTGGGCGTCGCGGGGATCGAGGTGGTCCTTGTACAGCCGCTCCAGGACCGCGAGGGGAAGCGGCGCGTGGCAGCCCGCGCGGCGGCAGTGCACCGCCGCCGACGTCAGCGCGGCGCCCACGAGGGCCGCACCGCCCTCGGCGGCCCGCCCGAGGCGCCACCGGTGCAGGATCGCCGGCCCGGCGCACAGGTACTCGCCGAACCCGCTCTCACCGGCGTGGTCGAGGGCTTCGGCGATGCGGGCGTCATGCCGGAACGGCTCGGCGCCCTCGCGTTCGGCGTCGCTGAGGCCCGCGTCCAGCGTCAGGACGGCCGCCGGCGCCAGCAGCGCGCGGACGCTGCGGGCGAGCGTGTTCCCGGACGGTGACGACGCGGTGGTCAGGTCCAGCAGGGCCTGCGAGCGCACGGTCGCGACGATCACCACGTCGGAGCGTCCGCCGGGGCACAGCCTGGAGACCAGTTGCTGGTCCGGTTGCTGGTCGACCTCCCCGGCGCCGAGGAAGCCGTCCAGGTCGTCGAGCCAGATGACCGTGTCCCGCAGTGCCGCTCCGGAGTCGGCGAGCGCGCGGAGCGCGGTCGCGTTGCGGGGCACCAGGAGGTCGTGCCCGGGGAACGCCCGGCGCACCGCCTCGAAGGCCGTCCTGGTCTTCCCCGCTCCGGACCGGCCGGAGATCACGATCAGCCCACCCCGGCGCAGCAGCCCGTCCAGCTCCGGGTCGAGGTCTCTCGGGACGTACGGGGGCAGCTCGCCGGACGTCCGCCGAGACACCTGGATGGCGGGGTGCACCCCGAGGACCTCCGGGTCGGCCTCGTCGACGCGGGGAACGCGCTCGCCGGACGCCAGCAGGAAGCCGTTCCGCAGTACCGCTTCGATCGCGGCGCCACGGTCGTCGTCCTGCGGTTCTGGAACGCGGGCAGGCGCTTCCAGGTCCTGTTCCAGGTCGGTATAGCGCAGCCGCCAGCCGTCACGGTCGGCCAGGTCGGGCGGGAGCACCCGCCCCGCCCCCGCCTTCAGGCAGGCGTCCACGATCGCCTGCACCCGCTCCCACGGCGGAAGCTCCTTGATGTTGCCGTTGAGGAGGTCCGACATCGCCTGCGGGCTCACGTTCACCGCGCGCGCCAAGGCGACCTGTTTGAGCTTGGCCGCTTCTTGCAGCCGCCGCAGCCTCGCGCAGAAGCGGGCCAAGGGCTCCGGCGCGGTTCCCCTGGACGGCCCCACCGCCGAACCCCCTCCGGCGTCCGTCGAATCCGGTGCGCTCCGGAACGAGGGGCCTCCGCATGCCACCTGACCTGCGATGATCCGCAGTTCTCCGGAGTGCTCCGGAGCGGGAGCCGGACGGGGCGCGCTCGTTTCAGGATCGTGGCATGAAGCCTAAGTCGCCGACGGCCGGCCGGGCCAGGGCCGTAGCCGCACTGGCCGCGCTCGCCGCGGTTCCGCATCTGGCCATCGTGATCGCCGCGGGGGCGGCGCTGCTGGCGCTGCTGGTGTACCTCGGCATCGCGCTGCCCGCCGTCTGGTCGTCCAGCCCCGCGCGGCGCAGGGCCGCGAGTGCGGTGCTCGGGGAGGTCCTGGGCGTGCTGGGACGTCCGTTCAGAGGGTGACGCCGACCATGACGGGCTCGTTCACCAGCTCCACGCCGAACGCGTCGCGGACGCCCGCGCGGACCTCCCGGGCCAGCTCCAGCAGATCCTCGGTGGACGCGCCGCCGGGGTTCGTCAGCGCGAGCGTGTGCTTGGTGGAGATCCGCACCGGGCCGCGCGCGTGGCCCTTCGCGAACCCCGCCTTGTCGATCAGCCAGGCGGCGGACGTCTTGGTCCGCCCGTCCGGCTCCGGGTAGCGCGGGAACGCCGCGTCCGGGCCGAGCCGCTCGGCGACGCGGCGCTCCAGCACGGCGAGCTGCTCCGCGGTGAGGATCGGGTTGGTGAAGAACGAGCCGGCGCTGCGCGAGTCGGGGTCGGCGGCGTCCAGGACCATGCCCTTGCCGCGCCGCAGTTCCAGGACGGCGTCGCGCGCCTCCTTCAGCGACACCCGCTCGCCGGGCTTCACACCGAGGCGCCTCGCCAGCTCCGCGTACGCGATCGGCTGCGACTCCTCCGTCTCGCGGAGCGCGTACGTCACGTCCAGCACCACGTACCGGTCGTTGCCCTTGAACACGCTGTGCCTGTAGGTGAAGCGGCACGCGTCGCGGTCGAGGGTGACGCACGCGCGCGCCTGACGGTCATACGCGCGGACTTCCACGATCGTCTCGCTGACGTCCTGCCCGTACGCGCCGACGTTCTGGATCGGGGTCGCCCCGACCCGTCCAGGGATTCCGGACAGGCACTCGACGCCGGCCAGCCCGTCCGTCACGCAGCGCGCGACGAACGGGTCCCAGTCCTCGCCGGCCCGCACCCGGACGAGGACGGTGTCGCCCTCGCCGGCGGTGCGCTCGACGCCGCGCGCGCCGACGTGCACCACGGTCCCGGGGAACCCGGCGTCCGCGACCACGAGGTTGCTGCCGCCGCCGAGCACCAGCACCGGCTCGCCCTCGTCGTCGGCCTTGCGGACCGCCGCGACCAGCTCCGCCTCCGACGTCGCCTCGACGAAGCGCCGCGCCGGACCGCCCAGCCGCAGCGTGGTGTACCCGGCCAGGTTCACCTCTTCCGCGAACACCGCCACCGTGCTGTCCCCTCCCCGTACGTGCACGTCCGCACCGGCCGGACGCCCGGCCGGTGCGTGCCCCGGCGCGCCTCAGGCGAGCCGGACGACGGCCTTGGCGCGCGTGAGGACCTTCTGGTCGTTCGACCGGGCGGTGAGCGCCACGACGACCTTGTTGTCGTCGAGCTTCTCCTCCACCTTGCCGCTGATCTCCAGGGTCGCGCCGCCCTCGTCGGGCACCACGACCGGCGTTGAGAACCGTACCCCGTAGTCCACCACGGCGCCCGGATCGCCGACCCAGTCGGTGACGTACCGGCCGCCCTGCGCCATCGTGAACATGCCGTGCGCGATCACGTCCGGCAGCCCGACGGCCTTGGCGAAGCTCTCCCGCCAGTGGATCGGGTTGAAGTCGCCGGACGCGCCCGCGTACATCACCAGGTTCGCGCGGTCGACCGGGTAGGTCTGCGCGGGGATCTCGGTGCCGACCTCGACGTCTGCGTAGTTCACCTTCGCGGTCATCAGGCCCCCCGCTCCACGATCGTGTTGTAGGACTTGCAGATCAGCTCGCCCTCGACGGTCTTCACGTCCGTCTCGATGACCATCTTCTCGTTGTTGCCGATCGACCTGATCTCGGTGATCGTCGAGGTGCAGGTCACGACGTCGCCGGCGCGCATCGGGCGGGTGTACTCGAAGCGCTGCTCGCCGTGCACGACCATCGCGTAGTTGAGGTTGAGGTCCGGGTCCGCGAGACCGGCGTTGCCGAGCGACACCACGATCGGGAACGTCGGCGGGGCGATGACGTCGGGGTGGCCCGCCGCCTTCGCGGCCTCGCGGTCGCGGTAGATCGGGTTGTGGTCGCCGATGGCGTCCGCGAACTCGCGGATCTTCACGCGGGAGACCTCGTACGGGTCGGTGGGTGGGAAGCTTCGCCCGATGAAGTCGCGGTTGAGTGCCATGCAGTCCGTCCCTCCAGGTCCCGGCGGGGTCGCGCGGCGGCGTCGCCCTCGTCCGAGCACATTTGCAACGTCTCGACGGACCGTAACAGAATGACGTTCAGCCCGCCCCCGCGGGTCTCACTCGCGGGAAACGGGCTGTGTTTCTTGCGATCCCGGCTCAGGGTGCTCGCCTCGCGGCTCGCACCCTGACCGTGCTCGGGCGAGCGCGACCTCGCTTCGCGAGCTTCCCGGCGAGGCTCGCCTTCGGCGTCGCCTCGCCGGTCAGATAACGCGCTCGCGTGCCGGTTCAGGTGTGCAACGGACCTGCGATGACCGGTTCGCCCTGGCCGACGATTCTGCTGCCTTGCCTGCGGACGGCGCGGGCGTGGCCGCGTGCCGTCCGGACCCTGGTTAGCGGGTCTCCCGGTGCGGGCGGTGGGTCCGGCAGTTGGGGCAGTACTTCTTGATCTCGAGGCGGTCCGGGTCGTTGCGCCGGTTCTTCCGCGTGATGTAGTTGCGGTGCTTGCACTCCTGGCAGGCCAGCGTGATCTTCGGCCGTACGTCGGTGGCAGCCACGATGGAGTGCCTTTCTGAGCTAGGAACATGGACTACGCATCCCGGCCGCCCGTGGAAGGGCGGCCGGAGATTCGACCCAGCCCTGCTCACCCCCGCGGGGGTGAGAGAGATGGGTAGTAGCGAGGGCCGGACTTGAACCGGCGACACAGCGATTATGAGCCGCTTGCTCTGCCTGACTGAGCTACCCCGCCGCGCTGGTCGGTGTGGACCGGTTAGCAAGGATACCGGATGCTCACCTGACCTCGGAAACGCGAATTCCCGGACCGTGATCGGGGAATCGGTGTTCCGCGGCCCCGCGGGCCGAACCCCAGAGTACCCGGTGGATGTGGGTGACCTGGCGAACGCCCTGCTGGAACCGGTGGGACGGTATCACAGGGCCCCGTTCGGAGCGAATCGGTCCGCGCCCGCCCGTCCCGGCCCGCGCGGAGGTTCCCCCCGCGCGGGCGGACGGCGGCCCGGAACGACGAAGGCCGCCCTCCGACGTTCCGGATGGCGGCCGTGGTGCCGTTGAGCCCCTTTACGGAATCGAACCGTAGACCTTCTCCTTACCATGGAGACGCTCTGCCGACTGAGCTAAAGGGGCTTGCGTCGTTCGCGCAGGGAAAACGATACACGGACTCGGGACCGCGCGCGAACTGGATTGCCCGGGACTCCGCCGGCAGGCGTCTCCGCTGGTCAGCGCAGCAGGCTCCGGGCGATGACGAGCTGCTGGATCTGGCTGGTGCCCTCGTAGATGCGGAACAGGCGCACGTCGCGGAAGAACCGTTCGACGGAGACGCCGCGCATGTAGCCCATGCCGCCGAAGACCTGGACGCCGCGGTCGGCGACGCGTCCGACCATCTCGGAGCAGAAGTACTTGGCGCAGGACGGGCCGAGCTTGGTGTCCTCGCCGGCGTCGTAGGCGCGGGCGGCCTCCAGCACCATGGACCGTCCGGCGTACAGCTCGGCCTGGGAGTCGGCGATGAGGCCCTGGATGAGCTGGTACTCGCCGATGGCGCTGCCGCCCTGGCTGCGGTTCTTCGCGTACTCGACGGTGTCGTCCAGGATGCGCTGGGCGAGGCCGACGCAGAGGGCGGCGATGCTGAGGCGCCCGTGGGCGAGGGACGCCATGGCGGTGCGGAAGCCGGTGCCCTCGGGCCCGACCATCGCGGTCGCGGGGACGCGGACGCCGTCGAAGAACACCTCGGCGGTGTGGGCGCCGCGCTGGCCCATCTTCTGGTCGGCGGGGCCGACGCTGAGGCCCGGGGTGCCGCTCTCGACGAGGAAGGTGGAGATGCCGCGGGAGCCGGTGCCGCCGGTCCGGGCGAAGACCATGAAGACGTCGGCCTCGGGGGCGTTGGTGATGAACCGCTTGGCGCCGTCGATCACGTAGTCGTCGCCGTCGCGGACGGCGGCCGTGGACAGCGTGCTCGGGTCGGAGCCGGCCTCGGCCTCGGTGAGCGCGAACGCGCCGACGATCTCGCCGGACGCGAGGCGCGGCAGCCAGGCGGCCTTCTGCTCGTCGGTGCCGGAGTGCACCAGGACCTGCCCGGCGATGCCGTTGCTGGTGCCGAACATGGAGCGGAACGCGGGGCTGGTGTAGCCGAGCTCGAAGACGAGCCGGACCTCCTCGCTCAGCGACAGGCCGAGCCCGCCGTACTCCTCGGGCAGGGCGTATCCGAACAGGCCCATGTCCCGGGACGTCCGCCGCAGCGGCTCCGGGATCTCGTCGGTCTCCTCGATCTCCTCCTCGCGGGGGACGACCTCGTCGCGGACGAAGCTGCGGACGGCCTTGAGCACGTCGGCGAAATCCTGTGGCTCCATGCCGACATTCTAGAATCAGATTCCACAATGTTCGCGCGGCGCCCCGGCTGTGCCAGGGTGATCTTCATGAGTGCGGCGTTCAACCAGATCGTCGACGAGATCGTCCGTGCGGCGCTCGTCGAGGACCGGTCCTTCGGTGACCTCCTCCCCCGGCTGATGCGGGAGGCGCAGGCGGTGCCCGTCGCCGCGAAGGCGGCGGCGCTGCCCCGGATGGCGGAGGGCATCCGCGAGGCGCCGGTGAACCTCGGCGGGTGGCTCGCGGTCGTGTCCGGCGCCTGGATCGAGGACGGCGCCGACCCCGACCCGGTCGGCCCCGCCGTCGTCCACCGGCTCACCGAGGCGACCGCGGCGGCCCTCGCGTTCGGCAACGCCTGGACGGAGGCGACCGGCGGCAAACCGCCCGACATGGAGGAGGAGCAGCCCTCCCAGCAGGTCTTCGACACCGTCCGGCCGGTGCTCGGCGACGGCACCGTGACCGCGATGATGTCGTGGTTCGCGCTGCCGCAGTTCGCGATGGCGTCCAGCACCGTCCTGCAGACGTCCCCGGCCACCCGGACCGGCCTGGACGACCGCGACTTCCGCGCGTTCGCCGCCGGAAAGGCCGCCGAGTACCTGCCGCACATGGACCACGTCCAGGCGCTGCTGCGGGTGCTGGACGGCGAGCGGATCCTCGTCCTGGACCGCGCCACCCGGCACGGCTGGACGGTCACCATCGGCGGCATCGGCGACAACTTCCAGCTGCACATGCTGCTCGGCGGCGCCCTCATCGGGCGTCCCGGCTGCATGCCCGGCACCCCGCCGCCGGCCGAGATCGTCGCGTCCTTCCTGGACGCGGACGTCCCGCCGGGCCCGCCGATCGCCTCCAGCCCGTGGAACCTCGTCGACGCCCACGGCGAGTGGATCTACAACGAGGGCGTGCCCGCCGACATCCCGGCCGTCAACGGCACCCGCGTCGTCGTCCTGGACCCGCCGTCCTACGAGCGCACCTTCCCGGCGGGACGCCGGTTCCCGCGCATGCCCGCGACCCTGCGCGTCGACGGCATGCACCTGCCGGACGACCTCGCGGGCTGGTGGTCGCACATCGCCCCGGCGACCCGCTGACCCGGCGGGCCGCTGACCAGCCGGGCCGCTGACCCGGCGGGCCGCTTGACCCGGCGGGCCGCTGACCCGCTGATCGCGGCCTAGAAGCGGACGAGGACGGCGGTCGCGTCGTCGTGGCGTTTGCCCCGCGCGACCGCCTCCTCCGCCTCCTCCGCGGCCCGGGTCCGCCGGACCAGTTCGCGCGGGCCCTCGTCGTCCAGCACGCGCAGCAGGCCGTCCCAGTCCAGCAGGCCGAACCGCTCCACCAGCCGGGACGCGCCGTCGCTCAGCACCGCCGCCCGCCGCAGCCCCGCGGCGGGCACCTCGCCGGTCAGCCCCTCGTACGCCGCCTCCGGCTTCGTGCTCGCCACCCAGAACCCGCCCGGGCTGTTGCGCGCCTTCCGGACCGCGTCCAGGGTGTAGCTCGGCAGCCGGTCGACGCGGTCGTCCCGGACCACCCGGACCTCCCCCACGTCCAGCACGATCGGCGAGTCCGCCAGCACGAACCACTCCACCGCGCCGCCGCGCCGCCGCAGCAGCGACACCGTCGCGGACGGGCTGTCCGGGTTCGCCAGGTCGCACGTGCCGGTGTGCGCCTCCCCGGTCACCTTGATCGCCTCGGCGACCAGGTCCGGCAGCGGCTTGCCGTCCTCCAGCGCCATCCGCGCCGCGATCTGCCCGCCGAGCCGCCGCACCAGCCACGCCGGGTCGTGCACGCAGCCGCTGTCCACCCCCGGCGGCGCCGTCGCCCCGTCCAGCAGCACGACCCACCCGGGCCCCGCCGCGACGAAGTCCTCGTTCGGCCGCCCCGGCGTCGCCTCGCTCGCATAACTCACCTGCACGAAGCCAGGTCTACCCGTTCGAACCCGACATGCCCGAAACGTCCACGAAACCCTCACCCTCCGTCCCGTGAACCTTGCCCTGAGCAGGGATCACTCGTCGACGGCGACGCCGAATCCGCGCGCCAGCTCCGCGAGCCCGAACTCGTGCCCCTGGCCGACCACCCGCAGCCGCCAGACGTCGCCGCGCCGGTAGAGCTCCGCGAGCAGCATCGTCCGCTCGCTCGTCCCCGCGTCGAGCGTCGCCTGGACGAACGCGCTCTCCGCGTCGTCCGGGCCCACCACCAGTTCGACGGCGCCGAGGTCGCCGAACGTCGCGTCGCCGTCGATCGCGGCCGCGACGGTGACCGTCCGCACGGCCTCCGGCAGCGCCGCGAGGTCCACGACGACCTGCTGCTCGGCCGGGCCGTCCGCCACCAGCCGCACCGCCCCGTCCGGCGTCTCCGCCGCGTTGTAGAAGACGAAGTCCTCGTCGCCGGACACCTGGCCGTCCTCGTCCAGCGCGAACGCCACCACGTCCACTTCGCAGGACGCGTGCCGCACCCAGGACGCCTCGACCGTCCACCGCCCGCCGCGAGGCAGGTCGACGGCCCCGCCGCGCGGCAGGACCCGCGGCCCTGCCCGCACCGGCCCGCGCTCGGGCGCCTCCAGCCAGCCCTCCTCGTGCACCGGGAGCTCCAGCTCGGCCACCCGTTCCATGCGGCGGTCGCCCCCGTCGAGGGCCACCACGTCGGTGACGCTCGCCGAAAGGTTGATCGCCGCCGCCCCTCCCAGTTCCACGACCCGTCCCCGCGCCTGGGACGCCTTCGGGTGGGTGCCGCCGAGCACGAGCACCCGCCGCCCGTCCAGCGGCCGCGCGGCCTCGGCCTTCGGAACCGGCGCCCTGACCACGGACTGCGTTTCACCGTGCGGTGCCCCCGGCCGCACGTCGTCGAGCAGCCGCAGGAAGGTGCGCTCGTCGATGACGGGCACACCGTTCTCCCGCGCCTTGCGGGCCTTGGCCGTCGCGGAAGAACCGTCATTGGTCACGAGCACGCTGGTGAAACGGCTGACCGACGTCATGACGTTCAACCCGGCGGCCACCGCCCGCGCGACGAGTTCCTCGCGCGGAACATCCGTCTCGCCGGTGATGGCGATTTTCATGCCCTGGACGAGCGGCGCCCCTCCTTCGAGACGCCCCGGGCACCTGAAGGAGCAGCGGACCTTCGGCGCGGACGGCCGGAAGACCCCGTTCTGCTTGGGCGGACACGTCACCAGCGGCAGCCGGACCCCCAGCCGCGCCGCCTCGTCGAGCGACCCCCGCAGCACCCCGGCGAGCGCCCGGACGTCCTCCCTCGCATCGTGCGCCCGCCCCATCCGCACGCCGTAATGCGCGGCCAGGGTGGCGAGCTTCAGATCGGACGTCGCCGGAGCCAGGCGCCGGTTGAGGGCGAGCGTGCACAACCTCGACTCGACCGGAAGGCTCTTGCCCGCCCGCAGGAACTCCTGAGCGAGGAATCCGTAGTCGAACGGCGCGTTGTGCGCCACGAGAACCCGCCCTTTGAGCATTTCCGCGACCCGCTCGGCGACGTCACCGAACTTCGGCGACCCCTTCAGCCGATCGGCCGTCAGCCCATGAATGTGCACCGGCCCCGGATCGCATCCGGGATCGAGCAGCGTCGAGAACTCCTCCCCCGGCCTCCCGTCCTTTCCGACCGTCGCCACGGCAATGGAGAGCACCCTGTGCTGGACGGCCCGGAACCCGGACGTCTCCACGTCCACCAACGCCCACTCCTGGGAAGACACGACCATGGCGAAACGCTAGGCATGCCCGGCCGCCGATCCGTCCCCTTGCCCACAACCGGTCACGAAACCCGGGGAAAACCCGGCCCCGAAAGCGGCAATTCAGGCCGAGACCTCCGATCACCAGGTGGACGGGAACATGCGGTGTTTCAGGACGGCGTCGACCCGCGCGGCCGCCGCTTCCGCGTCACCGCAGCGCGCGAGGAAGCGACGCCCACCGCCCACGTCCTCGAAGTAGCCCCACGCCCCGCCGGACGTGGCGTGGACACCGACCGCCACCCGCACGTGCCGGTGCCCGCGCCCGAACGCGAACACCCACAGCAGCAGCGGCCGGGCCGGCAGTTCCTCGGCGCGGTAGAGCTTCACGAACCGGTAGCCCTTCGCGAGGACGGCGACGGCGAGCAGATCGAGATGATGCGTCGCGGCGGCGCGACGCCCGGTGCGCCGCCGCAGGACGCACGGCCTCAAGGCGCGTAGGCCGCCCATATGACCTTCCCCTCCTCGACGAGCGGCCGGACGCCCCAGTCCTGCACGAGCTGCGCCAGCATCAGCAGCCCTCGCCCGCTTGTCGCCTCGTAGTTCTCCGGACGGACTTCGGGCGTGCCCGCGCCCTGGTCCCAGACCTCGATCCGCACGAGCCCGTCCCGCACGTCCGGCAGGACGCGAACGACGATGTGCCCGAACCCGACGTGCTTGTAGCTGTTGGTCACCAGCTCGGTAACCACGACACGTCCCACGTAGGTCTCCGCGATCCCCAGTTCTTCGAACCGCTCCACGAGGAAGCGGCGTGCCTGGCCCGGCGCCTGATCGGTCGGCGCGAGCACGAGAGCCGGTGACTCCGGCGTGAATGCTGCTGGCTCCATCGGTGTACGCCCTTCGAGCGCGAACGTCGGCGACCTCGGACGGCCCACACCACGAATCGGCAGATCCCGCCCTAAATCACTCTCTGTTATCGAACGAACACCATGAGGCCACAGAAACTCGTACGATGACAGGCGACTTCAAGAACACTCTCAATCGGGTTGCTTTTACTAGCACCTCGATTGCTCCCCCCTAAGGAAGATCGTCATGGCCTCCACCATCGAAAACAGGATGCGCACCCCGGAACTCCAGTCGTTCGGCGCCGAGGTCAGGAGATTGCGCGAAGCCGCGGGACTCAAGCAGGCCGAACTCGGCGCCCTGACGAACGTCACTCGCGCGTACATCGGCCACGTCGAACTCGGCAAGACCCGATGCCGCCTCGACTTCGCTACGCGCCTGGACAACGCCCTCCAGGCCGACGGGGACATCATCCGGGCGTGGCACGAGTTGCTGGAGAAGATGAAGTCCATCAAGTACGCCGCGTACTTCGTCAACTTCCCGAAGGCCGAGTCAACGGCCAACCTCATCCGCGTCTACGAGACCCACATTGTCAACGGCCTGTTCCAGACGGAGGCATACACAAAGGTCATCATCAAGGACCCAGACATGCTTACAACGCGTTTGAACAGGCAAGCACATGTCCTAGCCGAACCCACTCCCAGAATCTTCGTGGTGCTGGAGGAAAGCGTCCTCTACAGGGAGATCGGTTCACCAGAAATCATGCGAGATCAACTCCAATATCTGGTCGAGTTGTCAGAGCGAGACGGCATCCGAATTCAGGTACTCCCGACCGTATACGTGGAGGAGGCGCGAGCGGCCTTCGCCATCGCCACGCAAACAGATCGTAGCGATGCCGCGTACATCGTCACCGCGACGGAGGGCATGACCAGCGCAAATCCCACCGATCTTGCCAACCTCAACGAGGCATTCGCTAGTCTGCAGTCAGAGGCGCTCAATGTGAGAGACACCCGAGCGCTGATCAGAAGGGTGATTGACGAGAGATGGACCTGAGCAAAGCAGTGTGGCGCAAGGCTTCGCGTAGCACAGCACAGGGAGACAACTGCGTTGAGGTCACGGGAGTGCCGAACATCGTGGCCCTCCGTGACAGCAAGGACCCCAGCGGCCCCAAAATCATCGTGAGCCGCAGCGACTTCCGACACCTGGCCGAGACCCTCAAAAACATCTAGCCTGCAGGTAGAGCCTTCTCCCGCATTGGCGAGGTGTTGGAATTGGGTGACGTCGCCTGGCGCAGATCCTCTTACAGCAGCGAGCAAGGTGATAACTGCATCGAACTCGCCTCCTTCCCGAGGTCCGCGCTGACCTGGCGCAAAGCGCGCCGCAGCAATGAGTCAGGCGACGCTTGCCTCGAACTCGCAGTGGTGCCGAAGTCCGAGCTGGTCTGGCGCAAGACGCGGCGAAGCAACGAGTCAGGAGACGACTGCGTCGAGGTCGCGTCCGTATCGGTCGCTGAGAACGCCTGGCGCAAGACGTCCCGTAGTCATGACGATGGAGACGCCTGCGTCGAACTGGCCGCAGTGTCGGGCTCCGAGTCAGGCTGGCGGAAGGCGTCGCGGAGCACTGTGCAGAACGACAACTGCGTTGAGGTGGCGGACGGGACGGGTGTCGTGGCGGTTCGGGACAGCAAGGACCCGGACGGCCCGATGCTCGTCCTCAGCCGCGGCGAGTTCCGGCACCTCACGGACGCCATCAAGCACCTCTAGCCCCCCACGACTCGACGCATGACGGCGGTGGTCCCCTCGGGATAGACCGGGCCTTGGGAACCGATCGGTGCCTGGCTGGGGCAGAGTATGCGGCTATGGGTCGTATCTCTGTTGTCACGGGGGCCAACCAGGGACTCGGGTTCGCTCTCGCCGAGGGGCTGGCGCGAGGTCTCGCCGCCGAGGACGTCGTCTACCTGACGGGCCGCGACGCCGGAAGGATCGAGGCGGCCGCGGCACGCATCGCCGCGCCGGTCGCCGAAGTCCGCACTCGCGTGCTGGACGTGACCGAGGACGCGGCGGTGGCCGCGTTCGCCGACGAGGTGCGGGAGCGGCACGGCGGGGTGGACATCGTGTTCTCCAACGCCGCGGCGCGGCTGACCCCGGACACGCCATGGGCTGAGCTGGTGGGGCCGTTCGTGGACACCAACAATCTCGGCACCACGCGCATGCTGCGCTCGTTCTCCCCCATCCTGCGGCCCGGTGGCCGGCTGCTGGTGGTGGCCAGCGACTTCGGCACCCTGCGCAACCTCCCCGCGAGCCTGCACGGACGGTTCGACACCGAGATGATGTCGCTCGATGACGTCGACGCCGCCATGCTGGCCTGGCGGGACGCGGTGACCGCCGGTACGGCCGCCGCCGAGGGCTGGCCCGACTGGATCAACATCCCGTCCAAGGTGGGGCAGGTCGCCGCCGTGCGGGTGCTGGCCCGCGAGCGCCGCGAGCGGGACGAGGTCGACGGCACGCTCGTCGCGGCGGTGTGCCCCGGACTGGTGGACACTGCGGCGTCGCGGCCCTGGTTCGAGAACATGGCCGAGGCCCAGACGCCCGAAGACGCCGCTGCCGCCCTGCTCCGCCTGGCTCTCGGACCGGTCCGTCCGGAAACCTACGGTGAGCTCGTGCAGTTCGGCGAGGTCCGCCCCTGGCGGTGAGGTCCCGCCGCAGAGCTTGATGACGCGAGCTCCCATTCGTCCAAGACTCGGGTGGGGTGGGGTGATTAGCGTCCGGGGGCATGACGACGAACCCGGACGGGCGGCTTCCCGTTCATCGGGCGCCCGGCGAGGGGCGCCACTACGCCATGGGGCGCATCAACGCGGTGTTCAAGGCGGACGGCCCGGAGACAGCCGACCGCTACTCGATCTCAGAGTGGTGGCTCGAACCGCACACCACGGGGCCTGGGGCGCACCACCATCCGGAGGACGACGTCTTCTACGTCCTCGACGGCACGATGACCTTCCTCATTGGGGACCGCTGGATCGACGCCCCGAAAGGCTCGTTCGTGCTGGCCCCCGGCGGCACGCCCCACGACTTCCAGAACCGCACCGGCGAGCGGGCCGGGGCGCTCAACATCTCCGTCCCCGGAGCGTTCGAGCCGCGGATGCCGGGCATCGTGGAGTGGTTCCTCCAGAACCCGCCCGGCGATCCGGCGGACGTCTAGTTCTCGCGGGTCCAGGCGGGCGTGATCCGCACCTCGCTGAGGCGCCAGCCCGCTGGGGTCCGCACCGCGGTGCAGTCCTGCCGCAGGCCGCCCGTGAAGTGGGGCGCCCGGCCGTCTCGGTAGTAGTACACGATCGAGTTGGACGAGGCGGCCGCCTGGTCGCCGTCGAGGTCCACCAGCAGGTCGGTGGTCGTGTGCTGGGTGCGCTGCCCCTCGACCTCGCCCTGCCGCATGAAGTCGACGACCTTGTCCAGGCCGCGGAGTTCGCCGCCGCGCGGCGAGTGCACCGCCACGTCGTCGGTGAAGACGGTGCCGGCGTCGTCCCAGCGCCCCTCGTCGAGCAGGCGGGCGAAGCGGGTGAACAGGTCGGTGATCTCGATGCGGTCGGCGGTCGGCGCGCTGGTGGGCATGGCGTCCTCATTTCATTGGCACGGCCAACATTGGTAACACCAACTATATGCCCATTCGTTGGCCGTGCCAACAGTAGGCGGACGGACGCTCAGGCGACGTCCGCGCGGGCATGCGCGCGGACCTCGCCGAGGTAGTCGGCGATCGCGTCGCGGTTGCGGGCGAGGCACTCGATCCGCCGGGTCATGCGGTCGAGCTCGGCCTCCAGGGTCGCGAGCATCTCCGGTGTGGCGTCGGAGAAGACGATGTTCCGCGGCTTGTCGAGGCACGGCAGGATCTGCTTGATGATGCGGGTCGGCAGTCCCGCGTCCAGCAGCCCGCGGACCTGGAGAACGCGGTCCACGGTCTGCTCGTCGTAGTCGCGGTAGCCGTTCGCGCAGCGCTGCGAGACGATGAGGCCCTGCTCCTCGTAGTAGCGCAGGAGCCGCCGGGAGACGCCGGTCACTTCCGAGAGCCGACCGATGCGCATATGATCCACCTCACGCGGTGCCGGGTTGACCTTCACATGGATGTGAAGGTTTGACGATACCCGGCATGTCGACCGAGAGCATCGACCGGCCCGCCGATGCGCGGGTGCCGGTCCGCGAAGAGAAGCTTCCGATGGCCGCGCTGGCGGCCCTGGCCACCGCCGTCTTCATCACCAGCCTCACCGAGACGCTCCCCGCCGGGGTCCTGCCCGCCATGAGCGACGGCCTCCACGTCAGCGAGTCCGCGGCGGGCCAGGCGGTGACGGTCTACGCCGCCGGCACCGCCCTCACCGCCATCCCGCTGACCGCCGCCACCGCCGGATGGCGGCGCAAGCGGCTGCTCCTGGCGTCCATGGCCGGGTTCGCCGCGGCCAACACCGTCACCGCCGTGTCGTCCGACTACGCGCTGACCCTGATCGCCCGGTTCGTCGCCGGGGTGGCCGCCGGGCTCGCGTGGGCCCTCCTCGCCGGCTACGCCCGCCGCCTCGCACCGGCCCGCCTCCAGGGCAAGGCGGTCGCCGTCGCCATGTCCGGCATCCCGGTCGCCCTGTCCCTGGGCGTTCCGGCGGGCACCTTCGTCGGCGGGGCGCTCGGCTGGCGGTCGCCCTTCCTGATCATGACGGGCCTCACCGCCGTCCTGCTCGGCTGGATCGTCGCGACCGTCCCCGACCACCCGGGGCAGCCCTCGCAGGAGCGGCCCGGGATGCTGCGGGCGCTGACCGTCCCGGGCGTCGCGCCGGTCCTGTTCGTGACGCTCGTCTTCGTCCTGGCCCACACCATCCTCTACGCCTACATCGCCGCGTTCCTGAAGCATGTCGGCATGGGCGGCTCGACCGACCTGGTCCTGCTGGCGTTCGGGATCGCCTCGCTGGTGAGCATCTGGTTCACCGGGGCCCGCATCGACCGGCGCCTGCGCGCCCTCGCCGTCGCCAGCGTCCTGCTGGTCGGCGCGGCGGCGGGCGTGCTCGCCGTCCCCGCCCACGACGAGGCGCTCGTCTACCTGGCGGCGCTGCTGTGGGGCCTCGGCTGGGGAGGCGTCCCCACCCTGCTCCAGACGGCCGCCGCCGACGCCGGAGGCAGCGCCGCCGACGCCGCCCAGGCCATGCTGGTCACCCTGTGGAACGTCGCGATGGCCGCGGGCGGGATCGCCGGCGGGGTCCTGCTCGACGCGCTCGGCACGGCGTCCCTCCCCTGGAGCGTCCTGCTGCTCCTGGTCCCGGCCTTCGCCGCCGTCGCGGGCGCCCGCGTCCACGGCTTCCCGGCCGTCCGGCCGCGCGCGTCCGAGTGAGGACGCCATGGGCGCGGGCGACCCCGCCCGCGCCCCCGGCGCGCGGTTCGGCGCGCGGTTCGGCGCGCGGTTCGGCGCCGGTGCTCAGGACTTGCCGTCGAAGGCGTCCTGCAGCGCCTGGACGTCCAGCTTCTTCATGGCGAGCATCGCCTTGGTCGCCCTGGCCGCGCCCTCCTGGTCCGGCGAGACGATCATCTCGTGCAGCGCCCGCGAGTCGATCTGCCAGGACAGCCCGAACCTGTCCTTCAGCCACCCGCAGGGGCCCTCCTCGCCGCCGGCCGCGGTGAGGGTGCTCCACAGCTCGTCGATCTCCTCCTGCGAGTCGCAGGTGACGTGGACGGACACCGCCTCGTCGAAGGTGAACTGCGGGCCGCCGTTGAGGCCGATGAACTGCTGCCCGTCCAGCTCGAACATCACGATCATGACCGAGCCCGGCTCGCCCGGGCCGGCCTCGCCGTACGGCACGACGCCGGTGATCCGCGAGTTCTTCACGACGGACGTGTAGAACCGCGCCGCCTCCTCGGCCTGGCCGTCGAACCACAGGCAGGTGCTGACTTTCCCCATGTCCCCGCTCCTGACGGTCGTGGGTGGTCACTACCCAGGCAGACCGTCCCCATCCCCGGAACTCATCGCCGCCCTGCGGACCGGCGCCGGCGGATGCTCGCCGGCCGCCCGTCTCACCAGTCCCGCCACCGGTCGGTGAGCGCGGACGGGTCGAAGTTCTGGCGGCGGGCCAGCGCCTCGACGTCGACGCCGGCGGCCGTGACCGCGTGGTCGATGTAGTCGCAGAGTTCTTCGCGGTCGACGGTGTCGAAGCCGCCGCCGTCGGTGCCGTCGACCTCGTTCAGCGCGACGACCACGTGCTCGACGGCGGCCATGACGGCCTGGTCGGAGGTGACGTCCAGGGTGCCCAGCTCGGTCTCGAACGCGTGCAGCGCCTGGTCGACCCACTCCAGGAACGCGTCGGAATGGACGCCGAGCGGCCGCCAGCTCTCGGTGGGGCGGGAGATCATGCCGGAACGGTAGCGACCACCTCCGACAGCGCGCCCGCCCGGACCGGGCCGCGCGGGCGTCAGGCCGGGGAGCCGTACGGGCTGCTCATCAGGGCGAGGACGGCGGCGAGGATCGCCACGGAGAGGACGGCGACGATCCAGGCCACCGCCAGCCGGTCCGGCTTGTCCTTGGCGTTGGGCTGCTGCTCCCGGGTGCCGGACTTCTCCCTGGTGGCGGGCTGCTCCCGGGCGTCGGGCTGCTCGCCGGTGTCGGGGCGCTCCCTTTGCGCGAGGTACGCCCTGAGCATCCGGCCGCGCACGGGGAAGATCGCGATCGGGATGGCGGCGAACGCGACGCTGAACAGGAACAGCATCGGCGACGACGGCCCGGGGCGGAGCAGGCTCGTCGCCAGGACGCCCGCGGCGACCAGCGGCGTCCGCACGTAGAACGCCCGCTTGCCGCGGCCGCTCCGCCCGGCCCACTCGGCGCGCACGTCGTCCGGAATGTCCAGCCCGGCGGGCAGGGCGCGGATGCCCAGCATGAAGAACGCCGTCGCGGCGATCGCGATCACCCACCAGCCGGGCTCGGGGATCGAAAACAGCATGTCGTCTCGTCTTCTGCCGTCGCGGTCGGCGACGGGTGCGGAGGGGCGGATCCGGACGCGCACGGCCCTCCGGTGGGAACGGTCCGTGCGATTCGCCCGGTCAGACCTTGATTATCCCGTATTGATCACGGCGCGGGACGGCCGCCCGGCGGTCACGGGATGGCTTCGAGTTCGAGCTGTTCGGCGACGGGCGCAGGGGCCGGGGCGGGCGGGGGCGGCGGGACGGGACGGCCCCGGCCGGGCCACCACCAGTTCGCGTGCCCGAGCAGGCTCATCAGCGCGGGCACCAGGACGAGCCGGACGACCGTGGCGTCCACGGCGACGGCGACGGCGAGGCCGAGCGCCATCATCTTGACGGTCGGGTCCGGCTGCGGGACGAACCCGGCGAACACGAAGATCATGATGAGCGCGGCGGAGGTGATCAGCCGGGCGGTGGCGCCGATGCCGATCACCACGCTCTCGTGCGGGTCGCCGGACCGCTCGTACTCCTCCTTGATCCGGGACAGCAGGAACACCTCGTAGTCCATGGACAGCCCGAAGATCAGCGCGAACATGAACAGCGGCACGAACGACATGATCGGGATGGCCTGGTCGACGCCGAGGAGGTGGACGCCCCAGCCCCACTGGAACACGGCGGTGACGACGCCGAACGAGGCGCCGATCGACAGCAGGTTCATCAGCGCGGCCTTGATCGGCACGACGATCGAGCGGAACGCGATGACCAGGAGCAGCAGCGCGACGCCGACGACGGCGATCACGACGGTCCGCATCCGGGACCCGACGGTGTCGGCGAGGTCGATGATCGCGGGGTTCTCGCCGCCGAGGTAGGCCTTCGCGCCGGGGTGCGCGTCGCGGACGGCGGGGATCGCGGTGTCGCGGAGCCGGTGGACGAGGTCGGTGGTCGACTGCTCGTGCGGGGCGTCGCGGGGGACGACCAGCAGCGTCGCGGTGGTGCCGATGACGACGGGCTCGCCGACGGACACCACGCCCGGCACCGCGGAGATGCGCTGCCGGAGCTCCTGGGCGATGAGCGTGGCCTGCTTGTCGGGCTTCTTGCTGAGGTCGGGGGCGCCCTTCACGGCCGGCGCGGCGGGCGCGGAGGAGGCGGGCGGCTCCGTGGCCGGGCCGGTGAGGCCGCCGAGGCCCTGGGGGCCCTTCACGACGGGCGGCTTGCGCTTGGCGGTCCGTTCCGGGCCGGGCGCCTCCGCGACGACGACGAACGGGCTGTAGTGGCCGGCGCCGAACTCCCGCGCGACGATGTCGTACGCCTGCCGCGCCTCCAGTTTCTTCGACGACATGCTGTCGGCCATCACGCCGAACCGCAGGCTGAGGGTCGGCACGGCGAGGGCGAGCAGGACGAGGGTCGCGACGATCGCGTACGGCCAGGCGTGCCGGTCGACGTGCCGGCCCCAGGCCGTCCAGCGGGCGGACGAGCGGTCGGGCCGGACGCGCGGCAGCCGGTACCGGTCGATGCGGGGGCCGAGCGCGCCGAGCACGGCGGGCAGCAGGGTCAGCGACGCCGCCACCATGATCGCCACGGCGACGGCGGTGGCGAGCCCGATCCGGCCGATGAACCCGACGCCGGACAGGAACAGCCCGCAGATCGCGAACACGACCGTCCCGCCGGCGAACACGACGGCGTGGCCGGAGTGCGCCATGGCGCGCCCGACGGCGGTCTCGGTGTCGTCGCCCTCGGCGAGTTGCTGCCGGTAGCGGGTGACGATGAACAGCGCGTAGTCGATGCCGGCGCCGATGCCGAGCATCGCGGCGACCTCCGGCGCGGTCGGCGCGACCTGGAAGAGCGACGCGGAGAAGTGGATCAGCGAGTAGGCGACGGCGAGCCCGCACAGCGACACGATGATCGGGATGCCGGCGGCGAGGAACGACCCGAACGCGAGGAGCAGCACCAGCACCGCCAGGAAGAGCCCGGCGCCCTCCTGCGGGCCGGTCTTCGGCTGGTTGAGGAGCATCGCGGCGATGCCGCCGAACTTGACGTCCAGCCCGGTCATCCGGGCGGGCTCGACGGCCTCGCGGAGGCGGCCGAGGTCGGCGGCGGTCAGGTCGCTCATCGTGCCCTTGAAGTTGAGCTGGACGACGACGGCCTTGTCGTCCTTGAGCCCGCCCATGCCGGAGGCGTACGGGTTCTGCACGAACGCGACCCGGTCGAGCCTGCCGATGTTCTCGATCGACTGGCCGATGGTGAGGGCGACGCGCCAGTCCGCCGGGCTCGCCTCCGGCGTCTGCGCGAACACGACCGTCGCGGTGGGCCCGGTCTGCGCCGGGAAGTCCCGGGCGAGGGTGTCGATCGCCTGCTGGGTCTCGGTGCCGGGCAGGCTGCTCTGCTGGACGAACATGCCGCCGTGCATGAGGCCGAGGACGCCGGCGCCGAGCATCAGCGCGAACCAGAGCTCGAAGACGGCGCGCCGCCGGCGCACGCACAAACGCCCCAGAGCGTCCAGGAAACGGGCCATGCTCGCAGAAGAGCATGTCTCCGTGCATATTTGCAATAGATGCAACTTTGCAGTCATGGTAACGTCCGTCACATGGACGAGCGGACCGGCCTGCGCGAGCGCAAGAAGCGCCGCACCCGGCACGCCATCGCGACCGCCGCGCTGCGGCTGTTCGCCGAGCGCGGCTACGAGGAGACGACGATCGCCGACATCGCCGCCGCCGCCGACATCGCGCCCCGCACGTTCTTCGGCTACTTCCCGAGCAAGGAGGACGTCGTCTTCGCCGAGGTCGACGACCGGCTCGCGGAGGTCGCCGAACGCCTCGCCGACCGCATCCCCGGCGAGTCCCCCATCCAGACGATCCGGCGCGGCGTCGTCGACGTCCTGGAGGCGATCGTCAGCGAGCACGGCGAGTACGGCGCCGTGCAGGTTTCGCTGGTCCTCGAACGCCCTGGCCTGCAGGCGCGCGCGCTACAGCGCCTCACCGACACCCAGGAGAAGATCGAGGGCCTCCTCCACGATCTCTGCCCCGACATAGACGAGATCGACGCCGCCGCCGCGGCGGGCATCGCCGTCGGCGGTATGCAGGCCGTCGTGGTGCACTGCCGCCGCCACGGCTACGACCCGCTGTCGATGCGGACGGCCCTGGACCGCGCCGTCACCATCATCGAGAACGGCCTGGTCACCGTCGACGCGCTGAACCGGCCCTGGGACGAGCCGTCCCCCTAGAACGTCGGGCACCCCGAGCGGAGGCGCCCGCTCCCGGTGCCCGGCCCCGTCAGTCCTCGATCCTGATGCGCAGGCGGCGGAAGCCGCGCCCCTTGTTCTCCACCTTCGCCACCGTGATCCGGCCGATCTGCCGCGTCGAGCCGACGTGCGTGCCGCCGTCCGCCTGCGTGTCGAGCCCGACGATGTCGACGATCCGGACGTCCTGGACCTCCGGCGGGACCAGGTTCGTCGCCGTCCGGATGATGTCGGGGATCTCGAACGCCTCGTCGCGCGGCAGCGTCCGGACGTCGATGCGCCGGTCCGCCTCGATCTCCTTGTTGCAGGCGTCCTCGACGGTCTGCTTGAACCCCGGCGGCACCTCGCGCAGATCGAAGTCCATCCGCGCGGTCAGCGGCTCCATGTTGCCGCCCGTCACGAGGCAGCCGTAGTCGCGGAACACCACCCCGCACAGCAGGTGCAGCCCCGAATGGGTGCGCATGAGCGCGGTGCGGCGCGCGTCCTCGACCGCGCCGCGCACCACCGTGCCGACCGGCGGGACCGGGTCGTCCTCCACCGGGATCAGCACCAGGTCGTCGCCCTTGCGGACGCCCGCGATCCGCGTCTGCACGCCCTGCCACAGCAGGACGCCGTGGTCCGGCGGCTGCCCGCCGCCGCCCGGATAGAACGCCGAGCGGTCCAGGACGATCCCGTCCGGACCCGCGTCCAGGACGACGGCCTCCCACTCGCGCAGCGCCTGGTCGTCCAGTTCCAGCCGGGTCGTCCGCCCCAGGGTCTCCGTGCTCATGCGATCACCCTAGAACCCCCGCCGCAGCGCGCGCGGCCGGTTCACCAGGGGCCGTACGGGCCCATGTTCGTGCTGCCGCGCCCGCCGCCGCGCTTCTTGAACGGGGCGACGGCCGGCCGGACGTCGGCCAGGTAGACGGCCCCCGCGATGAACGCGGCGACCGGCAGGATGTTCAGCAGCAGAGCGATCGGGTGCACGCCGAGCGCGTAGGGCACGGCCGCGTACGCGCCGCCGACCACCGCCGCGACGATCAGGATGATCATCCACAGCTTCTTGCTCTGCTTGCTCGCCGCCGCGTACGCGCCCTGCGGCACGGTCAGCGCGTCGATCAGCGCCCAGGCCTCCATCACGAACGCGATGATCAGCAGCAGCCAGAAGAAGTAGTCCAGCACACTGAAGTCCGCCATCGGTGATCAGCACTCCCGCTCGTCTCGGACGGCGACCCTCGCGTCGCGCACCTTGCGTCCCAACCCTATGCGGCCCGTCCAGCCCCGGCCCGGAACCACGGTCGACGGGGCCGGATCCCGTCCGCCGGCCCCTGATCCGCGAGCCCGCGACCGCGCCCGGCGGGCCTCCTGGCCGGGTCCCGTTCACAGTGAAAGACGTCAGGGCCCGCCCGGGTGTTCCCGGACGGGCCCTGAAACCGCTGCTCAGGCGGGTGCGCCTCAGGCGCCGCTCTTCTTGGCGGAGCGGGCCTGCGGGGCCTTCTTCGGCTGCGCGGTGCGCGCCTTCGGCGCGGGCTCGGCGTCCGCCTCGGCGATCGCGGCGACCTCGGCGGCCTCGCGGTGCACGACGCGCTTGCCGCGCTCGGTCAGCTCGTCGATGAACTCGACGGTGCGGGTGCCGACGTGGGTCACGTACGCGACCGCGGCGCCCGGCAGGTCCTTGGCGTCGACGCGCTCCTGCACGCGGCCGACCTCGTCGCGGTAGCGGTCCACGGTCTTGCGGACCTCACCGCGGTAGCGCTCGACGGTCTCGCGGACCTCGCCCTGGTACTTGGACGCGGCCTCGCGGGCCCTGCCCTGGTACCGCGTCACCTGCTCGGGGACCTCGCGGAGCTTCTCCACCGCGAAGTCGCCGGCGCCGGCCACGGCGTAGACGGCCTTGTTCTCACGGAGACTGCTGGCCAGCGTCATCCGACCTCTTCCTTTCCATCCTGCTCTGGGGTGTCGTGCCCGGCTTCTCCGAACACGCCTGCGGCTTCGTTCTCCTTGCGGAACGACTCGTAGATGTCGAGCAGCACCTGCTTCTGGCGCTCCGTGAGGAGGAGGTCGGCCCGGACGGCGGCCTGCACGTCGGTGTCGGCCTCGCGCTCCTCCAGGATTCCGGCCTGCACGTACAGCGCCTCGGCGGAGATCCGCAGCCCCTTGGCGATCTGCTGCAGGATCTCGGCGCTCGGCTTGCGCAGCCCGCGCTCGATCTGGCTCAGGTACGGGTTGGAGATGCCCGAGACGTCCGCGAGCTGGCGCAGCGAGATCTTCGCCCGCGTCCGCTGCTCCCGGATGTACTCCCCGATCGAGCCGACCTTCGAACTTGCCATGTCTCCACCCTGCGTCATCGTGCTTGCTATTGCAAGCACATCAGCTAGCACTCGGCCGTGAGTCCCCTCACAGTCACGCACACCGGCATCCGCGCCGCGCACCCGGGGGTGCACGCGCCCGCGGACGGCCGCACGAGGGGAGGACTGCGCCAAGTGGGCGGCCGCGCGAGAACCCGGCGAACCCATCCACCCGCGCCGATCGACACCCGCCCGGTAACGCTCCCGGAAATGCCGCCCGCCGCACACCGGCCCCACCGCGGGACATCACACCCGGGATGGTCGTTAAAAGGACACCGGGTTCACGAGGAATGAGTAGGGGCCCCTTGCGGCAACAAGGGACCCCTGATGCCAATCGCCGTTCCGAGTCGAATAATGGATGCGTCGATTGGGGTACCCGGCACGACGCTCGTCTGACACGCCCGTCCACCGGGAGAGCTCAAGAAAAGTACGCCGGAGCGTTGTCCACAACCTTCGAGCGCACAGGCCTTTAGGCGACCACGGCTCCGACCAGCGAGTGCTTCGACTCTCCGCGGTTGTCCCGGTTTTTCGGCGGCCCATGATCGTCCACCTGTGCACTTCCTGACAAGGCGATTGACATTGGTCGTTGCGGACAACGGGCGCTTGACAGCCGGCTCGAGCCTCGCGGATAGTCATCGAGTTGACCAATCACAGCACGCGCCGGGCGGGCGGATAGTAGTTTGCCTGCCGGAAAACAATGACGACGAGAGACGCGTCCCGCGGTTCCCCTTCACGGCAATGATGGGGATCGATCCTGCGGCCTCTTATCGGAAGATCGCCGAACCGAGTCGAATTCTGTTCAAAGATGCGAGAGGCAAGGGTACCGTGCACGACTTCCCGCTGGCTAGGCGGACCACGCTGGTGAGGACGGCCGACGCGCCGCCGCCACCGGCGGTGCGCCGTTAACCGGGCGCGGCGATGCCGCGACCCGAGACTCCTCTGGATCCATCGGCCGGCCCCGTCGCCGCATTCGCCCAAGCCCTGCGCCGGTTGAGGGCCGAGGCCGGTGGTCCCAGTTACCGGACCATGGAGGCCGTCTGCCATTGCGGGCGCACGGCGCTCGCCAAGGCCGCGTCCGGGCGGTGGTTCCCGACCTGGGAGGTGACACGGGCGTACGTCGAGGCATGCGGCGGCGACGTCGAGGGGTGGCGCCGGCAATGGCGATCGACGGCCGCCCTGCTGGACGGGGAAGGCCGGGCGGCCGGTGATCCCGTCCCCGCCAGAGAGCTGACCAGCCCTACCACCGCCGAGCGGCGGGCGGCGGTCCCGTCACCGCAGGTCGACGATCCCCTCCAGGCCACGACACCGGACGAGTTGGTGGGCATGCTCCGGCGGCTGTGTCGCCGGGCTGGGCTCGAACCGCACCGGCTGCCACAACTCTCCAGCGAGGCGACGGGCACCGACGCCTACGCCGTCCTGGCGGGGGCGCAGATGTCCGGCCTGTTCTATGGGCTCCGCGAGCCGCGGCCGCACGAGGTGCTGCGGATCGTGGAACTCTGCAGGGCCGACGCCGGTGAGATGCGCCTATGGGCCATAGCTTGCGATCGCCTGCTGCGCGGCCCTGGTCCCCGGCGGACCGCCCGAGCGAGGATCGATCAACGGAGCGCGTACGGCAGGGCGAAGGGCGTCGCGCCGAAACCCGCCGGTGCCACCTTCCCCGAACGCGTTCTGTTGGGGATGGTGCTGCACCGCCTCCGCGAAGCGCGCGACCTTTCCAAGCGGGAGGCCGGCAGCGCGATCGGCGCCTCCCCTTCCAAGATCAGCCGTATGGAGCTCGGACGGGTGGGCCTCAGGGAGCAGGATGTGATCGCGCTGCTCACCCTGTACGGGGTCGAGGACGGGCCACTGACCGGCTCACTGCTCGAACTGACGCGCGGGGCCACGTCACCCGGCCGGGTAGAGCAGGACGACGACGAACCCGCCGCCTGGCTACGCGCCTATTCGGGGCTCGAGGAGTCCTCCTCGCTGATCCGGACGTGCGGGATCCCCTTCGTTCCCGGCCTCCTGCAGACGGAGGCGTACGCCCGTACCGTCACGGCTCAAGGCGGCCCACACCTGTCGGCGCACGACGTCGACGAGCTCGTCCGCCTGCGGATGGCGCGGCAGCGGCGGTTCAGCGCGAACGGCGAACGCAGATTGTGGGCCATCGTGGACGAAAAGGCGTTGCGTCGGCCGGTGGGTTCTCGGCGCGTATGGCGTGAGCAGATCGCCCACCTGATTGGCATGAGTACGTGGCCGAACGTGACTTTGCAGGTACTACCAGCGGGATCGCGGCCCCGCCGGGCGACTCGCGGCCAGATCACCATGCTCCGCTTCAGCGACAGGGCCCTGCCGGACGTCATGTGCCGCGAAGGGCTGGCAGGAATCAACTACCTGACTGAACCGTCGGATGTCATCGCGCATATGGACGCGTTGAACACGCTCGGGATCCTTGCACACCGGCCGGAGAGAAGCCTGGAGATCCTCACCGAGATTCTCCAGGACCCGACACCGGAGGCCCCCGGCTGGTTCACCGGCCGCCCGACGCTGCCGCCGCCCGGCAGCGACCGGAAAGCGCGGTGAGGATGTCCGTTTCACGCGCGCGAGCACCGCCCCTCGGATCGGCTCGGCAAACGCGACAAGCCCCCACACCCAGAGAGATGCGGGGGCCTGCCGCGGGCGGCGTCCTGATTGCGGCAGGACGCCGCCCACCGTGGCGAGCAGGCCCGGCCAGACGAAGGCATCGACTAGAAAGGCACTACTCGTATGGGCAGCGTACCTGCGATTCCCGGAGGGATTTCGGACACGCTCGAATGGCGTAAGAGCCGCTTCTCGCGGGACGGCAACGAATGCGTCGAGGTGTGCCGTCCGGCCGGCGGGCTGGTCGCGTTCCGCGACAGCAAGGCCCCCGGCGCCGGCGTCCTCGTCATCAGCAGCGACGAGGGCCGTGCGCTGATGGCGCGGATCCGGGACGGGGCGTTCGGCCCGTCCGCGCGCCGCTGACCGGGGACGTCCATGCGTCCGGCCTCCGCGCGCCGCGCGGAGGCCGGAACCGGCCATGCGGCCCGGGGGGCGCCGGGTCACGCGGACGGGGTGGCGAAGGGGTCGTGCTCGGCGAGCAGCTTGTCGAGCCGCGCCTGGTCGACGCGGCTGGTGACCGCCTGGCTCTCCTGGCGGTCCCGGACGCACTTGGCCAGGGTGAACGTCGAGGTGATCACGTACAGCAGGCCGACCGCCAGGAACGCCCGGACCCACGCGCTCACCGGCAGGTAGACCACGCCGGCGGCGACGGCGACGCTGGAGACCACGAACGAGATCGCGGCCTGGACGAAGAACGCGGTGCTGCCCGCCTGCGCGGGCGGTGTGGAGTTCGTCATGGCCCGAGTCTGCGGCGGCGCGGCGCGGCGGGCATGAGTACCGGGGCTCAATTACCCATGAGTAGCCCGCGCCCGGCCCACACGGGCCGGCGGGCGGGGCCGGAGGTCAGCTGACGTCGGAGGGCGGGACCGTCCAGGTGTTGCAGACCGACAGGTCGCGGCCCTTGAAGCCGGCGATCACCCAGCCCGCGTAGTGCCGTCCGGACCCGTGGTCGCGCTGGTCGGGCGGCAGCCGCTCGTCGCCGCGCCCCCGCACGTCGATGATCATCGCGGTGTACTGGGCCTGCGTCATCGGCAGCGTCGCCCGCTCCGAGCTGAGGAACGTCCCGGCGAAGCACTGCGCCTGCAGCTCGATGCGGCGGCTCGCCTCCGTCCGGGTCGCGGTGTCGCCCTTCTCCATCTCGGCGTCGCCGTACAGCAGGATGCCCGCCCGGTCCTGGACGTGGTGGCCGTACTCGTGCGCGATGACCCGCGCGAACACCGCGTAGTGCGACAGCGGCTCGCCGCCGGACGTCTCCACCACGTTCGTCAGACCCACGTACATCGTGTTGTTCGCCGGGCAGTAGAACGCGGACGCGCCCGGCGCCGGGTAGCTGCCGCACGGGCTCGACCCCGGCGTCTGCCAGAAGACCCGGTTCGGCGTGTCGAACCGTATCCCGGCCTTCTTGAACTGCTTGCTCCACGACGCGTCCAGGCAGTCGCTCAGGACGTTCATGAACCGGCGCATGGACGCCGGGCCCGGCACGAGCCGGGGCAGGACGCACCGCACCGGCGTCAGCGCACCCGTCGCGTACAGCTTGTTGTCGGTCGCCGTGCTGCGCGACGCCGTCCGCGGCGCGGCGGAACGGACGTGGGTGCCGATGCCGCCCTCGCCGCCGAACAGCGAGAAGCCGAGGATGCCGAGGACGACGAACGCCGTCAGCCCGCCGAAGATCCCCGCGATCGTCCCGCCGGCGCTGCGGCGCGGCGGCCTGCGCGCCGGGACGTACCGGTACTGCGGCGGCGGGCCGTAGGCAGGCGGACCGTACGGAGGCGCCGGCCGAGGCGGGGGGTAGTGACCTGCCATAGCGAAGAATCATCGCACGCATAGCCGATACCATTTGCGGCCATGTCTGCTCTTGCGGCGTTGTGTCGTTTGCGACCGGTGGTGCTCGCGCTGGCGGCCGGTTCCCTCCTCCCCCTGGCGACCGGCGTATCCGCGGCGGCGGCGGACGTGCGTTCCGCGGCCGCGCCCGGGCGGGCCGCCGGGGCCGAGCGGGTGCTGAAGGACGACGTGGCCCTGGCCCCCGGCAAAGGCGGCGTGATCCGGGTCAAGGAGACGATCGTCTACCAGTTCGCGGGGCGTTCCCGGCTGCAGCGGACGTTCCCGACGCGCAGCCACGAGAGCATCACCCAGGACCGCGTCTACGAGATCGGCTCCCTGCGCGCCACCAGCCCGGACGGCGGCCCGACCCGCGTCTCCACGTCCGCCGGCGACACCGACACCACGGTCAAGGTGACCGGAAGCGGCAAGCTGACCGGCGCGCACACCGTCGTCCTCGAATACGACCTGCGCGGCGCCATCGACCAGCTCGGCTCCGCCGAGGAGCTGCGCTGGCCCGCCGCGGGCGGCTGGAAGGTCCCCGTCGACGCGGCCACCGCGACCGTCGACGCCACCGCCATGATCCGCAGCGTCAACTGCTTCGCCGGACCGCTGAAGAGCACCATCGGCTGCACGCAGTACTACACCAACCACGCCCACACGCAGGGCGTCTACAGCCAGCGCGAGATGCTGCCCGGCGAGTACCTCACCGTCGTCGCCGGGCTCCCGCCCGGCACCACCGGCGGCCGCGCGATCTACGAGCGGCGGCACACCGTCGCGACCGCGTTCTCCGTCAACGCGGTCACCGGCGGCGTCCTGCTCGGCCTGCTGGTGCTGCTCGGCGGCGGCGTCGCCGCGCTGTACCTGCTGCGCGGGCGCGACGCCCGCGTCGTCGGCAAGCACGCCTCCGTGGGCGACCAGGCGCCGGTCGTCGGCGCCGAGTTCGAGCCGCCGAACGGGGTGCGGCCCGGCCAGATCGGCACCCTGATCGACGAGCAGGCCGACGTCATCGACGTGACCGCGACGATCGTGGACCTCGCCGTCCGCGGCTACCTGCTCATCGAGGAGGAGGACCGGGCCCGCACCGGCCGCCTCGACTGGACGCTGCGCCGCCTCGGCCGGCCCCCCGTCGACCTGCTCCCCTACGAGCGGATCCTGCTGGACGCGCTGATGACCGGCCGGGACGGCGCGCCCCGCGACGCGGTGAAGCTGTCCGAGCTCGGCGGCACGTTCGCCACGAAGCTCGCGCAGGTGCGCGCCGCGATGTACGACGACGTGGTGAAGCAGGGCTGGTTCGCGCGGCGGCCCGACACCGTCCGGTCCCGGTGGACCGTGTTCGGCATCGCGCTGACCGTCCTCGGCATCGCCGCGACCGTCGCGCTCGCCCTCACCACCGAGTGGGCGCTCGCGGGCCTCGCGCTGATCATCGCGGGCGCCGCCCTCGCCTACGGCGGCCAGTACATGCCCGCCAAGACCGCGCGCGGCTCCACCGTCCTCGCGCACACGATCGGCTTCCGCGCGTTCCTGGAGCGCGGCGCGATCCCGGACGGCGAGGCCGTCGCGTCCCAGCAGCGCATCGCGCTGTTCTCCCGCTTCCTGCCGTACGCGGTCGTCTTCGACGTCGTCGGCAAGTGGGCCGAGACGGTCAAGGACGCCGGCGAGCGCGCCGAGGGAGCCGACAACCTCTACTGGTACGAGGGTCCCGCCGAGTGGGACCTGTCCAACTTCGCCGAGTCGATGCGCACCTTCACCCTCGCGACGTCCGGCTCGATCTCCCAGTCCCGCGGCCTCTGACCTGGCGGAACCGTCCCAGGCCCGTCTCGGCCGGGGACGGATCGGGCACGGACGGACCCGCGAGGGCGGATCGGACCCGCGACGGGCGCCGGGATGGGTCCCGGCGGCCGCCGCGGGGTCGGACGGCGCCTGCCGATTCGGGGGGTGGGTGGGTGGCCGTTCCGGCAGGCGCCGCGTCGGGGGGAGATGCGGTCCGGGCTCGCATCACCTGACCTGGCGGATGTCGCCCGCGTGCCTCTTGTGGATCCAGCGGAGCGGACCGAACTTGCGCCGCGTCGCGGCGGCGCGGGCTTTCGCGGCGCGTTCCCGTTCGGCGTCGCGTGCGGCGGCCTCCCGGCGCGCGGCCTCCTCGCGCTCGGCCTCCAGCCGCGCCAGCTCCCGCTCGGCCGGGGTGAGCGCCGGGTCGCGGCGGTTGCGCTGCGACGGGCTGCCGCGCAGGACGCCGCCGGTCACCTCGCCGCGGTGCGGCATCTGCGCGTCCCGGCCCGTCGACCGCCGGGGATCCTTGGACGCGAAGATCGTGAGGAAGAGCCAGCCCGCGATCGCCAGGAAGATCACCACGGGGGCGATCGTGTACAGGTAGATGTCCCCGATGTGAACGGAACTGCCGAGCATGTGGCGACACCTCCTCGCCACGGGTGGGTACCCGGTGTCCGCGTTTCAACCATCCGACCGCGCACGCCCCGCCCCACGAACGCCCACGCACGACGAACGCCCACGCACCACGAGCGGGCGCGGCACCAGGCGAGCTTCTTTGAGACCGTCCCCCACCTCTCGAAGGCGCGAGGGCATTTCGTAAGATGTCTGACATCTTACAGAGGGAGGTCATGGTGGAGCTGAGTCCCGTCCCGAGCGGGTCGACCGTCGACGCCGTGCTCGACCAGCTCCAGCGGCAGGTCAGCGGCGGCTCCTGGCCGGTGGGCGAGCGCATCCCCGGCGAGCTGGACCTCGCCGCGCAGCTCGGCGTGAGCCGGCCCGCCGTTCGCGAGGCGATCCGCGCGCTGTCGCACTGCGGCGTGCTGGAGGTGCGGCGCGGCGACGGCACCTACGTGCGCAGCAGCGCGGACCCGCGCCCGCTGCTCGGCGGGGTCGCGCACGCGTCGGTCCGGGACGTCTTCGAGGTGCAGCTCGCCTACGACGTCCAGGCGGCGCGGCTGGCCGCGCGGCGGCGCACCCCCGCCGACCTGGAGCGGCTCGAGGAACTGTTGCGCGCCCGCGACGAGGCCACCGGCGCGGACGAGCACGGCGCCGCCGAGTTCGGCGCCGCGGACGCCCGCTTCCACCTCGGCGTCGCCGAGGCCAGCGGCAACCCGGTGCTCATCGAGGCGATGCGGTTCTTCATCGTCCGGCTCGGCGAGGCGATGCGCGCCGTCCGGCTCGACCACGAGATCCCGGAGGCCGGTCCGGCCAGGCACCGGGCCGTGCTCGACGCGATCGCCGCGTCCGACCCGGACGCGGCCGCGCGGGCCGCCGCCGAGGTCGTCGAACCGACCCTCGCCGTGCTGGACGCCCTGCTCGGCGGCGGGGAGGACCGGTGACGGCGCGGCGGACCGGACTGCTCGGATCGGTGCTGCTGATCGTCCTGGTCGCGGTCAACCTGCGCCCGGCGATCTCCGCGGTCGGGCCGGTGCTGACCGAGATCCAGGACGCCTTCCACCTGTCCGGGACGGCGGCGGGCGCGCTCACCACGCTGCCGCTGGTGTTCTTCGGCTCCTACGGCCTGGTCGCCCCCTTCCTTCGGCGGCCCCCGCGCAGCGAGACGCTGCTGGTCATAGCGATGGGCCTGCTGATCGCCGGGCTGCTGCTGCGGCTCGTGGACGCCCCCTTCCCGCTGTTCGCCGGGTCGCTGGTCGCGGGCATCGCGATCAGCGTCGGCAACATCGCGATGCCCGCCATCATCAAGCGCGACCACCCGGACTCGATCACCACCGTCACCGCGGTGTACACGCTCGCCGTCAGCGGCGGCGCGTCGATCTCGTCCGGGCTGGCCGTGCCGGTCGAGGACGCGTTCGGCTCCTCGTGGCGGCTGCCGCTCGGGCTGCTGGCGGTGCCCGCGGCGATCGCGGGCCTGATCTGGCTGCCGAAGGCGGTGCGGGCCTCCCGCGCCGCGCGGTCGGCGCCGTCCGCGCCCCCCTCCCGCGCCTCCGCGGCGCTGGTGTGGCGCACGGGCCTGGCCTGGCAGGTCACGGTCTTCATGGGCCTCCAGTCGCTGCTGGCGTACGTGGTGCTCGGCTGGCTGCCGACGATCTGCCAGGACCGCGGGATGACCGACACCGCCGCCGGCTACGTCCTGGCCCTGACCGCGGCGATCCAGGCGGTCGGCTCGCTGGGCGTGCCGCTGCTGGAGCGCCGGATGCGCGACCAGCGCCCGCTGGTGACGCTGACGTGCTCGCTGTGCGTGGTCGGCTTCGCCGGGATCGCCTGGGCGCCGATCGCCACGGTGTGGCTGTGGGCGATCGTCCTCGGCATCGGCCAGGGCCTCGGGTTCGCCACCGCGCTGTCGTTCATCGGCCTGCGCGCGCATGACGCCGGGGTCGCCGCGCAGCTGTCCGGCATGGCACAGGGCGTCGGCTACGTGATCGCGGCCCTCGGTCCCCTCGTCATCGGCGCGCTGCACGACGCCACCGGCGGCTGGACCGTTCCGATGATCGCCGTGCTGGCGGTCTGCGGGGCGCTCGCCGTCCCCGGCCTGCCCGCCGGACGCAACCGGACGCTCGGTTCGACGGTACCGATACCAGCACCTGAGGTTAATGCGGCGAATTAACGGACACACCCGTAGGCGTCGCAACGGCCGACCATCGGGAGGTGGACGGGATGCTCGCCATGGCCTACGCCAACACCGATCCCATCGGACCGATCTTCTGGGCCTGGATCATTCCCCTGATCGGCACGGTGGCGCTGTTGGCCTGGCTCTACGTCACGATCAGCGCGTCGTCCCGGAAGGTCCATCCGGAGCGCCGCAACGACCAGACGAACCACCGCGGCATGGAGCAGGGCGGGCTGTACTACTACCGTCCCGGCATGTTCTCGCACAGCTACCCGCCGACCTCCGAGCAGGAGGAGGAGTTCCTGTACGAGAACCCGCAGCCGGGCCGCGAGCCCCGCGTCCAGACCGGCCCGGGCCTGGCCAACAAGACGCTCAAGGAGCGCGCCAAGATCGTCAAGGATCGGCAGGCCCTGAAGAACGAGGTCGACTCCCTGAAGCGCCCCAAGCGCAACACCTGACCACACCCCCAGCCCCATCCAGGCCCCGGCCCACCCGCCGGGGCCTCCCCCTTTCCACCCCCCTTTCGCCCCCTATCCACCCTCGCCCACCCCAGCCCCCAGTCGCCCACCCCCAGCCCCCATACCGGCAGCCCCCCAGGCCGACGGGCTCCCGGCCCCGCACCGGCAGCCTCCCCGCCCCACACCGACAGGCTCCCCGCCCCTGCACCAGCAGGCTCCCGGTCCCCACACCAACAGGCTCCGAGCACACCCACACAAGCTCCCCACCACCACACCGGCAGGCTCCCGCCCCCGGCACGGACGGGCTCTCGGCCCTCGCATCGGCAGGCCCCCGGCCCCGGACAGGCTGGCTCCCGGTCCCCACACCAGCAGGCTCCGAGCCCACCCAAGCAAAACTCCCAGCCCACGCACTGACGGGCTCCCAGCCAACGCACCGGCTGGTTCTCGACCCCGCGCCGGCAGGCTGCTGGCACACCCACGCAGGGGGACACGGCCCGCGTTCCTCTCACGCCGTACGGCCACGCTGGGCAGTGCCACGGGTCGGCGTGGGCTGGGGTCACCTGAGCGGTGGGCTCGGGGTTACGTCGGCGGTGAGGCCGGGGTGGCGTGAGTGGTGGAGCCGGGGGTGCGTGAGCGGTGGAGGCGGGTTACGTGAGTGGTTGAGTGAAGACTTCGGGGGCTGGGCGGATGGCCCCTACCTGCGCTTCGCCGCCGTGGAGGGGGACGGTCGCCAGGTCGTCCAGGGCGCTCGGAGCGTCCTGGTCGATGCCCAGGGCGCGGACCAGGGCGACCGTCACCGGTGTGCGGGCCCGCATGGCTCCGTCGTCGATCTTGACGGCGCCGGCGCGGCCGTCGGTGAAGGCGAACGCGTCCACGCCCTCCGCGCCGCACTTGACGAGCAGGCCCGGGACGGCGTCCATGAGCAGGCGCTCCTCGCGGCGCGTCCCGGACGTCCACTGCGGGTGCGCGCGCATCGCGTCGGCGACGCGGCGCTCGGGGGTGCCGGGGCCGGCGAGGACCAGGGCGCGGAACGCGCGGGCGACGCCGGCCACGGACACGGCGAACAGCGGTGCGCCGCAGCCGTCCACGCCGACGGCACCGACGGGCTCCTCCGCGAGTTCCTCGACGACGGCGCGGACGGCGAGCTGGAGCGGGTGGCCGTGGTCGAGGTAGCCCTCGGTGGGCCATCCGGCGGCGACGCAGGTCGCGAGCATGGCGGCGTGCTTGCCGGAGCAGTTCATCCGCATCCGGGACGGGCCGCCGCCCGTCCGCGCGACCTCCTGCTGGGTCTCGGGGTCCAGCGGCCACTGCTCGGGGCAGCGCAGGTCGGCGGTGCCGAGGCCGGCCCCGGCGAGGATCTTCTCCACGCCCTCGACGTGGAAGTCCTCGCCGGAGTGGCTGCCGGCGGCGAGGGCGAGCAGCTCGCCGTCGAGGTCGAGCCCGGACCGGAGCATCGCGACGGCCTGCATCGGCTTGTTCGCCGAGCGCGGGAAGATTGGCTCCTCCGGCGCGCCCGCGCGCACCGCCGGTTCGCCGCCGGTGTCGAGGCCGATCGCGGCGCCGCGGTGCCGCGACTCCACGAACCCGGACCGTTCGACCTCCACGAGTACGGGATTGATCTGCACTGCGCCCCCTGTCGTCGGTGAACGCGGGCCGCCCGAGCCCGCGTGTCACCATGGTGGTTACCCACCGCACCGAAGTGAATCCGAACTGCGTTCTGTGGATAACCGTCCGGCGCCGCCCTCGCCGGTATTCGGCGGGACGGACGGTGTCCGTGCAGGTCAGCGGCGTTTGACGGCCAGGAGGGCGCGGGCGTCGGCGACGGGCATCGCGGGCCGCTGCGCCAGCGCGGCGGCGGACGCGGCGCGCTCCACGAGCTGGACGTTGGCGGTCACCGGCTGCCCCTTGGCGAAGGTGACGGTGTCCTCCATGCCGACCCGCAGGTGCCCGCCGGCCGACAGTGCGGCGAACATGACGGGCAGGGACGTCCGGCCGATGCCGGTGGCCGACCATGTCGCCCCTTCGGGGAGCGCCTCCACGGCCGCGACCAGCGAGCGCGCGTCCCCGGGCATCCCACCGGGGACGCCCATGACGAGGTCGCAGTGCACATGGCCGCCGTACGGCAGTCCGTGCTTGTCCAGGAGGCGCTTCAGGGCCGCCACCTGTCCGAGGTCGAACAGCTCGAACTCGGGCACGACCTCCAGCTCCTGCGTGCGCTGGTACAGCTCCACCATGAACGGCCACGGGTTCATGAAGACGTCGTCGCCGAAGTTGACCGTGCCGCAGGTGAGCGAGCACATGTCCGGCTCCGCGTCCAGGACGCGCAGGCGGTCCTCATAGGGGTCGGTGACAGCGCCCCCTGTGGACAGTTGGACGATCAGTCCCGTGCTCTCCCTCAGCGCCGCGACCGTGTCCCGCAGCCGGGACGGGTCGAGGGTGGGCCGCGCGTCGTCGTCGCGGATGTGCACGTGGATGACGGCCGCGCCGGCCGCCTCGCATTCCTTGGCCGTCTGGACCAGTTCATCCAGGGTGACGGGCAGGGCGGGGACGTCCGCCTTGGCGGACTCCGCGCCCGTGGGCGCCACCGTGATGAGCGTCGTTGCTCCCATAGGCGGCAGAATGCATGGTCATGCGTGCCGTAGTCCAGAGGGTGAGTCAGGCGAGCGTGTCCGTGGAGGGGCGCGTCGTGGGGCAGATCGACGGGCCGGGACTGATGGTCCTGGTGGGGGTGACGCACGACGACGACGAGGCGAAGGCCCGGAAACTGGCGTCCAAGCTGTGGGGCCTGCGCATCCTCAAGGACGAGAAGTCGTGCTCGGACCTGAACGCGCCGCTGCTCGTCGTGAGCCAGTTCACACTGTACGGGGACGCGCGGAAGGGCCGACGCCCGACCTGGACGGCGGCCGCGCCCGGCCCGGTGGCGGAGCCGCTGGTGGACGCGGTGGTCCAGGAGCTCCGGACGCTGGGTGCCAAGGTGGAGACGGGCGTCTTCGGCGCCGACATGGCCGTCTCGCTGGTGAACGACGGCCCGATCACCCTCGTCGTCGACATCTGACCCGCGGCGCCGACGCCCCCGGAAGGCCAGAACGCCCCCGGCGGCCCCGATCGGCGCCCCGGCGCCCCGGAACGGCGTGCCTGACGCCGGGAAACGGCGTCCGGGGTCAGCCGAAGCCGTAGACCATCCCGACGAGCGTGACGATGGTTCCGGCGCCCGCGAGCAGGATCAGGGCCCGGTCCGCCGGGGCGAGCCGTCCGCGCACGCTGGCGGAGTGCACGACCACGCCAGTGCCGCCGTCCGCCTCCTCCGGGTCGGGCTTCCTGCGGGACGGGTTGCGCATCCCGATGAGCCTCCACAGCGCGTCGTTCTTCACGTGCTGGTGGCTGGACGAGCACGCGAACAGCCGTCCGCGCGCGCGCTCGATGCAGGGGGCTCCCTGACGCGTCAGCACCCGGCACAGCGTCGGGACGAGCAGGAACTCGTACAGGCACCAGCCGAGGAGCCCGAGCAGCGCCACCCGCCACGAGTGCAGGTACCAGGCGGCACCGGCGACCACCGCGAACAGGGCCCACCACACCAGCGCGGACTCCCGGCGGGGACGGCGGCGGCGGGTGCCCCTGCGCGCGGCCGGCGGCTTCTCTCTCCCCAGGTTCGCGACCATCGGTAGGAATCCACCTTCCCCGGGCGGTGGCCGGTCAGAAATCGTCTATATCAGACGATTTTGCCCCGCGGGTCGCCGCTTTACCCGCGATTTGCGGGCCGCCTCCGGAGATCGATCTGCGCGTTGGCCCCGGTGTCCGGCGACACCACGACCTCCTGCGCCGCGGCCACGCCGCCCGCCAGCAGCTCCGCGTCGACGGGCACGTTCCGCTTGACCAGCGCCAGCGCGATCGGCCCCAGCTCGTGGTGGCGCGCAGCGGACCCGACGAACCCGATCGTCCGCCCGCCGGGGACCTCGACCGGGTCGCCGTGCGCGGGCAGGCGGTCGACGCTGCCGTCCAGGTGCAGGAACACCAGGCGGCGGGGCGGGCGCCCCAGGTTGTGGACGCGCGCGACCGTCTCCTGGCCCCGGTAGCAGCCCTTGTTCAGGTGGACGGCCGTCTCGACGTACCCGACCTCGTGCGGGATCGTCCGGTGGTCGGTGTCGAGGCCGAACCGAGGGCGCCGCTCGGCGATCCGCAGCGCCTCGTACGCCCAGATCCCGGCGGGGCGCAGGCCGTCCGGGAAGCCTTCCGACCTCGGGACGATCCGGGTGAACGTCCCAGCGACGTCGGGCCAGGCGAGACCGCCGCCCTCCGGCCCGGTGATCACCGCGTACTCGTCCGACACGTCCGCGACCTCGACGCGCAGCATGAACCGCATCCGGTCGAGGAACTCCGCGAGCGCGGGCGCCCGGCCCGGCTCGACGTGCGCCCACACGGCCTCGCCATCGTCGATGAGGAACATGTGGTGCTCGATGTGGCCCTGCGGGCTGAGCAGCAGCGCCTCCGTCGGCTCGAACGGCTTCAAAGCGTCCAGATGCTGGCTCAGCAGGCTGTGCAGCCAGCTCAGGCGGTCCGGCCCGGAGACCCGCACCACGCCGCGGTCACCGCGATCAACGAACGCCGTGCCGCGTTCGAGCGCGCGTTGCTCCTGCGACGGCTCCCCGTAGTGCGCGGCGACTTCCTGGTCGGGCTCATCGGCGGCGACGGCTCCGGGCGACTGCAGCAGCGGGCTCTCCATGGAGCCAGACTATGTCGCGCGGCAGTCCTTGCACCGCCCGTAGACCGTGAGGTGGTGCACGTCCGTCTCGAACCCGAAATCGTGCTCCAGCAGGTCCGCGAGACCGGCGGCGGCCTTCGGGTCGACGTCCTGCACGGTGTGGCAGCCGCGGCACACCAGGTGGATGTGCTCGGCCTCGGCGGCGAGGTGGTAGTTCGGCGGCCCGTGGCCCAGGTGGGCGTGCTTGACGAGCCCCAGCTCCTCAAGCAGCTCCAGCGTCCGGTAGACGGTGGAGATGTTCACGCCGCGGGCGGTGCGCTGCACCTCGGTACAGATGTCCTCGGGTGTCCCGTGTTCGAGGTTGGTGACGGCCTCGAGCACCAGCTGGCGCTGGGGGGTGACCCGGTACCCCTTGGCCCGCAGCTCCTCCTGCCACGACTCGACCATGCCCCGAGTGTATGCCGGACGGGGTCGCCGAAAACTCGTTTGCCTCCATGCCGGGGGCTCGCATAGCGTGCGGGGTACGCGCGAAAGGAGGTGGTCCAAGAAATGGTTGATTCTGGGACTCGCGAGGTGGCTGTCCGCTAGTCGCCGTTCCGCCTCGGCGCCGCCGCCCTCGGGCGGTGGCCACCGGTCGCGACGGTGACCGGCGAATACCAGGCAGTTACCCGATCCCCGGACCGATGGACCAGTCCTGTCCATCGCCCCGCACCCGCGGGAAGGTCCGGGGATCGTTCCATGTCCGGGCCCGGAGCGTCTCCGGGCCCGTTCGCATGCCCGCCCGTTCCCGTGCCCGGGCCTCTCGCGCCCGCCGGGACGGGCCCCGGCACCGGCCCCGGCGACGCGCGGTCCGGGCCGTCAGCCGACGCGCTTCAGCTGCGCCGAAAGGTGCGACTGGAGCGGCTGCCCCATGGCGGCCATGTCGTAGGCCCAGCCGAGGTCCTCGCCGATGAGGCCGTACAGGCGCGAGCCCCCGGTGACCTCCTTGGCCGACTCGGTCCGCGCCACCACGTCGGTCTGGAGCTCGACGCGGTTGAAGGCGACGTTGCCCACGTAGATCTCGACGATGCCGGTGGGGTGGGCGAGCGTGACCTCGACCTCGTGGTTCGGCCGCGGGCGCCAGTAGCCGGTCTCCACGGCCAGCGGACGGCCCAGCGTGCCGTCCGGCTCGATCAGCCAGCTGCGGCTGGCGTAGACGAGGAACGGCTTGCCGATGTGGGTGAAGGAGATCTCCTGCCCGAAGTTGAAGCCCTCGATCGTGGGATAGCCGCCGACGCCGGCGCCCTCCCACGTGCCCAGGAGGAACTTCAGCGGCTCAAGGTCGGGGTGCAGCTCAAACTCCATGGGCACCGAGCGTAGCGGTCACTTCAGCCGCCCGAGCCGCACCACCAGCAGGACGGCCGCCACCGCCACCAGCGCGAGAGCGAGGACTAGGACACCCGCGTTCACCATGCCGCTCACGCCGCACGATGCTACGCGGGCTCGCGGGACTAGAGTGCGGCTATGGCGAGACCTCTGGTTATCAAGGTGACGGCGGGGGCCGACGCGCCGGAGCGGTGCAACCAGGCGTTCACGGTAGCGGCGGCCGCCGCGGCCAGCGGCGTGGCGATCTCGCTGTGGCTGACGGGCGAGTCCGCGTGGTTCGCCCTGCCGGGCCGCGCCGCGGGCTTCGAGCTGGAGCACGCGACGCCGCTGGACGACCTGCTCGCCGTGATCCTCGCCGCCGGACGTGTCACGCTGTGCACGCAGTGCGCGGCACGCCGGGGCATCGGCCCGGACGACGTGCTGCCGGGCGTCCGGATCGCCGGCGCCCCGACGTTCGTCGAGGAGATCACCGCACCGGACGTGCAGGCGCTCGTCTACTGAGGACGCCCCGTCCGGCCCGTCCGGCCCGTCGGCGGAAGCCGATCAGGCGTTCACGCCTGCCCTGAAACGGCCTGCCCCGAGCGACCGCACACACCCGGCCTGCCCCCGAGCGGCGCGCACGCCGGCAACACCGCGCGATTCAGCCAGCCCGGCCTACTCAGCTCCATTTATTCAGTTTCAACTGGACAGCTCAGCCTGATGAACCTACTGTGGAAGGCATGGACGAAACGGGCGGAACGGAACGAGGACGGGAAGGGACCGCGCCGCGGGGACGGCGAGGCCGATGACCTCGGTGCTCACCCGGGTCACGGGCTCGCTGCGCCGGCGCCGCCCCGGGCGGGACGGCCCGCCGGACGGGTTCGACCGGCGGCTCCTGGCGCCGATGATGCTCGGCAGCGTCCTGAACCCGGTGAACTCGTCGATCATCTCGGTCGCGCTGGTGCCGATCGGCGCCGCGTTCGGAGCGCCGCCGTCCCGCACCGCCTGGCTGATCTCCGCGCTGTACCTGGCGACGGCGATCGGGCAGCCGGTGGTCGGGCGGCTGATCGACCTGTTCGGGCCGCGCCGGCTGTTCCTCGCCGGGACGGCGCTGACCGGCCTCGCGGGCGTGGTCGGCGTGCTCGCGCCGAACCTGTGGGTGCTCATCGGGGCGCGGGTGCTGCTCGGGTTCGGGACGTGCGCCGGCTATCCGGCGGCGATGTCGCTGATCCGGAGCGAGGCGCGGCGGACCGGGCACGACAGCCCCGCCGGCGTCCTCACGGCGCTCGCGGTGACCACGCAGACCATCGCGGTCATCGGGCCGTCCCTCGGCGGGCTGCTGATCGGCCTCGGCGGCTGGCGCACCACGCTCGCGCTCAACATCCCGCTGGCGCTGGCCGGGATCGCGCTGGGCCTGCTGCGCCTGCCCAGGACGCCGCTGCCCGAACGCGCCGGCGGCGAGCGCCGCCTGGCGGGCCTGGACCTGACGGGCATGGGCCTCTTCGCCGTCATGCTCATCTCGCTGCTGGTGTTCCTGATGGAGCCCGCCATAGGGCACCTGTACCTGCTGGGGGTCGTGGCCGTGGCGGCGGCGGCCTTCGCCGTCCGCGAGCTGCGGGTGGAGGCGCCGTTCATCGACCTGCGCATCCTCGGCGGCAACAAGCCGCTGCTCATCACCTACGGGCGCGCGCTCCTCGCCTACATCGTCACGTACGCGTTCCTCTACGGATATACGCAATGGCTGGAGGAGGGACGCGGCCTGTCGGCGTCCCAGACGGGCCTCGCGCAGCTCCCGCTCTTCGGCACCGCGATCATCGTCTCCACCCTCACGGGACGGCGCGCGGAGATCCGCGGGAAGCTCCTCGCGGGCGCCGTCGGGCAGGTCGCCGCGTGCGCGCTGCTGCTGGTGCTGCACGCCGCCAGCCCGATCTGGCTGATCGTGGCCGTGGCGGTCGTCGTCGGCGTCCCGCAGGGGCTGAACAGCCTCGCCCTCCAGAACGCCGTCTACCACCAGGCCGACCCGGAGCGGCTGGCGTCGTCCGCCGGGCTGCTGCGCACCTTCGGCTACCTCGGCGCGATCGTCGCGTCCGCGGCCGACGGCGCGTTCTTCGGGCAGCGTGCCGGCACCCCCGGGATGCATCACCTGGCCTGGTTCATGCTCGCCATCTCCGTCGCGTTCCTGCTGGTGACGGTGGTGGACCGCTCGCTGGGCCGCATCGGCCCCGCCTCCCGAGAGATTGGACAGTCATGACGAACACCGCCCTGCTCGCGATGGACCTGCAGAACGGGATGGTCGGGCGCGTCGAGGACGACGCCTACCTGCCGCGCGTGGTCGGCGCCGTGGACGCCGCGCGCAAGGCCGGCGTGCCCGTGCTGCACGTCGTCGTCGGCTTCCGCGAGGGCCACCCCGACAAGAACCCCCGCAACAAGGCGTTCGGGGCGCTGCCGGACGGCGCCTTCACCCCGTCCGACCCGAACGCCGCGATCCACCCCGACCTCGGCCCGCGGCCCGACGAGCCGGTGATCACCAAGAAGCGGGTGAGCGCGTTCGCGGGCAGCGACCTGGACCTCGTCCTGCGTTCGCGCGGCATCGACCACCTCGTGCTGGCCGGGATCGCGACGAGCGGCGTCGTCCTGTCCACCCTGCGGCAGGCCGCCGACCTCGACTTCCAGCTCACCGTCCTCGCCGACGGCTGCGCCGACCTCGACCCCGAGGTCCACCGCGTCCTCACCGAGAAGGTCTTCCCCCGCCAGGCCGACGTCGTCTCCGTGGACGCCTGGACGAGGACCCTGACCGAAGCCTGAAAGAAGGCTGGGTGAACGGGGAAGAGCGCGTTAACCCTGCGCTAACCTTCGCCCGCCCGCCTTCTGCCCCCGCCCCGAACCCGCCTATGGTGCGATGACCAGGGAAAACGCCAGGTTCTCAGCACTCTCGGGTTCGGGGAAGGGGCGGGTCCATGGCAGCGAAGGTCATCCTGCACATCGGGCAGCAGAAGTCGGGCACCACCTACCTGCAGGACGTGCTCGGCCACATCGCGGAACCGCTCGCGCGGGAGGCGGGCATCCTCTACCCGGACTCGATCAGGGAGGTCCTCCCGGACGCGATCGAGAACCACGAACGCGCGACACGGGGGCTCCTCGGCGACGAGTACCCGTGGGTCTCGGCCGATGACGCCGCCGGAGAGCGCGACAAGTGGCTGCGGCTGATGGAGAAGGTCCGCGCCTGGCCGGACACCGTGCTGATCTCCGCCGAGGCGCTGTCGGTGATCCGGTCGGCGGCGGTGGCCCGGCTGCTCGCGGAGTTCGACGGCGCGGACGTCGAGATCGTGATCACCACCCGGCGGCTGGACCGGTCGCTGCCGTCGCTGTGGCAGCAGCACGTCCGCAACGGCCGGCACTCCACGATCGAGGAGTACTTCGCGGCGCTGGTCGAGCAGCGCGAGCGCGGCCCGGAGGCGATCGAGGAGGAGCTCGACCTGCACCTGTGGCGGGCCTTCGGGCTCGGCGGCCTGGTCCGGCGGTGGGCCGCCGCGGTGGGCCCGGACCGGGTCCGCGTCGTGATCAACCCCGGTTCCCCGGCGGACCTGCTGTGGCGCCGCTTCGCCGCCGCCGTCGGCGCGCGCGGCTGCTCCGGCCGGCCGTCCGCCGACGTGCGGGCGCGCCGCACCCACGGCGGGCTGACCAGCGAGGAGACCGAGCTGATGGTCGCGCTGAACCGGCGGCTGGAGGACTCGGGCTGGAGCACCTTCGAGTGCCGGGCGCTGCGCGAGGAGATCCTGCTGAACGGCCTGCTCGTGCGCGGCGAGCGCGGCGGCCCGGTCGCCGTCCCCGACTCGGCGCGGGACCTCGTGGCGGCGTGGGCGGAGGAGGACGTGGCCGCGCTGCGGCGGAGCGGGGTCGAGATCGTGGGACGGCCCCGCGAGCTGCGGCCCGCGCCGGAACCGCCGGACGGCCCCGGCAGCCTGGCGTCGTCGGAGCGGGTCGCGGAGGCCGCCGCGGCGGCGATCATGGCGGTGGCGCCGCGCGGCCGGTACGGGCCGGAGCCCCGGCGCAAGTCGCTGCCGGCCTGGATCCGGACCCGTGTGCGGCCCGAGCAGGGGATCCCCGGGCCGCCGAGTCCGGACGCACCCGCCGCGCCCGACGCGCCCGCCGCAACTGCCGTGCCTCGCGGAGCGGCCCTGCCCAACGCACCCGAGGCGCCCGACGCACCGGACTCTTCGAACGCCTTCGGCGCGCGGGACCCGCAGGAGGCCCGCGACGCGGGATCGCCGCAGTAGCCCCCCGCCCGTCAGGCGGGTCCGGAATCCGCTGCCGGAGGCTCCGCCGCCGAGGGGTCCGCTGCTGAGGGGTCCGCCGACGCGGGTTCCGCCGACGTTCGTTCCGTTGCCGGGGGTTCCGTTGCCGGGGGTTCCGCCGGTGCGGGTTCGATTGGGAAGAGGATGGGGCTCAGCAGGTACTGGGCGCGGCCGGGCGCCGGGCCGTTCGCGAGCCGCGGGGCGATCGCGGCGCGCATACCGGCGATCAGTTCGAGCAGCTCCTCCTCGCTGAGCCAGACGGCGTGCTGCCGGTATCCGACCAGGTCGGCGGCCGGGTCGCTGCCGTCGCGGTCGAGGTAGGCGCCGAACGCGGCGATGAGGGCGGCGGTCGCCGCCGCGAACCCGCGCCGGTGGTCGTCCCGGGACAGCGGCGCGGCCGGGTCGATCACCGCGCGGTCCTGGCGGAGCCGGTAGCGGCGCTCGACCGCACCGCGCACCCGGCGCTCCTCGGCGACCTCCAGGACGCCGCCGTCGAGCAGCAGCTCGATGTGCCGGTAGACGGTCGCCTTCGAGACGTCCGGGATCCGCTCGCGGAGCTCGGACGTGCTGAGCGGTCGGCCGCCGCGCAGCGCGTGGACGACGCGCAGCCGGACGGGGTGGGCGAGCAGCTCCAGGGTGTCCATCGCCCTACGATCTCATCCGTGTTACCTTTCTCAAACTTGAGAGGGGTTGGCATGGGAGACGCGGGAGCCATCGCCGCCGGGGTCGCCCGGGCGCTGCGGGACGGGCGGTTCGCCGAGGTCGAGGCGCTGTTCGCGGCCCCGCTGCGGGCCGTCGCGCCCGCCGGTGCAGTGAGCGCCGCGTGGGCGGCGGAGATCGCGCGGCACGGCCCGGTGACCTCCGTCGGCGACCCTGCGGCCGAGCCGCTCGGCACGGACCTGACCCGGGTGAGCGTCCCGGTCGCCTGCGAGCGCGGGGCGCTGACCGTCGTCATGTCCGTGGACGGCGCGGGCCTGCTGAACGGCCTCCGGCTCGCGCCCGGCGGTGCCGAGGCGTGGAGCCCGCCGCCCTACGCCGACCCGTCCGCCTTCGAGGAACGCGAGGTCACCGTCGGCTCCGGCCCGCTGGCCGTCCCGGGGACGCTCACCCTCCCACGGGGCACCGGGCCGCATCCGGGCACCGTCCTGCTCGCCGGCGGCGGGCCGTTCGACCGCGACGCGACCAGCGGCCCCAACAAGCCGCTCAAGGACCTCGCCTGGGGCCTCGCCACCAGCGGCGTCGCGGTCCTGCGCTTCGACAAGGCGACCTGCGCCCACCCCGCCGAAGTGGCCGCCGACCCCGCCTTCACGATGGCGGACGAGTACGTCCCGCACGCCGTCGCGGCCGTCCGCCTGCTCCGCGACGATCCGGCCGTGGACGCCGGGCGCGTCTTCGTGCTCGGCCACAGCATGGGCGGCAAGGCGGCCCCGCGCGTCGCCGCCGCCGAGCCGTCCGTCGCCGGCCTGGTGATCATGGCGGGGGACGCGCAGCCGATGCACGAGGCCGCCGTCCGCGTGACGCGGTACCTCGCGTCCCTGGACCCGGGTCCGGACGCGGACGCCGCCGTCGCGGCGATCACCCGGCAGGCCGCCAGGGTCGCGGACCCGGCGCTGTCCCCGGCGGATCCCGCGGCGGACCTGCCGTTCGGCCTCTCCGCGCCGTACTGGCTGGACATGCGCTCCTACGACCCCGTCGCGACTGCCCTCGCGGTCGGCAAGCCCATGCTGATCCTGCAAGGCGGGCGCGACTACCAGGTCACCGTCGAGGACGACCTGTCCCGCTGGCGGGCGGCCCTGGAGGGGCGTCCCGGCGTGACCGTCCGCGTGCACGCCGCCGACGACCACCTGTTCTTCCCGGGCACCGGACCGTCGACGCCCGCGGGCTACGACCGCCCCCAGCACGTCGATCCGGCCGTGCTGGACGACATCGCCGCCTGGCTGAACGCCTAGGACCGGCCCGCGGCACGCGCCTCGTCGCGGGCCTCGGCACCGGGGTCGGCGCCGGGGTCTGCGGAGGCTGCGGCACCCCGCGCCTCGCCGCCCGCGGCATCCGGCTCGCCACCGGGTTCGTCGCCCGCCTCGTCGCCGAGGCTGAGCAGCAGCGTGCGCAGGGTCGCGGCGAGACCGTCCCACTGGTCCCGGTCGAGCGCGGCGAGGATGCGCCGCTCGTTCTCGAGGTGCGCGACCACGGCGCGGTCGATGAGGTCGCGGCCGGCGGGCGTGAGGGCGACGATGACGCTGCGCCGGTTGGCGGGGTCGACGTCGCGGGTGACGTGGCCCTTGGCGACGAGCCGGTCGAGCCGGTTGGTCACCGCCCCTGACGTCACCATCGACGAGCGGGCCAGGTCGCCCGCCGTCATGCCGCCGTCCGCGCCCGCCCGCCGGAGGGTGGCGAGGACGTCGAACTCGCCGCGCTCCAGCCCGAACTCACTGAACAGCGCCTTGAGTTCGCGTTCGGCGATGCGCGCCACCCGGGACAGGCGGCCGAGCACGCCCATCGGGGACGCGTCGAGGTCAGGGCGCGCGCGGGCCCACTGCTCCAGGACGAGGTCGACGGCGTCACGTCCCACGAGAAACTCCTCAACGTTGAACTGTTTGACACAAAGGTATCACCGGGTTACCTTCCTCAACGTTCAACATTTCAACGTTGAAAGGTCACTGCGATGGTCGCACGCACCGCGCGCCCGCACTCGCTCCTGCGGGCCTGGCTGGGCGTGGCCGTGATCACGGCCAGCCTCTTCACCTTCCTCACCACCGAGCTGATGCCCGTCGGCCTGCTCACCCCGCTCAGCTCCAGCCTGGACGTCCCCGTCGGCGTCGCCGCGCTGATGGTCACCCTCTACGGCGTCTCCGCCGGCCTCGCCGTCACGTTCATCGTCGCCTGGACCCGGCGCGTCGACCGGCGCGTCCTGCTGTCCGCGCTGCTGGCCGTCCTCACCGTCGGGAACCTCGTCACCGGCGTCTCGCCGAACTTCCCGCTCGTCCTCGCGACCCGGCTCGTCATGGGCTTCGCCAGCGGCGTGTTCTGGGCCATCGGCGTCAGCATGGCGATGCGCCTCGTCCCGGAACGGCACGCCAGCCGCGCGTCCGCGATCGTCATGTCCGGCATCTCGATCGCCACGGTCGTCGGCATCCCCCTCGGCACCCTCCTGGAGGACCTCACCGACTGGCGGACCACCTTCCTCATCTGGTCCGGCCTCAGCCTTCTGGTGTTCCTTCTGGTCGCCGCGATCGTGCCTTCGCTGCCGTCCGACAACGCCGTCTCGGTCCGCGAGGTGTTCGGTCTGCCGCTCCGGAACGTCCCCCTGCGATCCGTGCTGATCATCGTCGTGCTGTTCGTGCTCGGCCACTTCGGGGCGTACACGTTCGTCCGCCCCTTCCTGGAGGACCACACCTCCGCGACGCCCCTGTTCATCACCGTCGTGCTGATCATCTTCGGGATCGGCGGCGCCGCCGGGAACTTCATCGCCGGCTACACCGTGAACAAGAGCCTGCGCGGCAGCTTCGTCATCGGCTGCACGGGCCTCGTCGCGTCCCTGCTGCTCCTGCTCGCCGTCGGCGACGGGAAGGCCGGCGCGATCGCCGCGCTGGTGCTGTGGGGGCTGTCGTTCGGCGTCGTCCAGCTCTCCCAGGTCAACATGACCCTCGCCGCCGCCCCCGAGACGTTCGAGGCGGCGATGTCGCTCAACACCATGGCCTACAACACCTCCATCGCGCTCGGCGCGCTCTTCGGCGGCCAGCTCGCCGACAACCTCGGCGTCACCAGCGTCGTCTGGTTCGGCGTCGCGCTGACCGCCGGCTCCCTGCTCCTCGCGCTCGGCACCGGCCGGCGGGCCTCACGCGCCGTCGCCCATGACGCGCCCGCCGCGTCGTCGCCGCTGCTGAAGGACTGAACGCCGGGCCCCCTCGCTCGCCGCCGCCGTCACCGCTACGGCGGCGGCGAGCAGCGCCGCCCACCCCGAGAACAGCAGCAGCTGGACGACCGCGACGCACGCGACCGCTGCCGCGACCCGCACCGGACCGCTCAGGATCCGCACCGCCGCCGCCATGCACCCGAGGTAGACGACGAGGAACAGCGCCGTCGGGACGGCGACGAACTGCGCGGTGCCGACCAGCCCGCTCCCTGCCAGGCCGAGCAGCAGCCCGCCGGTCGCGGCGATCGCGGCGACGAGCCCCGCCGTCCGCCCCCGCCCCGTCCCGTCAGCCGTCCCGGCAGACGTCCCGCCGGACCGGCCTCGCCTCGTCCCGGCCAGCGCGGACGCCATCGCCGTCGCGCCCGTCAGATAGGCGTTGGTCGCCGCCAGCGTCAGGACGACCGCGCCGGCCGCCGCGATCGCCCGCCCGCTCCCGCCGACGGCGACCTCCAGCAGGCCCGCCAGCGGCACCGAACTCCCCGCCCGCGGACCGAGTACCCCGACCGTGGCGGCCGCCAGCGCCAGGTACAGGACGGCGGTCACGGCGAACGCGGCGCCCACGACCCGCGGAAGCTGCCGCCGAGGATCCCGCAGCCGCGCCGTCAGCGGAGCCGCCGCCTCCCACCCGACGAACGCCAGCATCAGCGGCGACGCCGCCCGCGCGATCGACCCCCACCCGTGCGGGGCGAACGGATGCCAGTACGCGGCGCGTGCCGACGGCGCAGCCCCGCCCACGGCGAGCACCACCAGCGCCACCAGCAGCCCGACCAGCGCCAGCTGCACCCGCACACCCGTCCTCGCACCCGCGAGGCGCATCGCCAGCACCAGCGCCAGCAGGGCCCCGGCCGAAAGGAACGCCGTCCGGTCCCCCGCCCGCAGCAGCTCCGCTACGTACGCGCCGCCGATGAGGCACACCACGGGCGCCCCCGTGACGACCCCGCCGAGGAAGCACCAGGCCGCCGCGCGCCCAGCACGCGACCCGAGTCCGGCGGCCGCGTATCCCGCGACACCGCTCGTCGACCCCACCGTGGTCCCGAGGCGGCTGAACACCACCGCGATGAGGCCGGACAGCACCAGCAGGCCCGCCCACGCCAGCAGGGAGGCGGGCCCGGCGGCACGCGCGGCGAGACCCGGCAGGAGCAGCAGGCTGGGGCCGAGCAGGGCCCCCACGTACAGGGCCGTGGCGCCCATCGTGGACAGATCGTTCCGGTTCGAAGTCATGCCAGGAGCATCGTCCGAAACGCGCGGCACGCGATGGCATGTTGTGGCTCGTATGACGTCTATGACGCAATGCCGTGCCGCTATGGGGTCAATATGCTGCACGGCATGCCGCAACAGGGTTACGACCGCATCGATCGCGCCATCCTCGACCGACTCCAGCAGCACGGCCGCACCGCCAACGTCGATCTCGCCGAGGCCGTCCGCCTCTCCCCCTCCTCCTGCCTGCGCCGCACCAAGGCGCTGGAGGACGACGGCGTCATCGCCGGATACCGCGCGGAACTCGACCGGGACCGCCTCGGCCTCGGCCTCACCGTCTTCATCGCGCTGAAGGTCGACCAGCACTCGCGCGAGACGTCCCGGACGATCGAGGCGGCCCTCACCGCCATCCCGGCCGTCGTCGCCTGCTACGTCGTCTCCGGAGAGGCCGACTTCCTCGTCGAGGTCGCCGTCTCCGACCTCGCCGCCTACGAGCGGGTGCTCCTCGACGAGATCCTCGCGATCGGCCCCGTCCGCGACGCGCGGAGCACCTTCGCCATCCGAAGCGTCCTCAGCCGCGGGCCGCTCCCGCTCTCCGGCTGGCCGCCCAAGCGGTGACCCCGCCCCGGTCACTCCGTCAGCGACTCTGCCAGCCCGTCCGCGAGGGCGGTGATCTGCTCCAGCGCCAGGCCGCCGCGAGCCACCCGGAATCCGTGGCGGCGCGCCCAGAACGCGCCCTGGACGGCGTGCAGCTGCGCCCACCGCTGCACGCGCCCCCGGTCGAGCTCCGCGGCCTCCGCGAACACGTCCATCGCGCGGTGCAGGGCCTTGCCGAGGTCATCGGCCTCGATGAGCCGCAGCAAGAGCGCCTTGAGCAGCGCACCGGCGTCGTAGGCGCGGTCCCCCGCGTACCCCTTCGGATCGACCGCCAGCCACGGCTCGCGGTCGGCCCGCAGGATGTTCCTCGCATGCAGGTCGCCATGGACGAGAGTGTCCGGCTGGACGCGTCCCAGTTCCCGCACCGTCGCCAACGCCGCGTCCAGCACACGCGGGGGAAGGCCGTGCACCAGCTCCCGCGCGTCCTTGCGCAGTTGCTCCTCCCACGCGTCGGCCCGGTCCCGCAACCAGGGCAGGCCGGGCGGTGCCGGGACGCCCAGCCGCCGGCTCAGGCGTCCCGCGACCCGCACCATCTCGTCAACGTCCTCGACCTGCGCCAGGGAGTCCGTCCGGGCCCGCTCCAGCAGCATCGCGAACCGCTCGTCGTCGCGCTCATGCAGCAGGACCGCGCCGCGCCCGCCCCACACCGCGAACGCGTCCGGCTCATGGACGTTGCCGGGATGCGGGAAGGACACCTTCACGACGGCCGGCTCCCCGCCCCGCCGCACCGGGACGATGATCCCTACGCCCCCGTGCATGACGTCGCCGTCCGGCACGCAGTCCCAGCGGTCCAGGAGCTCCTTCACGATCCCCGGCAACCCGGCGAGCCACTCCGTGCCCGCCTCCCCTTCGCGCTCGACGGTGCTCCGCGCGAACACCTCCGGTATCACCACCACGCGGGCACGCTACGCGAACCAGCCCCTTCCCGACCCGTCCTCCTAGGCTTCGTCGCCATGGGGACCTTCCTCACCACCGACCGGCTCCTGCTGCGCCACTTCACCACCGAAGACGCCGACCACCTCGTCGAACTCGACGGCGACCCCCGCGTCATGCGCTTCCTCACCAACGGGAAACCGACCCCGCGGACGCTGATCGAGAACGACGTCCTGCCCCGGATCCTCCGCCAGTACGGCGAAGGCCCGCTCGGCCAATGGGCCGCCCACGAACGCGCCACCGGCGACTTCACCGGCTGGTTCGCCCTCACCCCCGTCGACGGCAGCGGACCCGACGGCAGCGGACCCTACGAAGCAGAACTCGGCTACCGCCTCCGCGCCGCCCACTGGGGACGCGGCTACGCCACCGAGGCGTCCCGCGCACTGATCCGCAAAGCCTTCACCGAGCTCGGCGTGCAGCGGATCATCGCCCAGACGATGGCCGTCAACACCGCCTCCCGCCGCGTCATGGAAAAAGCGGGCCTGACACATGTGCGCACCTTCCACCTGCATTGGGACGATCCCATCCCTGGCACCGAACACGGCGAAGTCGAATACGAAATCGTCCGATCGGATTGGCTCCGCAACGCGCAGCGATAGCTGTTCTGAGGGGTGCTATCGAGGCTTCTCCTCAGGCTGGCGGCGGGCATCTTGCGGACTGTTGGGCGTGAGCGGCGCCTCTGAGGGCGAGGCGATTACCCGTTCTCGCTATTCCTCTTTTACTTGGCGCGAGATGATCGCTAGCGATACGTGCGCGTTCAGAGTTGCACCAGATGTATTCGGAGTGACGTGAAATGGTGTTCGGGTGGTGAACTGAGGGGGTGTTCCGGCGGTGGGCCGAGAGGGGGTGTTCCGGCAGTGGGTTGCGAGGGCGGTGTTCGGGCGGTGGCGCGAGACGGGTTCTCGAATGGGGAGATGGGGTGTTCGGGTGGTGGGGTGGCGCTTGCGTACGGGGCCGCCCCTCCAAAGTCAAGGGCGCCTTCGGCGTCGCTTCGCGATGGACTTCGTCCACCCTTGACTTTGGAGCCTCTGCGACCCCTAGGCAGGTGATGGGGGCAGGCTCCGCCTGCCCCGCCCCGGGTCGCGCCACCCCACCACCCCTCTCCGTAAGGTGCGAAATCCACTGCTGCGTGATGCGAAGGGGAGCAAAGGGTTCGAAGGGGAAGCAGGAAGAGCCGTCTTCCATGCGGTGTTGGCGTGCTCTGGCGTTGCGGTCTGAAAGGGAATGCGCTGTGTTCACCAGGCGGCGGCGTTGGCCATTGCATCGGTATCGCGCTGTCGTGTCGGCATCGCATTGTCATGGGGCAGGCTGGCTCACCCGTCGTGGGGGTGGATGCGGACGGACCGGCGCAGAGCGTGGCCGGGGTGAGGGTGGCGCGCCGGGGCGGGGTGGGTTTTGCGGTTCTGGTCCGGGGCGGTGTCGGTCGGTGTTGCTGGGCGGCGTAGCGAACGGGTGGGCCGGGGCCTCCGCTAAGCGCCGTCTGGAGAGGACAGGCGCAGCCGGTGCGGAAAGGTCGCCTGTGGTGTGGGCACGCCAGGGCCGCCGGTCATGGGGTGGATGCGGGAGG
>NZ_JABMCA010000005.1:0-260905 GCF_014706005.1 Actinomadura sp. RB99 | reverse complement strand
TCAGCGCGGACGGCGCGATCAGCGCAGAGCCGATCCCCTGCACGGCCCGGCCGGCGATCTCGGTGGCGGCGCCGTCGGCGGCGGCCGCGACGACCGATCCGGCGATCAGCACGAGCCAGCCGGCCGCGAAGACGCGCCGCGCGCCGAGCAGGTCCGACAGCCTGCCGCCGAGCAGCAGCAGCCCGCCGAAGGCGACGACGTAGGCGTTGAACACCCACTGCAGCCCGCTCTGGCTGAAACCGAGGGCGCCCTGCATGTCGGGGAGCGCCACCCCGATGATCGACGTGTCCATGATCACCATGAACTGGGCGGTCGCGAGCACGGCCAGTGCCCACCAGCGCCTCGGGTCTGCGGACATGACGGTCCACTCCTCCACTCGAGCTGTACCCCCATGGGGTATGTCGCGAGGACGATAACATACCCCCTACCCGTATCATTCCCCAGGCCGCAAATCTTGACGCTCAACAAGTCAGGTAGCACTTCGAGGCAGCGCCGCCACCAGCGGAACACCGCGGCAACTGCGTTCGACGTTCGCGCATCTCACGACATGGGCGACCCGGACGACCGACTCCCCGCGCCTCGCCCGGTCAGGCTCTTTCACTCGTCCGCCCACAAGAAGCCATGACGCGGAGCGCGACTTCAGTTACCATCAGTTTTCGATTGATGACAAAGGGTAACGCAATGGAGGTATTCGCCACTGCTCCGTGGGAGGCGACATGAAGGCGCCGGAATCAGGATCAAAGGGTGTCGCGCCGACGCGGGTGACCCGTCGCACGGTGCTGGGAGTCGGCCTGCTGGGGTTGAGCGGAGCCGGGTCGGCCGTGGCGGCGCTCTCCGGCAGCGATCCATCCCACGGGCATCGGATGCTCGGGACCGGCGGACGCCCCCAAGCGCTCGCCGCGCCGCATCCTCCGCGAGCCCAGAGCCCGCCGACCCGGCTCCCGCCGGTGGCAGTTCCCGCTAAGCCGATCTACAAGGTCACGGAGCTGCTGCCTGCCGCACCTCCGAACGCGGTCGCTCTCACCATCGATGATGGCCCGCACCCCGAGTGGACGCCCCGGATACCGGACCTGCTGGCGCGCCATGACGTCAAGGCGACGTTCTGCCTGATCGGCGAGCAGATCAGGCAGAACGAGAACGAGGTCCGAATGATGGTGGAGGCGGGACATCAGATCGCCAACCACACCTGAACCCACCCCTTGACCATCGACGACATGGCCAGATCGCGGATCGACACCGAGATCACCAAGACCAGCCGGCAGATCACCGACGTCGCCGACGCTCCTCCCCGGCTGTTCCGTTCGCCCGGCGGCGCGTGGTCAGAACGTGCTGGCGGCCGCCGCCCAACAGGGGATGCACTCCATCGACTGGGCGATCGACCCGCGGGACTGGTCCGTGCCCGGCACCGGTCACATCGTCCACCAGATGCTTCAAGCCGCCCCGGGCGACATCATCTTGTGCCACGAGGGCGGCGGTGGCCGGTCGGAGACACTCCAGGCGTTGCGAACGGTCATTCCTCGCCTCAAGAACCGCGGCCTGCAGTTCATCACGCTGTGACGCGCCCCTCCTCCCGCTTGCCGTCCGCCGTCACCGTCGTCCTCGACCGCCGTCTGAAGAGCTGAGTCGAAGGCCTGCCGGTCGGCGGGCTCAGCGGCGGGCGGTGACCAGCCAGGCGGACGAGCCGAAGTACACACCGTCCGGCGTCTGGAAGGGAAGGACGGCCTTGCCCAACTCGTCCATGAGCCGCGCAAGGGTCGCTTCGTCCATGCCGGCGATGAGCGGCGCCGCCACCGGGTGACCCCGGAAGTACGTCAGGACGTCGGGGACGTCCGAGCCGAACGGAAGGCGCTCGTTCACAGGCTCGATTTCGATGTCGGTGCAGCCGGCTTCACCGAGCAGTTCCCGGATGCGGCCGGGATCGGCGAGCGAGAACGGGCCGGGCGTGCCGGGGCCACCGATATCCGGAGTGAGCCCGAAGGAGACGAGCACGCTGAACGGCACGACGATGTGCTCGTTCTTGCCGACCTCCTGCCAGCAGAGAAAGGCCAGGCGGCCACCCGGACGGAGCGCCCGGGCAATGTTCACGAAGGCCGCCTTGGCGTCGCCGAAGAACATGACGCCAAAGCGGCTGAGCGCGAGGTCGAAGTACGTGCCGGGAAGGTCCGCGGACTCGGCATCGGCCTGCTCGAAGCGGAGGTTGGCCAGGTGCTCGTCCTCGGCACGGCCGCGCGCCTGAGCGAGCATCGGCCCTGAGATGTCGACGCCCAGCACCTCGCCCGCGGACGCCTGACGTGCCGCCGCGCGGCTGGTCTCGGCGCATCCGCAACCGACATCGAGGACCTTGTCCTCCGGAGAGATCCCTGCCGCGTCCAGGAGCCGAGCGGTCAGCGACACCAGCATCCGGTCATGCCGCTCCTCATGCTCGACCCAGTGCCGTCCGACGGTGCCGTCCCACCCGTCCTCGCTCCCGAGTGCAGAGGACCCCAAAGGCTTGCCGGTCATCCCATCCCCCTTCGCCGAACATGGTCGTCCTACTACGGTGAAATAGTACTACGTTTGTATAGTAGATACGACCGTCTCACCGGCGGCTCCCCACAGCAGGCATTTGCAAGCCGCCACCAGCGCGGCGGCACCCCTGCCTGTTTCATGGCGAGGCAGCGGCGGATGGTCAGCCAGCCGCCTTGAGGGGTGTGGTGGCGATAGGGCGCTTGAGTGCGCTGCCGGCGGTCCATTGCCACCAGCTCATCTGGAAGAAGCCGTACCCGTTGTCGGGCTCCAGCCGCCGGTTCGCGCCAGCGACCACCACGATGTCGCCCAGCTTCGTGAGGTTGTAGTACCACTTGGCGTTGGCCGGACTGACGTTGATACAGCCGTGACTGACGTTCCACTTACCCTGGTCGGCCACCGACCACGGCGCCGAGTGCACATACTCGCCGCTGTCACTGATCCGGTCGGCGTAATACCCCTTGATCTTGTAGTAGTTCGGGTCGCCCTTGGGAATCCCCACCGTGGCCGAATCGAAGATCACCGGTGAGACCTTCTCGCTGATCACATGGACGCCGTTGGTGGTGGTGAACCGCCGCTCGGTGGCCTTGCCCGCGCTCATCGGGAACCACCGCACCACCTTGCCGCTACGCCGCACCGTCATCGTGAACCGCTTGGTGGACCGTGCTGATGACCGCGTCACCGACCTTGAAGTTCAATGACACGTCGTCTGTCGCGTACACGCCCTTGGCCGCACGCGCCCCGTTGAGGTGGGCGATGCAACGAACCTGCGTGCCGACCGGCCAGTACTTCTTCGGGCGGAACACCACCCGCTGTCGGTCCATCCATCGCCAAGCGCCTTCGACCGGCGTGGACGTCTGAACTTCGAGGGCCCGCTCGATCTGCGCCGTGTTGTACACCGGCTGGCTGAAGTTCACGATGATCGGCATGCCCACCCCGACGGTGTCCCCGTCCCTCGGTCCAGGCAGGGAGGCGTGGACGGTCTGCGCCGCTTTCGCCGTCGTGAATCTGCTTGTCAGTGTGGTGACCTTGCCGCCGGCGGCCGTCGCGGTCGCGGTCACCGCATAAACCTTGCCCGGTGCCAGCGGCCACCGCGAACGCCACACCGTCCCACCGGCGTCCAACCCGCCCTCGATCGCCTTCCCGTTGGCGGCGACCTGGACGGTACCCCGCCGCCGACCGGACGCGGCGAGCGAGATCCCCTGATCGGGACGCACCTCACCAGCCCCGTTCGACTGCATGATCGTGATCCCCGGCGCCAGAAGAGGACGGGGACACACCGCTCGACGCGGAGCGCGTCCCGGCCCTGCCTCCCTGGCACGCGGTCGCAAGGACGGCGACCGTCATGCACAACACTGCGGATCGCACCCACCAGACCCCACGCGTTGCCAACCGTCCGTTGCGCATGTTCACCGTCCGACCTTCACGAAGCAGCTCCTACGGGCCGCAGGACTATCTACTAAGCACGATAGTAGATAATGTTCCGCCTTGCGGAGGCTTCTGCGGAGGAGGCCGTACCACTAGTACGCATCCGGAGGGGCTCCGGTTCAGGCGACGGGTGGCACGCCGCCTGGTACGGCCCTGATGCCCAGGTTCTCCGGCAGAATGTGGGGAGGGCGGAGGTGACCGGGTGGCCGGATTGGGAGGATCACTCGAGCATTCCATCATGGACGTGCTCTGGGCGGCACCTGGCCCGTTGCGCGTTCGCGAGCTTCTGGCGAAGCTGAACGAGAGCGCCGACAAGGCGCTTGCGTACAACACCGTGCAGACGGTTGCCGAGCGGCTGGCACAGAAGGGCCTGCTGCGGCGCACCCAGGACGGTCTGGCATTCCGCTACTCCCCCACCCAGGGGCGGGAGGAATACGCGGTCGCGTTGATGCTCGACGCCCTCACCGAGTCCTCTGACCACGGCGAAATCCTCGCCCGGTTCGCCGAGAGCGTCCCGCCGGAGGACGCCCAGCACCTGTTGGAAGCCCTCCGCAGGCGGACGTCCGGCGGCGACGAGGAATGACGGCGTGATCTACCTGGTCGCGTGTCTGATCGCCTCGGCGGTCCTGCTGGGCTGCCTGGCCGGGCCCGCGCTCGACCGGCTCCGGCATCCGACCACGAACCCGGGCACCGCGATCGTCTGCTGGGTCGCCGCACTCGCAGGGACCCTCATCGCCGAGGTCGGGATCATCGCGGTGGCGCTGCTGTCCCCGCCGGCGCCAGGCCACGGGCTGCTGGAGTGGCTGCGCAACTGCCTTCCGCATCACCGAGCGCCGGCGATCACCATGGCCGCCGGCGCGAGCCTGGTCCTGCTGACGGCGTGCGGTTCCAGGCTGGCCCACAGCCTCCCCCGCCTGGGACGGGCCCTGCGGCACCGCCGCCGGCACTGGGAAATGCTGAAGCACGGGCGCCACGCCGACGTCCTCGTGCTCGATCACCCGATCCCGGTGGCGTATTCGCTGCCCGCACGGCAGCGCGCCATCGTCGTCAGCACGGGCGCGCAGGAGACCCTCACGCCCGCCGAACTGGCCGCAGTGCTGGCTCATGAGCGCGCCCACCTCCGCCAGCACCACCATGCTCTGCTGCTGATGCTCGACCTGGTGCACGCGCTTGTGCCGTGGCTGCCGACGGTACGCCGCGCGAAGTCGTCCCTTCCGCCCCTGCTGGAGATGGCGGCGGACGACGCGGCGGCCCGGACATGCGGACACCGGACGCTCGTCGACGCTCTGTGCAGGCTCGGAACCGCCCCCAGAGTTGCGGGAGCCCTCGGTGTGGCCGGCTCGACGACCAGGGGACTCGCGGAACGCGTACTTCGCCTGGAGTCCGCGGAGCCGCCGAGGCCACGTCGGATCGTCCGGCTGGTCGCCGGCACCTTTGTCGCGTCCGCCGTCGCCGTCCCCCTGGTCGTCGTGGCCGCGACGATCGCGGATCTGTCCACGATCTGCTGAGGCCACTGAGGCCTTCAACCCAAATTGAGTACTCAGGTGGCGTATGAGGCCACTATCTCCTACGCTCCGTAGGAGCCATCGCGACGGGCCCCCGCCGGGGGCGGCGACGGCCGCGCCGAATCCCGCGGTTCCCCCCGCCCGCGGGAACCGGGGACCCGATCCCATGGGGTGAATCCGCTCGCGCGCGAGCGGTAGGGCGACTCCGGCCCGAACCCGTCAGCTGACCCGGTAGGCGTCCAAGGAGAGGACGTTGCATGCAGCCAGGAGCTGCCGAACACAGCAGGATGCCCCGCCGCCGTGCCTTCAAGGCCACCGCATGGGGAGCATCGATCGCTGTGACACTGGCGCTCGTGGCTCCGGCTCCCGCCGAGGCCGCCCCCAAGCCTTCGCGCAAGGAACTCACCGCCCAGCAGAGGAAGCTCGCCAACCAGGCTGAACAGCTCAGCGAGCAGTACAACGGCCTGCGCGAACGCCTCAAGCAGGCACAACGCGCAGCCCAGGTCAGCAAGGCCAGCGCCCAACGCCAGAAAGCCGCCCTCGACCAGGCGCAGACCAAGCTCGCCCAGGTCGCCGCCGACGCCTACAAGAACGACACGGTCGATCCGACCGTCAACTTCGCGTCATCCGGAGACCCGCAGGCCGTCCTCGACCAATCGGCCACGCTGAACTACTTCGCCAACCAGAACAGCTCGCGCGTCACCCAGCTTCTGCAGACGATGCAGGCGGCCGAGCGCGCCCGCAAATCCGCCGAAGCACGGGCGAGCCAGGTCCGCCAGCTCACTGCCGAGGCGAGCAAGAAGCGCAAGGAACTCCAGGCGAAGCTGAAGAAGGTCGAGCGCCAGCTCGGCAAGAGCACCAGCACCGGCAAGACCGGTCCGGCTCCCAACGTCTCGTCCGGGGGCGCGTCCGCCAAGGCCATGGGTGCGGTGAGAGCCGCCTTGAGCCAGCTCGGGGTTCCCTACTCCTGGGGCGGCGGGACCGCGTCCGGGCCGAGCTACGGCACCGCGCAGGGCGCCAACATCAAGGGCTTCGACTGCTCCGGCCTCACCCTGTACGCCTACGCCCAGGTCGGCATCAGCCTCGGCCACTACACCGGGAGCCAGTACAGCGCCGGAACCCATGTAAGCCAGAGCCAGCTCAAGCCCGGTGACCTGGTCTTCTTCTACAGCGACCTGCACCACATGGGCATGTACATCGGCAACGGCAAGATGGTCCACGCCCCGCAGACCGGCGACGTCGTCAAGATCGCCCCGATCGCCGGCCGCCCGTTCGCAGGAGGCGTCCGCCTCGCCTGACCCGCTCCCGCAGTCCCGTCCCCGTCACCCCAGCCCCGGTGACGGGGACGCTTCTTTGATGGCTGACAGGAGCGAGCGGATCGCACCGCCGGACCGACGGGAACGGTGCACGTCGCTACCGTGATGCCGAACGGAATCGGCCCGGAGATCCGGCTGTTGACCTGCCACTTTCACGTCAGGAGCTTCTGTGAGCCCTAGGTGATGTTCGAAGTCGCCCATCACTCACGGAACAGGACCATACTCTTGAGGCCATCGGGAGCTCAGTTCCCCCCGACCGCTGCGGAACGCAGTTCCTCTCCCGCACTGGAAATCCCGGGTGCGGACGAGGAGACCATCACCGGCCCGCCGGAGCCGATCGCCACCCTGATCGGAAATGTCGGCCCTGGCACGCGGACGGTGGACGGCACCGCCGGTAACGAGAAGGCACCTCCAGAGCCTGACGATCGGCGAACCGGAGACCTGCAGTCGGTCTTCACCAGCTCGCTGCTGGCCATCGTCAGCGCCTACTCGGTCACCGGATCGGTCTGGGTCACCCTCGCCGCCGCCGTCGTCGCCCTCCTGGTAGCCCTGGCCGTCAACCGCAGGACCTGAGCGAGCGGCATCCGTCATCCGGCTTCGGGAAAAATCTTGGCCGGGTCTTTCACACCATGCCCCTCCCACGGACCTAGGTACCGGAAGAGGGGACCGGGGTGAAGGAGCTCGTCGATGGAGGGCAGTCGGTGGTTGACACCAAACGATCAACGTCGGTCGCGGGGGACGCTCGACCGGCCGGCAAGGCCGAACTCCTGGCCTTCCAGCGGTTCTTCCAGGACCAGTACAAGAAGGTCGTCGGCATGGTGATGCTCATGGACGGCCGGTTGGACGAGGCCGAGGACGCCGCCTCCACCGCCTTCGCGGACACCTTCCGCCGGTGGCGGACGATCACGGCGCCCAAGGCGTACGTTCGCAAGGCCGCCCGAAACGCGTTCTTCAAGGCGCGGGCGAGCGACAGACAGTTCGTCCAGATCCTGCAGGAGGCCGGCTCCAGCGGCTTGCTGATGACGGAGAACACGGAAGACCCCACCTTCGCCAGCATCGGCGGGTACCAGTGGGTGGACGAAATGATCGCCGGGCTCCCCCCGACTCAGCGTCAGATGATGCGGCACACGGTCGAGGGCTTGACCAACAAGGAGATCGCCCAGCTGCTCGGTACCAATGAGGCCAACGTCCGATCGAACCTGCGCCATGCCCGCGACCGGCTGAGGCAGCGCATCGACATCGTCGTCCAGACGACCACGCGCTCGTTCGACCAGCAGGCGCCGACACCGAGAAAGGGGGAAACCTCATGACCGAGCCCAACGACCGCAGCGATTCGCAGTGCGACGACAAGCCGACCGCGGAGATCCTGGCTGAGACGTTGGGTCTCGTCTACGAGGCCACCCAGCAGATCACCGGGCAGCACGTCCAGGAGAAGCTGGAGGAACTGCTGCAGGCTCACGGGTGCGAGTGCGAGCCGGACCCTGACGGCCTGGAGTTCCCCCTGGACACCGCAGTCCTCGTCGACGACGTCGGCGAGGACCCTGCGCTTTCCGGTTTCATGGGCGTCTCCGCACGGTGGGCGGCGGCTCAGGACTTGGTGGCGGCCGGCCGGAACGAGGCGGATGAGATCGTCGCGGACGCCCGCGCCGAGGCCGAGCGGATCATCGCGGACGCGCGGTCGCGAGCGGCCGAGATCGAGCAATCAGCCCTTGCCAGGGCGAGTGAAGTGATCGATTCCGCTCACGAGCACGTTAAGAGAACAACTCGCCAAAGCGATGCCCAGGTGTCCGGCGTCGGTCCGCTACCTCGATCGGCTCTCCCAATCCTGTATGAAGCGGCCGATGACTCGCCAGGGGATGTGTTCCCAAGGGAGCTACTGCTGACGTACACGCTTAGGCGTTCATGGATGATCAACGTCCTCCGCCCTCCCGTGGAAGGAATCAGGCGCAGCTGGTCATCGTCCGTCCTCTTCGCCCACCCCACGTGCAACCCCGTGATCTGGGGCATCCAGCTGAAAGCAGCCGGAGAGCAACTTGCCCTTTTCGACCTACCCGAGACGAACACCCAGGTCCCTTATGACGGGAGGTCCGCTGCGGCGGAGATCGTGGCCGCCTGCCTTGAGCGCAAATCGGCTCGCCTGCGGAACCTCGATCGACTCCGCGCGATGCTCGAAAAGCTTGAATCCAGAAAGGAGCAGGAAACCCAGGCGGATCAGCGTCGTCAAGACCTCGTGAGTTGGTGACACATGCTCGCCCCCACCTGTGTCCTTACCTGGGGAAGTGGCGATGGCGTTCGAGGAGGGCGGTGATGGCGGGGTTGGCGGCCAGGGCCAGCGGCAGGGTGACCAGCAGAGCGATGCCGATGCCGCCGGTGAGGCGTCCGAGACGGGACAGCGGGTCGTGCGGAGCCAGCAGGCGGCGGACGCGCAGCAGCGCGGTTCCACCTCCGGCACCCAAGGCCGTGGCCGGGGTCCGGCCGCCCGCGACGGCGACCAGCGTCGCAGCCAAAGTGACCCGGTCATGCTTGCGAGCGGCCACATCGTCCGCCAGCAGTTCCAGCAGCCGGGGCACCTCGGTCCGAGCGGCCCGCATCAGCGGGACCATGGAGAAGGTGCGGCCGGTCGCCAGGGTGAAGTTGATCGCCAGGTCGTGGCGGCCTGCCAGGTGCGCCCGCTCGTGCGCGAGGATGGCCGACACTTGGTCGTCGTGGAGGCAGGTGAGTGCGCCTGTGCTGAGGACGACGCAGCGGCGCCGACCGGGCATGCAGTAAGCGAGTGGCTCGTCGTACTCCACCACCAGCGCGCCGAGATCGCGGCGGCGGCGAGCGACCATGGCCAGCGTGCGAACATGGCGGCGACGATTGATCGCGGTGGCCACCAACGCTGCCAGCACGTGCCCGAACGTCCAGAGCAGGACGCCGCCGGCCACGAACAGCCCGGCATACCCGGCGATCGGCTGAGGCGCACCCTCGTAAGCCCCGCGAGGGCCACGGCCGCGATGACGGAGGCCACGGCCGCCTGCCAGGCCAGGACACCGAGCCGAGGCGCCCGATCCGCCCAGGCGCGTGCATGCAGCAAGCGAGGCCCCGCGATGCCCAGAACGCCGGCGTACGCCAGCAGGATCGCAATGGCGATCATTCGGCGTCCTGTGGCCGCACGACCATGAGGGCCGTTCGGAGGGCCTCCTTCTCCTCCGGGGAGAGATCGGAGAGGAAGTGCACAAGGGCCGCTGCTTGGTTGTTGCTGGTGGCGAGCGCCTCGCGCATCAGCTTGGCCGTGTAGCCCTCACGTGAGGCGACGGTCTCGTAGGTGAAGGCACGCCCGACGCGCTTGCGGCGCAGCCAGCCCTTCTTGTGCAGGTTGTCCATCACCGTCATCACGGTGGTGTAAGCGATCGTCCGCTCCTGCTGAAGATCCTCCAGAACCTCCCGGACATTGGCCGGACGGCCATAAGACCACAGCCTGTCCATGATCGCGGCCTCCAGCTCACCGAAGCGCTGCCCGGCCATGATCTACCGCCCTCCGACATCCCTGCCCGCTCAAATCAATGCATACTACAGTCGATAGTAATTGCATGTCGCCGAACGCACCGGGTCAGACCGGTCGGCGGTCCCCCATACGACCCCGAGTCCCGACAGCACCTGCCGATGACCCACCGTCCGGAACCCGGCACCCTCAAGGGCCTCGACCCAGAACTCGCCCGTCGCCGGCGTCTCGCGGAGAGCGTGCAGGGTAAAGCGGAAGAACCGGCCGCCGCTGCGGTCGATGCTCCTCCTGCCGTCGGACTGCGCCCTCAGAACGCGCAGGATGCGCCAGCCCGCCGAGTCCGGCTGCTCGGGCATGATGCCGCTGATCACCAGCCTGCCGCCGGGCCGCGGCCAGCACAGCACCCTGGACACGAGCGCACGTTCGTCGGCGTTGATGCAATGGGTGCAGCGCCAACCCGGACACGACCAGATCGCAGCTCTTCTGAGGCATGATCAGCCCGATGATCGAGACGGCTTCGACGTAGCGCGGCCCTGAGCATGATCTCCGTGCTCAGGGCGGCCGAAGCGGAGGCGGTGAGCAGGTGGTGATGCCACTGCCCCACCGCTCCGTTCGCCGCACGCTCGGCTCCCATCGTCATCACTCGGCCTCCGCGAGGTTTCTCGCAACGATGGTATCTACTAGATTACATAGTAGATAGTTTCAATATTGCTACCGAGTGAGGCTTCGCAACCGGTTCGTCAACGCGGCCGCCTCGTGACCGGCGACGCTGGACTGGGATGCGGTGGGTCGCGCCATCGGCACCCCTCTCCGACCGCAGGGCCGGGGCGTCCACACGGCCACGTGGCTGCGCACCGACCTCCGGGTGGCTAACGCGGGCATCAGGTTGAGCCCTGGAATGGACCTGGGCGCGGATGCCGCCTTCCTCCAGAGCACTCCCGGCAAGGTCGGCGTGATCGGCGAGGCAGCCCTTACCGGCGGAGAGCTGAGCAAGGTCACCGACTGCCTGCAGCGCGGCAATGTGGAGATAGCCGCGATCCACAAGCACCTGCAGGACGAGTCGCCGCGGCTGTGGTGGCTGCACTACGCCGCCTACGGCGACCCGGTTGCCATCGCCCGCACCATTTGCGCAGCCCTCGCCCTCACGAGCATCCCGTCGCAGCACCAGCAGGCACCGACCGACCTGAACGCCGCCGCGCTCGACCACATCATCGGCGCCGAAGGCGAGAACGTGAACGGCACCTACCACTTCCGCGTCCCCGCCCCGGAGAAGATCAGTTATCCGCGCGCGCATCGTCCTGCCTCCGCCGATGCAGGCCTCTACCCTCCTGATGTTCCAGTCGCTGGGCGGCGGCCGAGCCGCGGTCAATGGGGACTTCACCATGACCTCCGGCCAGGTCAACGCCGTAATCTGAGCGCTGCGCGCGCATCGCATCCAGATCCGAGCTTCACGAGCACATGCTGAACGAGCCAGCCCCGGCTCTTCTACGCGCATTTCTGGGCGACCGGACAAGCCACCGCACTGGCGCGGGCCATGCGCCTCGGCCTCGACCAGGTCCGCACCGGACGCCGCTGACGACGCGCTCGTCTACTAGGCCCGACAGTAGAGAACAGGAGGTCCTGACCGGCCGGAAGCGCGCATCCGCCGACCGGCTCCGAGGCACGACAGAGCACGTGTAGCTGCATGCCGTATGTTGCCTGTCAGATTGCGGGATCGGTGGTCCAGGGGACGGCCGTCTCTCCCGTCTACTATCGTTCTTCCCGATGTGCGACCTCGGGCGTGCGACTCGTCCTCGTCTGGTCGGTGGCGCTGCTCGTCGGGATCGTCGCGATGCACGTCCTCGGCCACATGTTCGGCCACGACGGCGGCACCGCGGGGATGTCCACCAGTCGGACGATGGTCGGCCCTCACACACAAGCCCTAGCCAAATTCACATCGGGCGCTGTCGGCGGCCACGGCCGCGGAGGGCACGCAAGACCGCTCCCGGGCCGCGGCTAAGGCGACAAGCATGCTGACCGACCCGTTCGATGTCTGCCTTGCAGTCCTGCTGGCCGCCGGACTCTTCCTCGCCTTGCGCCGTCTGGCCTTGACGGTCAAGCCGGCTTTGGCCGGCAGGGGACGCTCGATGCTCGCGTCCTCGGAGCCTCGCCTGCGCGGACCTCCGGGATTCGGGCTGCCCGTCACTCGTCTCGCGGTCCTACGGATCTAGGAGCGGGCCCGACCGGGTGCCGCCGCATCGCCGCGAGGCCGTCCGCCATTGCCGTACGCCCTCGCCGCGCCCGCGCGCGCCCGGTCCATGCCAGATCTCCTTCCATCCACATGACCGAATGCGAGGCGTTACAGCATGAATCCGATCGATCGGCGTTCCATCCCGCGCGCCGGGCTCCTGGTGGCCGGCGGTGCCGCCCTCACCGCCTGCGGCGATCAGTCCCGCAAGCCCGGCTTCGTCTCCCCGAACGGCGAACAGGTCCGCAAGCTGGAGGCCGCGCGGCGCCGCGCCGGCGGCGCCGTCCGCGACTTCCAGCTCACCCCGGGACGAAGCGACCGTCGACCTCGGCGGACGCCAGGTCCGCACCTCGACCTACGGCCAGCGCCTTCCGGGCGCGGAGGTCCGGGTGAAGGCGGGCGAGGTGGTCCGCGCCCGGGTGGCGAACGCGCTGCCGGCCGGCACGACCCTGCACTAGCACGGGGTGGCACTCCACAACGACGCAGACGGTGTTCCGGACGTCACCCAGTCTCCGATCAAGCTGGGCGCTGAGTACGTGTACGAGTTCGCCGCCTCTCAGCCCGGCACCTACTGGTTCCACCCGCACGTCGGCACCCAACTCGATCGCGGCCTGTACGCACCGCTGATCGTCGAAGACCCCCAGGAGCCGCTGTCCTACGACGCCGAATGGATCGTGGTCCTCGACGACTGGCTGGACGGCGTGACCGGCACCCCCGACCGGGTCCTCGCCGAGCTGAGCAAGGGCATGGGCGGGCCCATGCTGATGGGCGCCGAGAGCAAGCTGCTCGGCGGTGACGCCGGAGACGTGCGCTACCCCTACTTCCTGGTCAACAGCCGTCTGTCCAGGGATCCGGAGACGTGCCGCGCCAAGCCCGGCGACCGCGTCCGGATCAGGTTCATCAACGCCGGCGGCGACACCGCCTTCCGGGTGGCGCTCGGCGACCACCGGATGACGGCAACCCACACCGACGGCTACGAAGCGTCATCGTAGATCTTACAACCGCAGGTCGTTCAAGGCTCTGCCATGAGAGGGAATTTTCTACTAGATTGCATCGTAATCGGTTCGTGATCCATTCCCCGGCCGCGGAGGGCGCGGGCCGACCGCCGAATCCCGGGCGGCGCGCAAGCGCCATGGGAGCCGGGGACCCACTGTTCCTGGGGTGAATCCGCCACGCGCGGTAGGGCTGCTCCTGGCCCGAACCCGTCAGCTAACCCGGCAGGCGGAGAAGGAGAAGCGGTGGATCCCGTAGGTGCGAAGCTGCTCGATATAGCCAAGAAGGAGCTGGGGTACCGCGAGAAAGCCGGCGGCTACACCAAGTACGGCGACTGGTACGGCAAGACCTACGAGGGCGGGGACAGCTACTACTCCACCGCCCCGTGGTGCGACATGTTCCTCACCTGGGCCGCCGCCAAGCTGGACGTCCAGGACTGGGTGGGCGAGTTCGCCTCCACCATCGACCACGCCGAATGGTTCAAGAAGCACGACGCCTGGGGCACCAAGCCGGAACCGGGCGCACTGGTCTTCTTCTCCTGGTCGGGCTCCAAGGACACAGGTTCCATCGAGCACGTCGGGTTGGTGGAGAGCGTCAAGGGATCCAAGCTCCACACGATGGAAGCCAACACCGACGGCGTCTACCTCAAGCGGCAGACCCGCGACGTCGGCGACGTCGTCGGATACGGGTATCCCGGCAAGGTCAAGGTCGCCCACAAGTCGCTCCCGGACACCATCACCGCGGGCCCTGGCGAGAAGACCTACGTCGCCAAGCACGCGGCTCCGGTGACCGCCGCGAACGCCGCCGAGGGGCCTCGTCCGGGAGAGGCCGTCACCGTCCAGCACACCGCCTCCAAGGCTGTCGGCGACCATACGGTCGTCCAGCCCGGGGCGCTCCTGGGCAGGCTGCTGGCGGTCGCGGTATGCGGCACCGCCGCCCTGGCGACCGGCAAGGCCATGGCCGTCAAGGTCCCGACCGAGGCGCCGATCCGCGTCCGCAAACGCGGCAAGCACCACAAGAAGCCCGTGGAGCTACCGGCCGACATCACGCCCGCCGTGCTCGACGCCTCCGAGGCGGGGACCGCCGTCATGCCCGCGATCACGGCGGCGGTCGCCACCGAAGCGGAGGAGCGCAAGTTCTGGAGCAGGGTTTCGACGTTCAAGGACGACGAGGAGCTGGCGTTCTGGGACACCCTCTACGCCGACCTCTCCCCCATTTGGTCGACAAGCCCCGGACACGCGATGGCCGACCGTCCGTAACCACCGACGAACCATGACCCCTCACCGAAGCAGGACAGATTGACCCGCGCACCCGCCCCGTTCCATAGGCTTCCTAGGAGTACCTCGACCGGCCGCCGGTCATCCCTCATTCCCTGGACCGCACAGAAGCACGGGTCGAGGGGTGATCGGCGGCTTCGGGGGACGAGGTCTGCAGGAGAGCGGAGGGGCAGGTGAGACGGTTGAGGCGGCAGCCGGGACGGCTGAGGCGGCTCTCGATGCTGCCCTTCGGCCTGCTCCTGCTCTTCGGCGTGCTGGCGATGCACGGCGTCCAGGCATCCCCGTCGCCGAGCGACATGAGCGGGGTTCCGCTGACCTCCGTCGGCGCCGTCCACGATGCCGTCCCGGCACACTCGATGGCGCTCCACGACGCGCCCGGCAAGGACATGCCAGGCGATCACCATCAGGAGCATCCGGGGGGACAGGTCTGCCTGGCGATCCTGGCGATCCTCTTCCTCTTGTGCTTCGTCGCCGTCCTGCTCGGACGCGACTCGCTGGCCGTCGTCTCGCGCGCCCTTGCCCGGGTGCGTGCCCTGCTGGTCGGGCGGCCGCCGCCCAGACCGTCCCTGCACCGCCTGAGCGTGCTGAGGCTGTGATCGGTCCTCGGCGTCTTCGTGACGCCCTGACCTGCAACGACACAGATCTCACCACGAAAGGCCAACCACCATGAAGCGTGCACTCGCGCTCGTCGCCGCTCCCGCCGCTCTGGCCATATCCCTGGCCGCCTGCGGCGACAACAAGGACTCTGGCGACTCCAAGTCCGGCGGCTCGATGGCCGGGCACTCGATGTCCATGAGCGCCTCGCCGTCGACCGGCGCTCAGGCAGGGCAGCACAACGGGCAGGACGTCATGTTCGCCCAGATGATGATCCCTCACCACCGGCAGGCGATAGAGATGGCCGATCTCGCCGCCACCCGGGCGTCCTCGCCGCAGGTGAAGAGCCTCGCCGCGGACATCGAGAAGGAGCAGACGCCCGAGATCGAGCGGCTGTCCGGCTGGCTGACCGGTTGGGGCTCGTCCGTCCCGTCGCCTGGCATGGGTGGCATGGATCGCGGCGGGATGGACGGTCTGATGACCGAGAAGGACATGAAGGAGCTGGAGGCGGCCAAGGGCGCGGCCTTCGACAAGGCGTTTCTGCAGATGATGATCAAGCATCACGAGGGCGCCGTGGCGATGGCCATGACCGAACAGTCGGCCGGCCAGTTCCCGGACGCCAAGACCATGGCAGCGGGGATCATCTCCTCCCAGTCCACCGAGATCACCAAGATGCGGACGCTGCTGAAGAAGCAGTAGCACTCCGTGTAGCGCAAGGAACGGGCGGAGCCTGCGGGCCTCGCCCGTTTCCGTACGGGCTCGATGGGCGGTTGCGGGACCCGCCGCTCCGACCTATACCCTAGGGGGGTAGGGTAAAGACGAAGGGACGGACAATGAGTGATCTCGGTCGAATCGTGGTGGTCGGCGCCTCGCTGGCGGGCCTGCGCGCGACGCAGACTCTTCGCAACGAAGGATTCAGCGGTGAGATCAGCCTCGTCGGGGCGGAGCCGCACCGGCCTTACAACAGGCCGCCGCTGTCCAAGAACGTGCTCACCGGCGACGACGACGTCTCCCTCCCCGGCGGCGGCGAGTTCGACGCCACCTGGCTGGGCGGGCGACGCGCCGCCCGCCTCGATGCCACCGGCCGGCTCGTCGTACTGGACGACGGGACCGAGCTGCCCTACGACGGCCTGGTCATCGCCACGGGTGCCCGGCCACGGACGCTGCCCGCCGACCAGATGGCGCTGGCCGGAGTGCACGTCCTGCGTACCGTCGACGACGCCAAGGTGCTCCGTAGCACGCTCCAGCAGCGGCCGGACCGGGTCGTCGTGATCGGCGGCGGCTTCATCGGCGGCGAGGTCGCCTCCACGGCCCGTGCCATGGATCTGGACGTGACGCTCATCGACGGAGGCGAACTCCCGATGATCGGTGTGGTCGGCGAGACGGTCGCGAGCTGGCTGGCCGAGCACCACCGCGGCAACGGAGTCGAGTTGATGAGCGGCGTGCGGGTGACCGGGCTGGAGCCGGACACGCCCGGCGGGGATCGTGTCGCCGCCGTCCGGCTGAGCGACGGCCGGTCGATCCCGGCGAACCTCGTCGTAGCAGGTCTGGGCGTCGAGCCCAACACGGAGTGGCTGGAGGGCAGCGGAGTCCAGGTCGACGACGGTGTCCGCACTGATGCCGCACTCTTCGCTCTCGGCGCCTCGTACGTCGTCGCCGCCGGGGATGCCGTCCGATGGCCACACGGCCTCTTCCAGGACCGCCTCGTCAGGGTCGAGCACTGGGCGAACGCGAACGAGCAGGGGGCAGTGGCCGCCCGCAACCTGCTGCGCGGCCCTGCCGCCGCAGAACCGTTTCTCGAGGTTCCCGGACTCGGGACGCGCGTGCACGGCAAGCGCGTCCAGTGGGCCGGGTTCCCGGGCCTGGCCGATCAGAGCGCGATCGTCGCCGGCGCGGTGGAGGATGCAAAGTTCGCGGTCGCCTTCTCGAGGAAGGGCGTGCTGGTGGGCGCCGCGGCCGTCAACTTCCCGAAGGAACTGAACCGCCTCCGCGCCGCCATCGCCTCCGCGGAGACGTTGCCCGTCGGCGCCTGAGGCTCAACGGCGTCCGTCCATCCCGTGGCATCGGCGGCCTGGTGCTGATGGCACCAGGCCGTCAATGTCTCAGATGGCTGCGGGTCAGCGCCATGCCGATCGCGGTGATGAGCAGGCCGGTCACGGCGAGCGGGCGCGCGCCGGCCTTGGCGATGGCCCGGCCGGTGAGGTTGGCACCGAACATCGTCGCCGCAGCGACCGGGAGGAACAGCAGTCCCGTACGCAGCGCCCCGTAGCCCACCGCGTGCTGGAAGTAGAACGTGCCGAGGAAGAACACCGTGATTATCAGGGCCGTGGCCATCGCGATCGGGAATGTGCCGGTCGCCACCGGACGGCGGACCAGCAGGCGACGCCCATCATCGGAGACCGAGCGGTCTTCTGCCGAACCTCGAACGCCAGATAGCCGAGTGCCGCCACCAGAACGAGCCGCTCATCGGCCGGTTCGGCAGCCTGTACAACGCGGCGCAGCGGGCGTTGCCGTCCGAGGAGGTCCGCCAGCTCCACGATCTGCCCATGGCGCACGTCCGGGATCTGATCGTCCAGGGCGGGAGGCAGCGCAGTTCCGCACCGACCTTCCGGTCGAATGGCTCGTCAGCACCGTCTATGCGCTGCTGCACGCCGCGATGGAAGAGGTGTCCGCGCAACACTTCTGCCAGGCAAACGCGGGCGAAGCCTTAGGGAAGACCCTACTAGGCGCTCTGCGCCCGGATCCTGGGCAGCATTGAACTCCTGCCCGGGACCAACGGTGCTCAGGCAGTGGCGGGCTCGCGTGAACGTTCGCGGACCGGCACCAGCCGTCCCGAGCGAGCGAGGGCACGGATCGCCAGCGCGCAGGCGATGCCGACGGCGGCCAGGGCCCACCATGGGAGGCTCGGCACTCCGGCAGCGCGGCCAGCGTCGAGCGCCGCGCCCGACAGCATGTTCCCGACCGCGATACCGATCCCCGAGACGGTGTTGTAGAGGCCGTAGTACGTGCCGACCATCTCGTCACCGCCGAGCGCGGCGATGGTGGCCATCTCGAACGGGTAGGTCACCATGGTCGCCAGCGTGAGCAGCCCAGTGCTCAGCAGGATGGGCGCGATGGCCACCGCGTAGGCGGCCGGGCCGTCCGGCAGAGATGTGCCCGCCGGGTTCACAACGGCGGCCAGACCCATCGGGATGAAGGACAGCCCCATCAGCGTCAGCCCGCGGACGAGCGCCTGCGCAGGTGTCCACCGCGCCTTGGCCCAGACCGTGACGCGTACTTGCCTGCGCGAGGATCAGCATCGCGAACAGGCCAGCGGCCACCAGGCACGTGAGCTGGAAGGCGATACCCCCGAGCAGCAGCCCGATGAGCGGGCCGACCATGATGCCCAACTGGTAGAAGACGTTGAAAGCCGCGCACGCCTCGACCTTGCGCTCGCCCGCCTCCTGTGCCAGGTAGGCGCGCGCGGCGGGATTGAAGAAGGCGCCGGCCAGCCCCGTGAGCGCCGAGGCCGGGACCAGGACCGGGAGCACGTCGGCGACGCCGAGCAGAGTGAACCCGACCGTCCGCAGGGCCAGACCGGTGAGGATCATCGGCTTGTACCCGAGCCGGTCGGCCAGGCTGCCGCAGACCAGGAACATCCCTTGCTGGCTGAGGTTCCGCACCCCCAGCGTGAGCCCGACCAGCCGCGCCGCCAGCCCGAGATCACTGGACAGGTGGTCGGCCGGATAGGGCATCAACATGTAGAAACCCAGGTTGATGGTGAGCTGGTTGACCATCAGCAGCCGGATCGGGCGGTCGAACGACCACAGCTGCGACCACGTCGCCCTCACAGCACGGCCTCCGCGCGCGCTCCGGCCGGGACGGTCACGCTGGTGCACCGCGTCCACCGCACGACCTCGCGCTCCGCTGGATGAGTGATCTCATCAGGGTTCTCGCGCGGGATGGTGCCCGGCAGTTCGTGGCGGGAGCAGTTGGGGAACACCGCCGCGATCCGCTAGTGGCCCGGTCCGGTCCGGGCGAGCCACGAGGCGACGAGCGCCACGGCGCCCACGCTCCATCCGCCGGTGGTGTACCGGGCTCTGGCCAGTTCCCGGCACGCCCAGACGGCCTCGGCGGGCGCGACCCAGTGCACCTCGTCGAACGCGGCGTAGTCCACGTTGCGGGGGTAAATGCTGCTGCCCAGGCCGCGCCTGAGACGCGGCCTGGCGGGCTGCCCGAAGATGGTCGATCCGACGGTGTCGACACCGACCAACCGAAGCTCAGGGAACATCCGGCGCAGCACCCGGGAGGTTCCGGCGCTGTGACCGCCGGTGCCCACGCTGCAGGCCAGCACGTCCACGCTGCTCAGCTAGTCGGCGAGCTCGGACGCCAGCCCCTCGTAGGCGGCGCCGTTGTCGGGTTGTGGTACTGGTCCGGGCAGTAGGCGCCGCCGTGGCGGTCGCGCAGCTCCTGGACACGTCGCCGCCGCCTCCTGCCAGCCGCCGACGGGGTGAGGCTCGGTCACCACCTCGACCCGCGCGCCGTGCGCGCGCAGCAGGTTCACCATCAGCGGCTCCATGCCCGGATCGGTGACCAGGGTCGCCGGATGGCCGTAGGAGATGCCGGCGAGCACCAGCCCGAGTCCTAGTGTGCCACTGGTGGACTCGATGATCGGCATTCCCGGTACGAGCTCGCCGCGCTCCTGGGCCCGGGCGACCATGTACAGGGCCGGACGGTCCCCTGATCCCGCCGGGGTTGGCTCCCTCGATCTTGGCCTAGAACCCGTTCGTGCTCCGCCCGGACAGATCCGGGATCCATAGGACGGGAGTGTTCCCGACCAGTCGAGCGGGCGTTCGGCAGGCGCCCGCCCCCATCCATCGGGAGGCGGCGGGGATCTTCGGCGGACCGGGGGCGTGCAGGTCGGTCGCGTCCAACGTTCTCTCCTGAAGACACAGCTCAGCGGCACGGATGTGATGGCGCAGCGGTCATGGCCGAACGAGGCCGTCGGCGGGCATGCCGAGCAGGGAAGCGGAAGGACGTCGCCCTCCACGCTTCGAACGTCAACGTCGGCGCACGACCGGGCCGATCACAGCCGTGCGAGGCAGAGCAGATTCAGGAGATCGGATCCGTTGACGCAGCGATGTGGCGGATATCGTCGCGGGAACGCGTCGCGGGAGCCCCGTGGCAACAGCGCGACCGCATCTCTCCTCGCCTTGGCCAAGAAGACGACGAATCCGAGGAACGCGGCGACGAGAAGGATGATGACTCGGCCGCCTTCCAATGGGAGAGCGGTCGAGTCCCCGCAGTCGTCGTGCGGCAGGCCGGGAAGACTCTTCGTCGCCGCATCGGACGAATGCTCGGCGGCGCCGTCGGCAGGGGCGGCCGAAACAGCGGTCAGCACCGCGTGGCCCGGAACCTCGCCGGACGCATCCGAATGCAGGCCAGGCAGGCAGAGCACGAAGTGCAACGCCGACAGCGCGATCAGCAACAGCGACAGACCACCTCCAGGCACGGGGTTGCGCCCCCGCGAGGCACGATGAGTCGCTGCCACATCACAGAGTGTGGCTACCTCCTATAGGACGTAGGACCAGAAGGAAGCAAGAGCCGTTCCGACCTGGTGCCGCGGCCCCTACACACGTTCGAGGGTGCCCACATGGCGTATCTGCAAGCTCACGATGGAAGCCTCGCCGTCCCGCCCCACTCGGAGGCCAACGCTGGCGAAATCGCCGATGGTATGCCCAAAAAAACGAACCTACGGTTACCTCACAGAATCCCCCTACGGGACGTAGGTCCAACCTCAGATAGAGGTGATCGCATGTGCCGAAGCTTCCAATTCTTGCTCACGCGATGGTTTTCTTCTCGCCGCGACAGGGGCAAGAAGCACCGCCGATGCGGTCGATACGGCTGGGTCGACCGCTGGCACGCAGACGGTGACGGCCAGGTACGGCGCGCACACGATCCCGGGCGGCACCATGTCCCCGGCAAGCTGACCAACGTGGTGTCGGCGGCACCAAAAACACTGCTTGACCTGCGACATCGTCGGCGAGAAACCGGACCTGGTGTACGCCGACGGCAGCACCGCCGACATGAACAGCGGCCCGATGCTGCACCACTTCGTCATCTCGAACCTGGCCGCGCACGACACCGTCTGCCCGTTCAGCCCGCTCGGCGACCACATCTGGGCGTCCGGCGACGAGCGCACCGAAAAGACCATGCCGGACGGTTACGGGCTGCCGGTGAAAAGCTATGACCGCTGGGCGATGCTGACCGATCTGATGAATTACTCGGCGGAACCGAAGACGGTCTACATTTCCATCACGTACACCATTGCGGCCGCCGGGGCGACCACACCGGTGCGGTCGCTGTGGCTGGACGCGGGCGGCTGCCTCACCTCCGACTACAGCGTCCCGGCCGGGCCGAGCACGCACACCTGGAGCTGGACGTCCACGGTCTCCGGCCGCATCGTGTTCGCCAACGGCCACCAGCACGCCGGCGGCGTCCACGTGAAGGCCGCCGACGACACGACGGGCACGCTGATCTGCGACTCCCCCGCCACCTACGACACGATGGGCGGGATGCGGACCATCGTGAAGATGGGCACCTGCTCCGGCGACCCGTTCGCGACGGTCTGATTCGGCGACCGGCTGACCGTCATCAGCTACTACGACTCGCCAACAGCGCGGAACGACGTCATGGGCATCGTCTACGCCTACATCGCTGAAAGCTGACGGGTGGGCACCGCCGGAACCACCCAAAGGACGGCCTCGGTGGCAACCGTCTGCAGCGCCTCTCCCCACCGGTCCCGAACGTTCACTCGTTCGGGACCGTGGACCGGCTCGTCGGCCGGACCCGCGAGAAAGGGACTGGTCCAACGGGGCGCGTCGCTATGCGCCGGTGTCAGGCATTCCAGTAGTCCCGCCAGTGCTCGTCATGGGACCGAGCGCGGTGAGAGTGGTCTTGACGAGGCGGTGGAGTGCTTCGGGTTCGTCCAGTCCGCCGGCGGCGGTCAGCGCGTGTAGGCAGTAGAGGGCCAGTTCGACAGCGGGGACGTCGCGGCGCACCGTCCCGGCTGCCGCGGCGTCGCCTATCAGGTCACCGAGGAAGTCGCGCAGTCGCTGGTGGGCCGCGGCGATGTGTTCGCGTGTGGAGTTGCCCGACGAGGTCGCCGTCGTGATGGCGGCGATGGAAGATCATCTGAGCATAGGCGGTGAGCACCGCTTCTAGGCGTTCGGCGGCGCCGGCGGCCTCGTCCCGGATTCGGACCAGTTCCTGTAGATGGTGGTCGACCTGGCGGTCGCGCCAGGCGCGCAGGATGGACCCGACATCGGGGAGGTTCTTGTACAGCGTCGCGCGGCCGATACCGGTGCCCTTGGCGATCTGCGACATCGTCACGCCGGTCAGCCCACGTTCGGCCACCAGGGCCGCGGTGGCGTCGAGGGTCGCCTCCCGGGCCGCCTCGCGGTGTGCCTCGATCGTCTGGCTCCAGATCCTCGGCATGCCGGCCATCGTACGTCCTGCCTCTGTTCCAGACACCTGCCTGCGACAGCGGCACTATGCCGCGAAAACTCGGCTCCCGAACTCGAAGCCCCGCTGAACACCGCCTTCCGCGATCCGATGCCAGCCCTCCCTCCGCGGCAGTTACCAATACAAAGTGTCTACGGATGTACATTCTGGCTTGGCATAGAACAGGTTCACCGAGTAGCGGGACTTCTTGGACGAGGCGGTGGCCGTCCGGTCGTGGACGGAAACCAGCGTGCCGCCCACGATCAGCGCGGTTCGGGGCTGCGCCGGCGGGCGACCGGGGCGAGTGCGAGCAGCGGCGCCAAGTGGTCGACGACGCGGTGCGCGGCGGACTTGGGCCCGCACCAAGCGGCGGAACTGCCGCAACCGCAGGCCGGTGAACACCGGCACCCACTCGTCCCGATCGTCCTGATCACCCGCTTCACATCAAGATCAACGATCTTGATTTGGCCTGGCGTTAGCGGGACAGCCTTTAGCGTGATCTTCACGCGCTTCGCGCCGCCGACCGTGACCCGCTCCTGATCAGGTGCTTCACCGAGCACCCTGGCCATGCTCTGGACCATCGCTACGCTGAAGCGCACTTGTGACAGCTCTGTTCGTAGTCAACGGAGGGTTTGGTCGCCTTACCATGCCAGCTCGCAGCGCTGACCAATGACACGGCGCTGTGTGAATGAGGGGCTATCGGCAACCTTCGGAAACTTGTGGGTGCCCAGCGCGGCCGGCCGGGCCCCACATGGGACAGACAAGGAATCGGATCCCACTGCAGGATTGAGGATACTGGCCGATGCGCGGCCAGGCGGGGATGAGCGCGCGGGACAAAGCCGTAGTTTCTTCGCGACCGACTGAATGATCAAGGAAGGGCTTGGCAGAGAGCGACGGCACCGGACGCCACGGCGGCGTTGTCTCGATCGATTTCGACTTCGGACCTGGTTCTGCGGCATGAGTCTCTGCAGCCCACCAAGGCAAGTCGTCGCCGTCGCAGGAGCAAGTGGGGTCAGCCGGGCCGCCTGGGTCATCACGGCGACGCAGTTCTTCCCAGGACCTGTATTTAGGCTTGGCTGGCATCTCACCTGCCGAGGTCCTGCAGAAGCCGTTGTTCGACCATTTCACCTTCCTCCAGTGGACCCATCCTTTGCCCGGCAGGGATGTCCCGGTACCGCCCAGCAAGGAAGCAGTCCTACACATCCGGACAAGTCGATTGGAATCGCCGCTGCTTCTCTTGCTTGGATATCGCCAGGGGCCTCTGCTATACGTATTGCAGCCTCACCTGGTTCGAGGTGAGGAGGGGAATCCGGTCCACAACGGGGATCCGGGCGTGACAAGAAGAAGAGGAATCACATGAAGTCCTTCAGCTACACCGAGCTGGACAAGCTGGTCGGCGAGGTCCTGCCGGAGCGCGCCGTGCTGTCCACCCTTCTCGTTGCCGACAGCGACAACGAGAACTTCAACCTCGGCGGGGGTGGCGGCCACGGCGAGGGCACGACGGCGGTCGTCCCGGACTGCCAGAGCAACATCACCCACTCGCAGGGCGGCCTCGTCGGCGCGCTGGGTCTCAGCTCCGAGAACCCCAACTCGTCCTTCACCTGCGCCGCCAGCTCGGTGGTCTCGGGCCACTGATCCCACACGACGCAATCGCGGGCTCCGGCCCGCAGGGGAAGGACCGACGTTCTCTCGTCGGTCCTTCCCTCTCTCTTTACCCCTTAGCAGGACAATGTCCCCCTGCCCTTCCGCAGGCCGGTTCGACTGGGCCGGGCCGGTCTGGAAGCCGAAAGCGACACTGGGAGGGTGCGGCATCGCCGGTGCCCGGGCCGATCCGAACGAAGATTCACAGAAGGAAAAGGTGCGGACATAGCATGCGCCTGACGTTGCTTTCAGGTCGATAGGCATGCGCCTCGGAACTGCTCTACCCCAAGGTGAGCCCACAGGCAAGCCAACTGTTCGAACCGCAGGAACGTTAAACTCGGAGTTGACCGCCGCCTGTTCATCTGCCGATCCCTGACCGGGCCGGCCTGGCGGATAAGGCCGCTGTCCAACCGCTGGATCATCCCCGGCGTCACCGCGCAGGCCATCAGCCAACTCGCCGTCACCTACCTGCCCGCCATGAACACGATTTTCAACACCGCCCCCATCGGATGGCAGGTGCGGCTGCGTATCCTTGCCATCGCCATAGCGGCCAGCCTGATGGTGGCCATTGACAAACGGCTGCACCATCGACGGGGATAAACGCCAGCCATCCATAACGGCCCCTGCGCCAAAGCCCGCCGGCCCAGCGGTGGTGTGCCCGCCAGCCGGGGGCCGACAGCGCGGTCATGAGATCACCACGAATCGCTCGACGATCACGGCCAGGACGCAGACCAGTAGCGGGGCAGCCAGCAGCATCTTCGGGGCGTACCGGAGCGCGCCGCCGACGAGAACACACGCCTACAGGCCGCTTGCGGGCCAGCGCAACAGGCACAACCCCGACAAGATGATCATCTTGGCGGCCAGCGAGGTGAACAGCGCGCAGGCCGACATCGCCCTGCGGACCGGGCCGACCACGGTGACGTCGCGCGGGTCGCCGCCGAATGCGTGTGGGTTGATCAGGCGGTGTCCTTGACTCTCCGGGGGCGGATGACGCCCGCGGTCCAGCCCCACCCGCCGCAGCCGTGCCGGAGGTTCCATGCCCCCGGGTGAGGGGAGGGCATGGCCATTTCGCCGAGCTCCTCTCTAGGCTCGGCCCGGCTCCCCGGAAGACCCGCTCTATACATAGGGACGCGCTTTGGCCGGTCATGGATCGCACGATGACGAGATAGAGAAGCTCCTCGGTCGGATGACCCTCGCGGAGAAGCTCGGGCAGTTGCAGCAGTTCGCCTGGACGGGTGACACCGGCCCAGGTCAGGGGCAGGCCGCCCAGGTGCGCGGCATGGCCCGCGCGGGACGGCTCGGCTCGGTGCTCAACGTCTCCGGGGCGGCGCTGACGAACGAACTCCAGCGCGTCGCCGTCGAGGAGTCCCGCTTGGGGATTCCCCTCGTCTTCGGTCTGGACGTGGTGCACGGATTCCTGACGACCTTCCCGATCCCCCTGGCCCAGGCGGCGAGCTTCGACACCGGGGTCGCCGAGCGGGACGCCGAGGTGTCGGCCCGGGAGGCGCGGTCCCACGGCGTCCACTGGGTCTTCTCGCCGATGATGGACGTCACCCGCGAGCCGCGCTGGGGCCGGATCTCCGAGGGCTTCGGCGAGGACTCGTACCTGACGGCGGCGTTCGCCGCCGCGAAGGTCCGCGGCTACCAGGGCCCGGACGGCGCGGCGATACGGCCCGGCAGGGTGGCCGCCTGCGCCAAGCACTTCGCCGCCTACGGCGCCGTTGAAGGCGGCCGCGAGTACAACACGGTGGACCTGTCGGAGTCGCGGCTGAGGGCGGTGCATCTCCCTCCTTTCCGGGCCGCCGTCGACGCCGGTGCCGCCACGGTGATGGCGGCGTTCACGGCGATGAACGGGGTCCCGGCGCACGCCGACCGCCGTGCGCTCACCGGCATCCTGAAGGACGACTGGGGGTTCGGCGGGCCGGTGGTCAGCGACTGGACGGGCGTCGCCGAACTCGTCGCGCACGGCTTCGCCGCGGACGCCCGCGACGCCGCCCGCCTCGCCTTGGGCGCGGGCGTCGACATGGAAATGGTCTCCACCTGTTTCGCCGACCACGCGGAGGGTCTGCTGGCCGACGGCCGCCTCGCGCGGGAGCGGCTCGACGACGCGGTGGCGCGCGTGCTGCGGCTGAAGTTCCGGCTCGGCCTGTTCGAGCGGCCCTATTGCGACGGGCGCGAGGAAGTCACAATCCCCTCGGCACGCGACCGGCGGGCAGCGCGCCGGGCCGCGGGCCGCTCCATGGTCCTGCTCAAGAACGACGGCGGGCTGCTCCCCCTCGCCCGCGGCGCCCGCTCGATCGCCCTCGTCGGCCCGTTCGCCGAATCCCACGACCTGCACGGCGCGTGGGCGGGCCCGGGCGCCGGGCGCTTCCCGGCGGTCACCATCGCGCAGGGCGTCCGGGAGGCCGCGGGTGGTGCCGAGATCGTCCGCGCCCGCGGCGTCGCCCCCGAGGGGCGGGACGTCTCCGGCATCCCGGCGGCCGTCGCCGCCGTCGAGGCCGCGGACGCGGCGGTGGTCGTGGTCGGTGAGCCCTCGTTCCTGAGCGGGGAGGGCGGGTCCCGCAGCGACCTCGGCCTGCCGGGCGAGCAGGACGCGCTCGTCGCCGCGGTCGCCGCGACCGGCCGCCCGTTCGCGGTCGTGCTGGTCTGCGGCCGCCCGCTCGCCCTCGGGCCGTGGCTGGACGCCGCGTCCGCCGTCCTGGTCGCCTGGCAGCCCGGCGCCGAGGGCGGCCGCGCCGTCGCCGACGTCCTGTTCGGCGACGTCGACCCGGGCGGGAGGCTCCCGGTGTCGTTCCCGCGCGTCACCGGCCAGGTCCCGATCCACTACGACCACGAGAGCACGGGCCGCCCCTGCGGTCCCGGGCACGTCGACCCCCGTTACGGGTCGCGCTACCTCGACCTGGAGAACGGTCCCCGGTTCGCCTTCGGGCACGGCCTGAGCTACACCGCGTTCCGGTACGGCGAGCCGAGCCTGGACGTCCCCGTGCTCTCCGCCGAGGAGATCCGCGCGGGGGCGACCGTCGAGGCGTCGGTGCGGGTGACCAACACCGGCGGGCGGGAGGGGGACGAGGTCGTCCAGCTCTACGTCCACGACCGGGTGGCGAGTCTCGTGCAGCCCGTGCGCCGGCTCCGCGGATTCCGCAGGATCACCCTTCCCGCCGGCGGGAGCACGACCGTGCGCTTCACCCTCGGCGCCGGCGACCTCGGTTTCTGGACCAACGCCGCCGGCGGCGAGTTCCTCGTCGAGCCCGGCGAGACGGACGTCTACCTCGGTGGCGGCTCGTCGACGCCGAACCGGTGCACGTTGACCGTCACGTGACCGCGGGGGCTCAGGGCAGCAGGCCGTACCGGCGCGCGGCCACGACCGCTTCCAGGCGGGTCCGGACGTGCAGCTTGCGGGTCGCGTTGCGCAGGTAGCTCTTGACCGTCTCCGTGGTGACTCCGAGGTCGGCCGCCACCTGCGTGTTCGTCCAGCCGAGGGCGACGCAGGCGAGCACGTCCAGCTCGCGGGCCGACAGGTACGGCACCGCCTGCGGCGCGGACGGCGCGGCCCCCGCGCCGCACAGCTTCGCGCAGACCTGCTCCAGCCGCTGCCGCAGGGCGTCGTCGTCCAGGCCCTGCGCGAGGACGCGCAGCTCGGCGTACGCCTCCCGGACCACCTCCTGCTCGGCCGTGGGCGCGGTCCCGCCGGGCTCCTGCCGTCCGAGCCGGTCGGCGCCGCGGGCGGCCCGGTCGCGGACGGCCAGGTTCTGCTCCAGGTCCCGCGCGGTCTCCAGCGCGGCCTGGACGACCCGGTCCCCCAGCGGGAAGGTCGTGCGCGTCGTGCAGTACAGGACGGCCCGGACGGTCCGCCCGACGATCACCGGGACGGCCACCATGGCGCGCAGCCCCTCGGCCGTGATGACGTGGTCGTACTGGTGGCTGATGCCCGACGAGGCCACGTAGTCGTTCACCACGATGGGGCGGCGCCGCGCGACCACCTTGCCGCCCAGGCCGAGGCCGCAGTCGACGGCGACGCCGCGCAGCGCGCCCGTGGTGGCGCCCGCGAACTGGGTGAAGCGCACCTGCCGGGCGGCGTTCACCGGTCCCCCGAAGGCGAGCGGCAGCGAGGTCATGTCGCGCAGGCGGGCCAGCGCGCGGTGGATCTGGGGCTCGTCGGTCGTCTCGGGCCTGTTCATGGTGCCGCCCCCTTCATCTCGCCTCCTGGCTGCGCGGACCAAGGTGCGCATCAGGGTCGCTCCGGTCCCGGGGCCCGCGCAAGACCCGCCCCCTCACCCGGGGGTACCGGTCCGCCGGGGCCGCCGCGAACATCCCGTTAACACCCCGGAAACCGGGTGTTCCACTTCGAGCGGGAGGTCCCCATGACCGGGCTGCGACGGCGGGTCGCCGACGTGCTGGCCGCCTATGACGCGCCGCAGGCGTGCCTGGCCGACATCCTCTGCGATCGGCACCCGGCCGGATCCGTGGCGTTCACGATCGCCGAGCCCGGCCCGGACGGCGGCCTGGCGTGCGCCGACCTGACGTACGGGGAGCTGCGCGACCGGTCGGCGCGGTTCGCGGCGGGGCTGCGCGACCTCGGCGTCGGCCCGGGCGACCGGGTGGCCATGCTGATGGGCAAGTCCGCCGACCTGGTCGTGGCGATGCTGGGGATCTGGCGGCTGGGCGCGGTGCAGGTGCCGCTGTTCACCGCGCTGGCCCCGCCCGCGATCGCCGCCCGGGTCACCGGCAACGGGACCGTAGCGGTGATCACCGACCCGGCGCAGCGCGCCAAGCTCGACGCGATCGCCGACCCCGGACGGACGGTGATCACGACCGGTGCGCCCTCCGGCACCGACGTCGCGTTCGCGGAGCTGGCGGCCTCCCCGCCGCTGGCGGAGCCGGTCGCCGCCGGCGGCGACGCGACCATGGTCGAGCTGTTCACCTCGGGCACCACCGGCGTGTCCAAGGGGGTACCGGTCCCGGTGCGCGCGCTCGCCGCGATGCGCGTCTACCAGGAGTACGGGCTGGACCACCGGGCGTCCGACGTGTTCTGGAACGCCGCCGACCCGGGCTGGGCGTACGGGCTCTACCACGCCGTCATCGGCCCGCTCCTCCTCGGCCGGCGCGCGGTCCTGCTGCGCGGCGGCTTCTCCCCCGAGCTGACGTGGCAGGTGCTGGCGCGGTGCGGCGTCACCAACTTCGCCGCGGGCCCGACGGTCTACCGGGCGCTTCGGAACGCGGCGGACGCGATGCCCGGCGGGCTCCGGCTGCGCTGCTGCTCCTCGGCGGGCGAACCGCTCAACCCGGACGTCGTCGCGTGGGCGGAGAGCGCGCTCGGCGTGCCCGTCCGCGACCACTACGGGCAGACCGAGCTCGGGATGGCCGTCGCCAACGGCTGGCATCCCGACATCCGGGGCGAGCTGCGGCCGGGCTCCATGGGCCGCCCGCTCCCCGGCTGGCGGCTGCGGGTGCTGCGCCCCGACGCGGACGAGGCCGCGCCCGCGGGCGAGCCCGGGCGGGTCGCGGTCGACCTGGCCGGCAGCCCGCTGATGTGGTTCACCGGGTACCGGGACGCGCCCGGCCGCACCGCCGAGCGGTTCACCGCCGACCGCCGCTGGTACCTCACCGGCGACACCGCCGCCGAGGACGCGGACGGCTACTTCCATTTCGCCGCCCGCGACGACGACGTCATCCTCATGGCCGGGTACCGCATCGGGCCGTTCGAAGTGGAGAGCGTGCTGCTGCAGCACGACGACGTCGCCGAGGCCGCTGTCGTCGGCGTTCCCGACGACCTGCGCGGCGAGATCCTCGTGGCCAACATCGTGCTGCGGCCCGGGACGCCGCCGTCCGACGCGCTGGCGGCCGAGCTCCAGACGCTGGTGAAGACCCGGTTCGCCGCGCACGCCTATCCGCGCGAGGTCCATTTCGTGGACGGCCTGCCCAAGACGCCCAGCGGCAAGCTGCAGCGATTCCTGCTGCGCCCCGGCCGGCCCCACGCGCGGCCGTCCGCGTCCACCGCCGAGCGGTAAGCCGCCACCGCCTCCGACCCGCCCTTCCGCACGTCCAGATCCCTGCCCCAACCACCCCCAGGGAGACCACCATGCCCGAAACCGACCCGCGTCCGGCCGTCCCCGGCCCGGCCATGACGACCCGGCGCGCCTTCCTCGCCGGCGCCAGCCTCACCGCCGCCGCGTCGCTCGCCGCCCTCCGCCCCGGAACGGCACGCGCCGCCACCGCCCTCACCGGTGCGGCGCGCGTCGTGGCGGAGAACCGCCTCAGCTCCCGCGTCCTCGACCTCACCATCGACTCCCCCGCGCTCGCGACGACCGCCATGGTGCGGCTGCTGCTCCCCGCCGGATGGACGCCGCACCCGCAGCGGACGTGGCCCGTGCTGTACCTGCTGCACGGCGCCGAGGACGACTACACCTCCTGGACCCGCTCGACCGACGTCGATGCCCTCACCGGGAACGTGGACGTGCTGGTCGTCATGCCGTCCGGCGGGCAGCTCGGCTTCTACTCCGACTGGTGGAACCACGGCGCCGGCGGCCCGCCGTGCTGGGAGACCTTCCACCTCACCGAGCTCCGGCAGATCCTGGAGGCCGGATACGGGGCGGGCGCCTCGCGGGCCATCGCCGGGCTGTCGATGGGCGGGTTCGGGGCGATGTCCTACGCCGGGCGCAACCCCGGCCTCTTCCGCGCCGCCGCGGCCTACAGCGGCATCGTGCACACCACCTACCAGGGCGCCCGCGGACCCGCCTTCGTCCAGGAGTTCCTGATCAAGGACGGCTACGACCCCACCGCCCTGTGGGGCGACTACCAGCTCAACGCCGGCGTCTGGGCCGCTCACAACCCCTACGACCTGGCCAAGTCCCTCGCCGGGATCCCGCTGTTCGTCTCCAGCGGCAACGGGGTGCCCGGCCCGCTGGACCCGCCGGGCACCCCGCCGAGCCTGGCCATCGAGGAGCTCATCGGCGAGATGAGCACCGCGTTCGTGCAGCGCCTCCAGCAGGCGGGCGCGAACGTCACCGCCGACCTGTACGGCCCCGGCACCCACAACTGGCCCTACTGGCAGCGGGAACTGCACGGGTCCTTCTCCCTCCTGATGAAAGCGATCGGCATCGATGTCTGAACGCCCTACGACGACCGTCCCGCGCGGCACGCCGGCACGGTACGAGGTCACGGTGCACCGTGACGTCCGGATACCGACCCGCGAGGACGGGGTGACGCTGTCGGCGGACCTGTTCCTCCCCGAAGGCGCGGGCCCCGTGCCGGCACTGCTGACCGTCCTGCCGTACCGCCGCGACCTCGCCGCCATGCACGGCTCGCCGATGCAGCGCATGTTCGCCGCGCGGGGATACGCGTCGCTGCTCGTCGACATGCGCGGCACCGGCTCGTCCGGCGGCGCGCCGCGCCCCCCGTTCGACCAGGACGAGGTCGAGGACGCGCTCGCCGCCCTCGCCTGGGCCGCGGACCAGCCCTGGTGCGACGGGGCCGTGGGCATGTGGGGCGAGTCGTACGGGGCCGTCATGGCGATGCGGACGGCGGCGCGCCGCCCCGCCGGACTCCGCGCGATCGTCGCCGTGCAGGGCATGCCCGACCCCGAGCGGGACTTCACCCACCCGGGCGGGACGCGCGGCGCCGCGATGCCCCTGGGGTTCTGGGCCCGCAACACCCTCCTCGCCCAGCTCCTGCCATCGCTGGACGACTTCGACGACCCCGCGGAACAGGAACGCTGGACGCGGCGGCTCGCCGCGGCCCCCTACCTGCTCGACCTGTTCCGGCACGGCCCAGGAGACCCCGTATGGGAGCGGCGCCGCGTCGACGCCTCCGCCATCGAGGTGCCCGCGCTGACCATCGCGGGCTGGCGGGACCTGTTCGTCGACGGCAGCGTCCGGGCCTTCGAGCGGATGCGCGGCCCCAAGCGACTGGTCGCCGGGCCCTGGATGCACGGCTCCCCCCAGTTCAGCCCGGTCGCGCCGATCGACTTCCTCGGCCTGGCCTCGTCCTGGTGGGACCGCTGGCTCCGCGACGGCGGAGCGGACGACGGCGCACCCACCGTCAGCCTCCGCGTCCAGGGCGACCGCCCGCGCTGGCTCGGGTTCCCGGCGTGGCCGCCGCCCGGCTCCACGCTGCACGCCGCGCCGTGCGCCTGGCAGCACACCGGACCGGAACGCCCGGACCCCGCGGCCGGCGCGCTCAGCGGCCTCTGGGCGACTCCGGACGGCCCGTTCGGCCTCCCCCTCGACCAGCACGAAGACGACGCCGGCGGCCTGTGCGCCACGTCCCCGCCCCTGGACGAGCCGCTGCTCATCGGCGGACGTCCGGCGGTCACGGTCACGCGTCCCTGGCGGCGCGTCTCGGTCAAGCTCGCGGACGTCGACCCGTCCGGCCGCTCCACCCTCATCTGCGCCGGCCTGGAACGCGTGCCGGACGGCGCCGCCGAGGCGGAGATCGCGCTCGCCCCGACCGCCTACGAGGTGGCCGCGGGACACCGGCTGCGGGTGGTCCTCGCGCCCGGAGACTTCCCGCGCGTCTGGCCGTCCCACCCGTCCGGCGCGTCCGGCGCGTCCGGTCCCGGACGGCCCGCCGCCACGGCCCTCGCGCTGCCCGTCATCGCGGACCGGGACGCCGTCGAGATCGACCTTCCGGAGCCCGACCCCGCCGACGCCCCGCCTGCGCCGCCGGCCGGCGAGCCCGCCCCCACGGCGCAGTGGGAGATCACCAACGACCTGCTCAACGGGACGACGACGGTGCTGGTGGGCGCGTCCGCCGCCCTCGCGGCGCCCGCCGGACGCGGGCACCGGCTGCGGATCCGGCAGGAGCTCACCGCCACCGCCCACCGCACCGACCCCGCCGCCTCGTCCGTCACCGGCGCCGTCACCGCCGACGTCACCACCGGCTCCGGCCGGCGCGTCACCCTCGACATCGCCCTCGACGTCACCGGCCGGAGCGTGCACGCCGCCGGACGCGTCACCCGCGACGGCGAGACCCTCCTCGACCGGCACTGGCGGGCCTGACCTCCCCACCGGCCCGAAGACCACGGGAAAGGCACCACCATGATCGACGGTTCCACCTTCATCTCCGCTCCTCGCGGGGGGACGACCTCCCACACCCCCCGGTTCGCTCCGCTCATCTCCAGGCGCGGCTTCACCGCCTCCGGGCTCGTCCTCGGTGCGGGCGTCGCGCTCAGCGCCTGCGGCGGCCCGCGCCAGGGCGGCGGAACGTCCGGCACCCTCCGGATCGGCCAGCCGCTCCCGCCCGTCAGCCTCGACCCCGCCAAAGGCGGCGGCGAGTCCCTGCTCTACGTCGGCCCCGCCTACGACCCGCTCATCTACCGCGCCCCCGACGGGAGCCACCAGCCGCGCCTGGCCACGAGCTGGCGCTACATCGGCAGCGGCAACACCGCGTTCGAGATGACGCTGCGGCCGGGCGTGACGTTCAGCGACGGGACGCCGCTGAACGCCGCCGCCGTCAAGGCCAACATCGACTACTTCCGCGGGTCGGCGGGCCAGGCCGCCGCGTTCCTCGCGCCGGTCGAGGACGTCCGGGCCACCGGTGAGCTGACGGTGCGCATCACGCTGTCCGCCCCCGACCCGCAGCTGCCCGCGCTGTTCAGCCAGGACTTCTTCGCCGGGAACGTGATCAGCCCTGCGGCGATCGCCCGGCCCGGCGTGCTGGCCACCCGCTCGGCCGGCGCCGGCCCGTACATGCTGGACCCCGGGCAGAGCGTCACCGGCGACCACTACGCCTACGTCCCCAACCCCCGCTACTGGAACCGGCGGGACCGGCACTACGACAAGATCAGCATCAAGGTGCTGCCGAACGAGAACACCGCGCTCGCCGCCCTCAAGACCGGACAGGTCGACGTCATCTCGGGCGGCTACGCGATCGTGGACGGCGCGAAGGCGGCCGGGATGCGGGTCGCGTCCAGCCCGAGCATCGCCATGGGGCTCCAGCTCAACGACCGCGCCGGGCGGCTGTGCCCGCCGCTCGCCGACGTCCGGGTCCGGCAGGCGCTCAACTTCGCCGTCGACCGCGCCCGGATCACCCGGGCGCTGCTCGGCGGCTACGGCGTCCCCACCGAGCAGCTCGCCGCCCCCGGCCAGGACGGCTACACCGGCACGCCGTTCTACACCTACGACCCCGCCCGGGCGCGGGCGCTGCTCGCCGCCGCCGGCCACTCCGGCGGGTTCACCCTGCCCGCGCTGATCCCGACGGCGCCCGCCTTCTACCAGGACATCGTCCAGGCCGTCGCCGCCGACCTCGCCAAGGTCGGCGTCACGGTGAAGATCACGGCGAAGGAGCCCGCGGCGGCCGCCACCGAACTGACCCGCTACCCCGCGTCCATCCTCGGCTGGGGCGTCCTGCCCACCTACTTCATGGGCCGCGGCCTGTGGCTGCGCGACGCCATCGGCATGAACCCCTTCCACAGCTCCGACCCGGTCCTGCAGGACCTCGACCGCAAGGCCGCGGCGGCCGACGAGCGCACCCGCGCCGGCCTCGACCAGCAGATCGTCCGCCGCGTGGTGGAGCTCGGCTGGTTCCTGCCCGTTTGCCTCAGCCCGCTGTTCTACCTCTACCGCGACGACGTCGAGCTGGGCGCCCGGCCGGGCAGGCCGCTGCCGAGCCTGTCGTCCTGGCACCCCGCCGCCTGAACCGCCGGAAGGCTCACCCCCGTGACACGGTTGATCGCGCGCCGGCTGCTCGTCTCCGGCCTGCTCGTGGGCGTCATCTCGCTGCTGACGTTCCTCCTGCAGGCCGCCGCGCCCGGCGACACCGCCCGCACCATCCTCGGCGACCACCACAGTCCCGCCGCCCACGCCCAGCTCCGCCGCCGGCTGGGCCTCGACGAGCCCGTCCTCACCCGGTACGGGCACTGGCTGGCGCACGCGCTGCGAGGCGACCTCGGCACGTCGCCGATCAGCGGGCTGGACGTCACCTCGCAGATCACCTCCCGGCTGCCGGTCACCCTGTCGCTGACCGTCGGCGCCACGGCCGCCACCGCCCTGGCCGGCGTCGCCCTCGGCGTGCTCAGCGCGGTCCGCGGCGGGCGCCTCGGCCGGGTCTTCGACGTCCTGGCGCTCGCCGGGTACGCGCTGCCGAACTTCTGGCTGGCCCTGGTCCTGGTGACGCTGTTCGCCGTGACGTTCCCGCTGTTCCCGGCCACCGGCTACGTCCCGCTGGCGGACGACCCGGGCGGCTGGGCGCGCGGCCTCGTCCTGCCCGTCACGACCCTCGCGCTGCCCGGGACGGCCGTGTTCGCCAAGCAGACCCGGGACGCGATGCTGGCGGCCCTGTCGCGCGACTTCGTCACCGCGCTGCGCGCCAACGGGGCGTCGGAGCGCTCCATCGTGTTCCGGCACGCGCTGCGCAACGCCGGCGTCCCCGTCGTGACGCTGGTCGGGCTGACGTTCATCGGGCTGCTCAGCGGCACCGTGTTCGTCGAGGCGGTGTTCGCGATGCCGGGCCTCGGCGGACTCGCCGTCCAGGCCACCACCCAGCACGACGTGCCGACGATCCAGGGGGTCGTGATCGTGTTCACGCTGGCGGTCGTCACCGTCAACCTCGCCGCCGACCTCGCCTACGGATGGCTCGACCCGAAGGTGCGCGCGGCATGAGGCGCCTCCTGAAGCGGCGTGCGGCGGGCCTGCGGGGCGCCGTCCGGCGGCCGCTCACCGCCCTGGCCGCCGGCTACCTGGTGCTGCTCGCGCTCGGCGCGGTCCTGGCGCCCGTCCTCACGCCCTACGACCCGGCCTCCACCGACCTGGACGCGGTGCTGTCCGGCCCGACCGCCGCGCATCCGCTCGGCACCGACGGCCTCGGCCGCGACGTCGCCGCACGGCTGCTCTACGGCGGCCGGATCAGCCTGGCCGACGCCGCGGTCGCGGTGCTCACCGTCCTCGCCGTCGGCGCGGGGACCGGCGTCGCCGCGGGCTTCCTCGGCGGGCTCCCCGACCGGGTCTTCACCTGGGTGACGGACGTGATGCTGGCGGTCCCGGTGCTCGTCACCCTGCTGGTCGTGCTCGCGGTCGCCGGCGACCACCGGATCGCCGTGATGGTCGCGCTCGGCGTCCTGATGTCCCCCGGCCTCGCCCGGCTCGTGCGCGGCGCGGCGCTGACCGTCCGCAACGAGCCCTACATCGCCGCCGCCCGCGTCTCCGGGCTGCCGGACCGGCACATCCTCGTGCGGCACGTGCTGCCCCGCGTGGCCGGGCCGGTCATCGTCCAGACGTCGCTGCTCAGCGGCGGCGCGCTGCTCATCGACGCCGGGCTCGGCTACCTCGGCTTCGGCGCGCGGCCGCCCACACCGGCCTGGGGGTCGATGATCGCCGAGGCGTCCTCGGTCATCGGCCGGCAGCCGTGGCTGCTCGTCCCTCCCGGCACCGTCCTCGCGCTCGCCATCCTCGCGTTCGGGGTGCTCGGCGACACCGTCCGGGACGCCGCCGCCGCACCCGCCGAACGCGTCCCGTCCCCGCCGCGCCACCGTCACCGGACCACCGCCGCCCCGATCGTCCCGGACGCGCCGTCCACGGCGCTGCTGTCGCTGCGGGACGTGTCGGTCGGCCTTCCCGGCGGGCACGGGACGACCACCGTGGTCGAGAACCTCACCCTGCACGTCGACCGGGGGGAGACGGTCGGCCTCGTCGGCGAGTCCGGATGCGGCAAGTCCGTCACCGCCCGCGCCGTGCTCGGGCTCGTGCCCGCGGGCGGCCGGATCACCTCCGGGACCGTGCGGTTCGACGGCCTCGACCTGGCCGCCCTCGACCCCGGCGCGCTGCGGGCCCTGCGCGGCCGGCGGATCGCGATGATCTCCCAGGACCCCATCGCGAGCCTCGACCCGCTGTGGACCGCGGGCGAGCAGGTCGGCGAACTCGTCCGGCGCCACCACGGCGGCACCCGCGCGGCCGTCCGCGCCCGCGCGCTCGACCTGCTGCGCACCGCCGGCCTCCCCGAACCGGAACGCGCCGCCGCACGCTACCCGCACGAACTGTCGGGCGGGATGGCGCAGCGCGTCGGCATCGCGATGGCGCTCGCCGGCGAACCCGACCTGCTCATCGCCGACGAGCCCACCACGGCGCTCGACGTCACCGTCCAGGCCGCGATCCTCGCCCTGCTGCGCCGGCTGCAGGCCGAACGCGGCATGGCGATCCTGCTCATCAGCCACGACTGGGACGTGATCGCCGCGATGTGCCGCCGCGCCTACGTCATGTACGCGGGCCAGGCCGTCGAGGCCGGACCGCTGCCGGACATGCTGGAGCGGCCCCGCCACCCCTACACCGCCGGTCTGCTCGGCGCCATGCCGCAGCGGGCCCGCCCCTTCGAGCGCCTCGCCGCGATCCTCGGCACCGTCCCGGACCCGGCGCACCGCCCCGCCGGCTGCCGCTTCGCCCCGCGCTGCCGCCTCGTCACCGCAGGCTGCCGGGAGGCGCCGATCCCGGTCGTCGAGGCCGCCCCCGGCCACCGCACCCGATGCGTCCACCACGAGCATGCCGGAGGAGACGGCCATGACCGCGCCGCTGCTGGAAACCCATGACCTGCGCGTCGACCACCACGGCCGGCACGGCCGCACCCGCGCCGTCGACGGCGTCGCGCTGCGCCTCTCGCCCGGCCGCACGCTGGGGCTCGTCGGCGAGTCCGGATCGGGCAAGTCCTCCATCGCCGGCGCGGTGCTCGGGCTGGTCCGGCCCACCGGCGGACGGGTCCTCTTCCGCGGTACCGACATCACCCACGCGTCCCCGCGGCGGCGCCGTGAGCTCAGCCGCCACCTGCAGGCCGTCTTCCAGGACCCCTACGGGACGCTGAACCCGTCCCGCACCGTCGGGCAGACCCTCGCCGAGCCGCTGCGCGTCGTCCACCGGCTCGGCCGCGCGGAGGCAGCCGACCGCGCCGCCGCCGCGCTCGCGCAGGTCGGCCTGCCGCCCGACGCCGCCCGCCGGTACCCCCGCGACTTCTCCGGCGGGCAGCGCCAGCGCATCGCGATCGCGCGCGCCCTCGTCCCGCGCCCCGAACTGGTCATCTGCGACGAGCCGACCAGCGCGCTCGACCTGTCCGTCCAGGCGCAGATCCTCAACCTGCTCCTCGACCTCCAGCGCGACCTCGGCCTGGCCTACCTGTTCATCTCCCACGACATCGACGTCGTCCGCCACATGGCGCACGACGCCGCCGTCCTCCTCCGGGGCCGCGTCGTCGAGCAGGGCCCCGTCGACCGGGTCACCGGCAGCCCAGCCCACAAGTACACGCGCACCCTCCTATCGAGCCGCCCGTAAGGCGCGCGCTGCGACCAGGGCACTCGGCCGCCCGGCCACCGCGGGCCGAGATCCTACTCGCAAGTATCGGTCACCGAACAGGACTGACCACCAACCTTGCCCTTCGCCCGGCCCTCAAGAATCGGTCCGGTGGCTAGTAGGTCATCTGCTGCCGGTAGCCGAGCCGGTTGATCTCGGCCACGCAGGCTTGTTTTCGTGGGTGCGCCCTGGGTGGGTGCGCAGGGGCCGAAGGTCAGTGACACCTTGATGTCGTCAGCGGGGCGGCCGGAGGCACCGGTGGTGTGCTGGGACAGGATCCACGCGCCCGGTGTCGGGGCCTTGAGCCGTAGCTGGATCGGCCCGTCCGCGCGGTTGTCCATGAGGGATTCCAGATTCGCGCCGGTGATGGGAATGGTGACGCGAGTGGGCGGCAGCAGATGCGGCCGGATCGGGAGCGGCACGGCGATCGGAATGCGGCGATGATGGTCGCGGCCCAGCCGCAGGGTGAGGGGTGTGTCGGTATCGGCGGCTCCGATAGCCTCGGCCAGGCCGGCGGCCAGCAGCGCCGGTACGGTGATGGCGGTGTAGTAGAGCGTGTGATCAACGCGGCGTCTCGCCAGGCGCTCTCGGAGCCGAGTTGCTCGGCGCGCCCCAACGCGTGTTCGGCCAGCACGGCGCTGGCGGCGAGGCTGTAGGAAGCAACGGGTCGGCGCGCTGTCGCCGGGCCCTTGGCCAGGCGGATGTTGACGGCCAGATCGTGGTCGTAGGCCCCATGCTCGCTCAGGAAGCTGTACCAGGAGGCCAGCAGGCCACGTCGGCCGGCCAGGGTGCTGGCGGCGACATCGCGGCCGCGCCGGCCGCGGGCCTGGTTGAGCAGGAACTCCAACCAGATCTCGGTGGCCCTGCGGTCGGGCAGGTGCGGATAGTGGGTGATGACAGCCATTGCTGCAGGGGGCGCAGGCAGGTCGGGCGGCTGCTGGCTGCTTTGTCAGCAGCCATGCGACGGTCAACTCCTCCACGTCGCTGGCGACTACGGTGTATGGGCCCCTCCAACAACCGCCACGCCGCAGCTCACGACAGCAGCCTTGTGTGACACTCTCAAGATCGCTAGTGCCGGTTTCCGACGTATCCTGGCTGTCTGCTTACCGCTCCCACAACCACACAGAACTGCGGGCCGCAGCCGCAGCCTCTACCGAAACTGGGGCGCTTCACGGTGCTGTGTGCATGAAGGGTCGTCAACATCCTGCGAGATGTAGAGCCCCATGTTTCTTAGCGACCGTCTAAAGAATTGAGGAAGGGCCTGGCGGATTGAGACGACACCGGATGCTATACCGTCGCCGTCCTGATCGAGTTTGACTAGCGCGGGAATGGTCATATGCATTCCGACAAGTCCATTGGAATCGCCGCTACTTTTGCCGCCTGGATATCGTCCGACACCTCCGCTGCATGTATTGCGACCTCACCTGGTTCAGGGCAAGGAGGGGCACCCGGTCCACAATGGGGGTCCGGGCGTGACAAGAAAAGGAACCACATGAAGTCCTTCAGCTAAACCGAGCTGGACAAGCTGGCCGGGGAGGTTCTGCCGGAGCGCGCCGCGCTGTCCACCCTTCTCGTCGGCGGCGATGACACCACCGCGGTCGCGCCGGACTGCCAGAGCAACATCGACCACTCGCAGGGCGGCCTCGTCGGCGCACCGGGTCTCAGCTCCGAGAACCCGAACTCGTCGTTCACCTGCGCCGGCAGTTCAGTGATCTCGGGCCACTGATCCAAATGGGCCGATGCCCCGCAGGCAGTCCCGTCAAGGCTGCGAGCGCGGCAGCCAAGCGCGCGAGTCCGGCGCCTATACCTTCGAGTTGCGTAACCGTGCGCGTGGTGGCCTCCGAGGTCCTTGCGGACTGGGATTCACTTCTCATCCCGCCGGTCACCGCCCTGCGGCAGGCCGTGCTCGATTACAGCGAGTGTCATAGCAGCGAACGCGGAGGCGGAGGTCATCGAGGTCGCCGAGCCGCTCGGCGCCGGGATCACCGCCGAAAAGAGGTGTCGATCGCCGGGGCTTGCTCCGCTTATGAGGCTCCGCGGCCTCCTCGCAGGCGATCAATAAAGCGGCATTGTGATGGGATCGAGAATGAGGTTGTCGAGAACGGTAGCGCACGCTCGCCCCTGATTGCCTGCGGTGGCCCCGGCCGCGAGCAACGGACAATTCCGAACGAATGCGTTCTCAACGCTAGCAATCTTGCGCTGATGTTCTTCATTGAAACGTTCTCCGCTGTCCTCGCTCAAGGTCCTCGAAGACCATATCGAACGCTCGAATCCTGAAAATCCGACACTCCCGTCCGTAGCCAGTAGACGTGGTCGATACCGTGAGCCTTTTTCAGCCTGTTGTGGTCTCGCGGAGTTGCAGGGTGTGGATGGCCTTGGCGATACGACCGCGCGATAGGGGCGGCAGCGCAGCTTCCGCAGGATTCGCCATGACTTGAGCTGGGCGTTCGCTCGTTCGCCTGGCCCGCGCGGCTTGGCGTGTGCAGCTTGGCGTGTGCAGCTTGGCGTGTGCAGCTTGGCGTGTGCACGGTTCGCCTCCTGCGCTTCGGGCTTGTCGCGTCCCTTGTAGGGCGTGAGGACGTACGCGCCGGCGCCCTGATACGCCTTGTCGGCGAGCACCACCAGTCCGGTGGCCGCCAGTGCCCGGACGGCGCCCGGATCCGGGCGGCCGCCAGGTCGTGGACCGAGCCGCGCAGCGGTCCCGACACCCACAGCAGAGCACCGTCTGGAGCGGCGATCACCTGGAGGTTCATGCCGTGGCAGCGGTGCTTGCCCGAGTAGTACGGCCGGTCGGCGGTGACCCGGTCGATCGCGATCAAAGTGCCGTCCAGGACCAGGTACGGCAGTCCGTCCCTGACCGCTTCGGCCAGGGCGGCACCGAGTTTGGGTGACCGGGCGGCCAGCGCGTCGGCGGTCTCATTGACATAGCGCCACGCAGTGCTGGTGGAGACGGTGAAGCCCGCACCCAGTTCGGCTAAGGTCTCGCTTTGCACAGGTGGACCAGGGTCATCAACGCCTGCAGGCCGGGTGGCAGCGCCCGGCGCTTGCTGCCGATCTCCTTGCGGTGCCGACCGACGACGCCGGTGGCGTACGTCCTACCAGGGGTTCCTTGACGCTCCGGGGCAGCCACACCGACCGCGACCATCATGTGATCAGCAGGCACAGCACCGCTGCTGAAAAGGGCTCCGTGATGGCGCAACGCCTCGCCTTCGGCCTGCCGTGAGGACGGGTCGGCCGGTGGCGAGGCGTGTCGCGGTTCGGTCATCGCCTGAGCGCGGACCGGTCGGCCTATGGTTTCCCTGGGTGGTCCGGTTTCGGCTTGCCAGGCTTCTCCGGCTCCGGCTTGCCGTTGTCGTTCACCGGCACGGTGAGGCTGGATTCGTTCGAGGTGATGGTCTCGTCATCGTCCTCCCTGGTGCCGGTGGCGGTCGCGGTGTTCTCCACGAAGCCGCGTTCCCTGTCGGCCTTGGTGACCGTGTGCCGTCCCGTGCAGGTCACCGATTCGCCCGGGGCGAGCGTCGTGGCAGGGCAGTCCAGATCCTGGGCGATCCGGTCGTGGATGGTGATGGTGTTCAGCGGCTCCTCGCCCGTGTTCTCGACGATGAACCGGTACCGGATGACGTTCCAGCGCTTGTCCGGCGCTCCCCAGCCGGCGAACTCCTTGGTGAGGTGCAGGCGACCCAGCGGACGCTCTGAGTGCAGGGCGACTCTGCGGATGAGGTGGACGTCGGTGAAGAGGCCGGTGGACGCGGCGAATCCGAACTTGTAGGTGTCCGGAACGGGCTCGGGCGCGGGGAAGCTCAGCACCGGCTGGAAGCCCTCCCCGTCCTGGAAGTCGATGGAAACGTGGACCTCGGGGTTCGGCGCGGGTGTCACCACGACGTGGACGGTCCGCTTGTGCGGTGCCAGCAGCGCCTCCGCCTGCTGGGGCGTGGCGTTGGCCGGGATGTCGCGCAGGTTGCTCTGCAGTTGTCCCGGCAGTGTGGAAGGCCAGGGCCCGGTGGTCGTCTTGTTGCTGGTCGTGGCGTCGAGCCAGCAGTATCCGTTGATGCCGTTCCCCGGTCCCCGGACGGTGACCATGTTGGGGCCGGGTGCGGGGACGTGGAAGGCGGTCCCGGCCGGGGAGCGCTGTTCGCAGCCGTTCCCCCGGTGCTCCCAGTCGCCGAAGTAGTTTCCGAGGACGTCGAGGCCGATGCCGAGGTACCCGCCGTTCACGCCAGGGACGAACGCGGCGTTGGGATCGTCGTCCGGGAGCTTCTGGGCGTAGCCGAGGCTCCCGCCGAAGGCGCCCGGCTGGGTGAGGTGCGCGGTGCCGTCGGTGAGGAAGAACGAGATCCCGTCCGCCGGGACCTGCGAGGTGTTGCCGTACTGCCACTGCTCGAAGGTGACGTCCAGGCCGTCGGTCGCGGGGATCGGCGTGTCGAAGAGCACGGCGCCGGTCTGGTCCCTGTGCGCGTCGGTGAGCTGAAGGTATCCGTGCGGTGCGGCGTCGCCGGGCGGCACGGGGCCCTCCGGGTCCGACCGGCAACCTCCCAGCGGATGCTCCCCCTCGCCCGGTATCCCGCCGCGCGGCGCGCCCGTCAGGCAGGCCGATCCGTACCCGATGAACCGTGGATCCGCGGTGGCTCCGGTGAACGTCTCGCTGACGAGCTCCGATCCCTGCCGCAGCTGGGCCGCCGACGCCCGCCCGTCCTAGGCGTCACTGGCTGCGGAGGCCAGCGTCACGGCGACGCCGACCGCCGCCGCCCCCGCCGCAACGCGGGATATCCGTTTTCTCATGCCATTGGCGCTTTCTATTCGATGTAAGGAAGAGGTTCACCCCCATCCACTGTTCATTTACCAACGCCTTCCACGGCAGTTCCCGGAGATCGCCGCACGCATGGCCAATCCAGCATCAAAGAATTGCGGAATGACGTGCCGGCCCAGGGGACGGTCAAGTCTCCAGAGCGGTGGGCACCGCGACGCTGGCTATCCGCTGCGCATCGGCCACCTCCCGCGCATCTCGACCGGAACGCCGGGACCTACCTGCGCTGCCTCCTGGATGGGGTCGGTCACCGGACGCTGAACCGTTGGTCGCGCTGCTCAGGGCGGTCATCGGCTTGCCCAGCCACGCCTCGCTGGGCGCTGCAGGAGGTGGCGTGGGCGCAGGCGTCCGCGCGTTCGTCTCGCGACACCGATGCGCGGTCTGCGCTGATCGGTTTCGGGAGGTGGAGCCAGGCCAGGTGGAGACCAAGGCCCAAGGGTTCCGGGCGGGATGCCGTCGAACTGCGTCATTCAGACGAGACGGCCTTCATCAGCACGGCTCGGGCGCGATCTTCTCGCGCCACGCACTGCCGCCCCTCACCCCGCTCTTGATCACAAGCGTCACCTGGAACGGCGCTGTGCGGACGAACGGCCGTCCACATCCTTCGAGAATGTGTGGGTGCCCAGCTCGGTTGGCCGGGCACCCACATGGGACGGACAAGGAATCGGATCCCACTGCGGGATTGAGGATACTGGCCGAGGCCCGGTCAGGGCGGGATGAGCGCGCGGGACAAAAGCGCATGTTTCTCTGTGACCGGCTAGGCGATCACGGAAGGGCCTGGCAGATGGAGGCAGCACCGGGTGCTGCGCCGTCATCGTCTTGATCGAATTAGGCTTTCGGTCTGATTCTGTGCCACGGGTGTACTACGGCCATACCAGACAACGCCGTCCACGGCGCAAGTCGGGGGGCAACCGGACCGCCTGTGTCGTCACCGCAACGCGGGTTTCCTTCGGGGCCTGTTCAGAGGCATCTTCGGCATCTCGCCCGCCCCACCGCTGCAGAAGTTGTCGTTCGGCCATTCTCGTTCCCTTCGGCGAAGTCAGCCTTGTCGGCAGGGATGTCTCGGTACCGCCTCAGGACGGGATTGGCGTCACGCATCCGGACAAGTCCGTTGGAATCGCCGCCACTTCCCCTCCTTGGTTACCGTCAGCAACCTCTGCTATACGTATTGCGACCTCATCTGGTTCAAGGTGAGGAGGGGAATCCGGTCCACAACGGGGATCCGGGCGTGACAAGAAGAAAAGGAATCACATGAAGTCCTTCAGCTACACCGAGCTGGACAAGCTGGCCGGCGAGGTCCTGCCGGAGCGCGCCGTGCTGTCCACCCTTCTCGTCGGCGGCGACAGCGACAACGAGAACTTCAACCTCGGCGGGGGCGGCGGCCACGGCGAGGGCACCACCGCGGTCGTGCCGGACTGCCAGAGCAACATCACCCACTCGCAGGGCGGCCTCGTCGGCGCGCTGGGTCTCAGCTCCGAGAACCCCAACTCGTCCTTCACCTGCGCCGCCAGCTCGGTGGTCTCGGGCCACTGATCCCGCACGACGTAGGCGGGCTACGGCCCGCAGGGGAAGGACCGACGTTCCCTCGTCGGTCCTTCCCTCTTTTCATGTGCCTTCAAGACGATTCCGTGTGCACTCCTATAGCCGTTCGACTGGCTTGGGTCGGCCTGGAAGCCGCAATCCCAGTGGAGGCCCGGCATCGTCGGCGCCCGCGCCGACCGAAACGGGTACGCATATACTGGCGCTGCGGTGGAAACGGCAAGAACTTTAAGGTTAATTCACATCTGACTCTTTAATTCATGCTTCGGGGCACGGATAACCCGTTGCGTGGTCCCACTCGATTCGCGCTCAGATGAGAGTTACATGGGCAGGGGGATTCGCGAACAAGCCTATGTGGGACGCCAACCTGTTGACACCGGTGCACGACCGAACGGCACGGCCGCTAACGGTCCGGGACCGGGTTGCAGGCGGTGAGCGTCTTGGACGGCATCAGAGGTGCAGATCGTCCTTGGCGGTCTATTTCTGGACCTACGGTGACGTTGGCGAACCCGCCGCACCCATTGGAAATACGTGACACCTCGGCCACAAGCGAGTTTTTGCAAGGAAACGCCATCTGCCTCGACTGTCCAGCAAAGAACTGCCTGCGTTCTGGTCGCGTTTCGGTTATCTGCCGAGGGTGTCGGCGACATGGCCACCTGTGGTGTCCTTCTATGGGCAGAGCGTCTCGCGGAATCGATTGGGCGCGTGACGCGATCCACAAAGAGAACCTGGAGGTGAAAGATGCAGATCGCCAAATCCGCCGCGCTCCTGGGCACGGCTGCCGGAATCGTCATGCTCTGGGGAGGTGCTGCTGCGGCCACCGGCGAACCTTCCGACGGCGACGACGGAGGGAGCGGTGGTCAGATCAACCACTGTAAGAGCATCTCCATCAACAGCAGTGGTCATACATCGGCTACCTGCCTGAACTTCGAAGAGTCGTTCGGGAAGCACAAGAGCGGCCCGCAGGTGAACCACTGCAAAGCCGTCTCTGTCTCCAATGTGGGGAACCTAGTGTTCTTCCCCATGGGCGATAACAGCGTCCACTGCAAAAACATCATGCGCTGACCGTTCACAGGCGCTTCCTGTCATGCCAGAAATGCTCTGCTCGTGAGATTCGCGGTCTTGAAGTCCGAAACGCGCACGAGGGTCGGTTTCTGAACATCGTTGCGCCTTCGAATGATTGAGAGCTTCTTGCGAATGTCTGAACAGAGAATTCCGGCGCTGATCCATCAGGCGTGGGTGGACACCGATGTGCCCACCCGGTGGCGGATGTGGAAGGATTCCTGGATGCGGCATCATCCGGGGTGGGAATACCGGCTGTGGACGGACGCCGACAGCCGCTCCTTTCTCGAGGAGCGCTATCCGTGGTTCATCCCCGTCTACGACGGCTACCCCGACCCGGTCATGCGTGCCGACGCCATCCGGTACTTCCTGCTCGACCATTTCGGCGGGGTATACGTCGACCTGGATGTCGAGTGCCTGCGGCCGGTGGGCGAACTGCTCGCCGGCCGCGAACTCGTAGTCGGCTGCGAACCGTCGCTGCACACCCGTCTCCCGCTGTCGCGCCAGCGGAACCTGAGCCGCATCGTCGGCAATGCGTTCATCGCCTCAAGGCCAGGACACCAGTTCTGGGTGCACGTGCATCGAGAGCTGGTCCGCACTCACCGTCTGCCCAACGCTCTGGACGCGTCGGGCCCCTTCTTTCTCACGCACGCGGTGGAGGATGCGCCGGAGTCCGATTCGATCACTATGGTCGACTCGGAGCTGCTCTATCCCAAGGTGAGCCCACACGCAAGCCAACTGTTCGGGCCGCAGGACGCGGACACCTCCCGGGCATATGCCGTGCATCATGCGGCTGGAAGCTCGGCTGCAGGGCAGGGGTGGGCGCCGCGGAACTCCTCGGACAGACGGGTGGAATTCTGGGCCAGCCAGGGACTGCGGCCTCTCGCCGACGGAGGCTTCGACCTGGACGAGCAACGCCACCGGTGGGCCTCAGGATCCGCAGCGCCGCTAGTCTCCTGCCTGATGGTGACCAAGGACCGTCCATCGCTCGCCGAGCGCGCGATCAAGTGCTTCCTCGCCCAGACCTACCCGAACAGGCAACTGGTCGTGGTGGACGACGCGGCAGGCGATGCCTTGGAAAAGCACGTACGCGATCTCGGCGACGAACGCATTCGCTACCACCGGCTCCCGCCGGCCCGGCAACCGCTCGGAATGCTCCGCAACATCGCCGTGGACCGTGCGACCGGGGCCTATGTGTGCCAGTGGGACGACGACGACCTCTACGATCCCGAGCGGATCGAGGTGCAGATGGCGGCGGTGCTCGCGCTCGGCGCCGACGCCTGCTTCCTCGCGCGGCAGCAACTGTGGCGGCCGGCCCGCCGCGAACTGGCCATCTCCCACATACGCGTATGGGAAGGCACCATGCTGTGCGCGAAGGCTGCGCTCCCTCGCTACCCGGCGCAGCGCCGGGGGGAGGACACCCCCGTCGCGGCCCATATCGTCACCAACAGCAAGGTCGTCTCAGTGGACGTGCCGGAACTCTGCACCTATGTCTGCCATGAGAACAACACCTTCGAACCCACCCATTTCGAGCGCATCTTCGATGCGGCACCCCAGGTATGGCGTGACGGTGCCTATGCCGAGCGACTCCTGGCGATGGCGACGCGGCTGCCGATCGCTCCTGCGGACCTGGCCAACGCAGAGATCGGCATCGACCCCGGAACGGACCTGAGCACCTGGGCGAACGTGACCACCGGGACAGATCCCCACGCTGGGAGTGACGCCGATTCCCTCCGATCGCAACGGGCCAGATGGGTGATCAGCGAGCCGGCTCCGGAGCCTGTGCACGAGCGGCCTTCGATTCTGGTGCTCACACCGGTCAAGGACGCGGCCCGGTTCCTGCCCGGCTACCTGAACAACCTGCGCGGGCTCGACTACCCGCACGACGCCATCTCCCTCGGCCTGCTTGAGGGCGATAGCCAGGACGACACCTGGGAACTCCTCCAGGAGGCGCTGCCCGAACTCCAACAGCAGTACCGCCGCGTCACGCTGGCGCGTCACCACGAGGGAGTCCGCCTCCCCGGGGAGCGCTGGGAGCCCGGAGTCCAGCGGGAGCGCAGATCCGCTCTGGCGAGAGTCCGCAACCACCTGCTCTCCCGAGCTCTCACCGATGAGCAGTGGGTGCTGTGGATCGACGTCGACGTGACCGAATACCCACCCGACCTGATCCAGCGACTGCTCGCAGCCCGGAAAGACATCGTTGTGCCGAACTGCGTCATCGAACCAGGCGGACCCACCTACGACCTCAACACATTTCTCCTGCGCCCTGAGGCCGGCGCTCTGAACTGGACGCAGTGGATTCGCGACGGCATCCTGCAACCTCCCAGAGGGTTCGGAAGGGCCTATCTCGACGAACTCGGGGAACACGATCTCGTCCGCATCGACTCGGTCGGCGGCACGGTGCTGCTGGTACGGGCCGACCTGCACCGGTCCGGACTGGTGTTCCCGTCGATCCCCTACCGGCATCTTGTCGAAACCGAGGGGATGGCGGCCATGGCCAAGGACATGGGGACGAGGTGTTGGGCGCTCCCCAAACTCGAAGTGCTGCACCCTCATCACTGGGCCGAGCCCATCGCCGAACTCGCCTCATCGACCTCCTGAACAGATGCATGACTTGAGTGGATTCACGACACGGCACAGTTCCGCCGCCGCCCTCGACGCGAAAGCCACCACTGCACCCGAAAACGACGACCCACCCACGGACGCGCCTCACCCAAAGGACTGGCAATGAAAGACAACCGCGAACCGACGGTCTCAGTGATCATCCCCTGCTACAACTACAGCGACTACCTTCCCCAAGCGCTGGACAGTGTGCTCAAGCAGACGTTCAGCGACTGGGAGATCATTGTCGTCGACGACGGGAGCACCGACGGGTCCGCAGAAGTGGCCCAGGGCTTCATCGACCTCCACCCCGACCAGCGCATCCGTCTGATCCGCCAAGCCAACGCCGGCGTCTCCGCGGCGCGTAACTCGGGCATCGCAGCAGCAGCCGCTCGCTACATCCTCCCCCTGGACGCCGACGACATGATCGCCCCCACCATGCTGGAGAAGACGACCGCGGTCCTCGATGCGGACCCGGATGTCGCAATCGCCTCGACCGACCTGTTCATCTTCACCGACATCGAGGACTTGCCCCCAGAAGTGCTCCCCCTTCCGCCCTACGACAGGGAACTGCTGCTCCAGCGGTTGATCATGTTCTACTGCTCGCTTTACCGCCGCGAAGTCTGGGAGACTGTCGGCGGTTATAACGAACAGATGGACGCGGGAGAGGACTGGGACTTCTGGATCGGCTGTGCCGAAAACGGGTTCGACGCCCATCACATCTCCGAGCCGCTGTTCGGAGTACGCAACAAGGACACCGGTCTGCATGTGCAGGCCGCGGAGAACGATCTCGCCGTCCGAGCCCGAATAGTCGCCAACCACTCCGCCATGTTCAAACCTCTCACCTGCGCATGGGCGCAGGCCTTGCTTCATCTGGATCAAGGGTCCTGCCGGTACGACGCACGCGTACCCGACGAGATCCTCAGCAGGGCCGGCGAGATGGACCAGTTTCTGCAGGTCGTCATGGACCTTCAGCGCATGGCGCGCTCGCAGTACTACCGCATCCAAGAGTTGGAGAAACCCGTGGCGGACTAGGAAAAGCACGCCCGTGAACAGCAGCCGATGGCCCGACCAACTGCCCTGGTGGTGGCTCCGGGCTGTCCGCTGTGCTGCCCGGCGACTGGACGAGGCTTTGGTCTAGCCGAAACTGCACCGCCCCACCGCGGAGCCACCGGACTGCTGCGATTGCCGAGGGTTGATGCCGCATCTCCCGGCGTGAAGCCCGCGGTACCGATCGGGTGAAAATGACTTGGCGGCCACTGCGGTGGCCCTGCCGCCGCAGGTGCCGGGCTTGATTGGCCGGCATCGGGGTCGTGCTCGCGATACCGCGACCGCGCAGGCGGGCACGGAGGACCGTCCTATCCGCCCTATCGGCCCCTCTACCAAGGGCCTGCCGGGGTAAACGGCACGCCGTTAGGCTGTCATGAGGGCGAACCGTCTTCTTGAGTTCGCGGCGGCCGCTGCGACGAACCGGCACCGTCTCCTCGCCAATCCTCCTCAGAAAGAAGTCCGTCAGTGGCACGGGCCGTAGGCTTCGGACGCGATTCGTCTTGTGTCTCTGAGCCGGCGGCTGAGCTGTGTGTTTTTCGTTGCTGGTGATCGGGCGCCGGGCAGCGGTCCGACTTGGGTTTTGGGCATTCTGTGGGTTTGGTCGGTTTCTCTATGGGAGTGGGCTTCGCCGTTGGGGTAACCGTGGGTTTGGGTGGCGGAGTGGGCTCCTCGCACGAGCCGGTTTCGTAGGTGATGATCACCTCGCCGTTCCCTTCGCGGACGCCGCTGTCCATGGTCGCTTCCGGCGGCCCGAGGCTGGATCCTCCTCCTCCGCCGCCTCCCTGAAGGGTGCCCCCGCTGGAGGAGCCTCCGGCGCCACCGCCGCGTGCTCCCGCGCCCCCTCCGCCTCCGGTGCCCATATGGGGGTCTCCGACGTTGATCGCGGCGTCGCCACCCTGGCGTCCTGCACCGGCGCCGCCGGCGAACCCGGGTGTGTCCTCCTCGGAGACGGGCTGGCCCGGGGCACCACCGGCTCCTCCGTTGCCGCCCGCCGCGCCTCCGCCACCGGCGCCCGCGTCATCGCTGCTGGCGCCATCGGTGCCGGTGTCGCCACCGTCGCCCCCGCTGGAGGATCCGTCGTTGGTGAAACTGCCTGCACCGCCTCCACCGCCACCGGCGATGATGATCGGTTCACCGGCCAGGCTGACCGTGGTCGCGCCGCCGCCGCCTGCGCCCACGGCGCCGTTGCCGGGAGTGTGCTGATCGTTGTAGGAGCCGCCTGCGCCTCCGCCGCCATAGCCACCCCGAGCCATGCTGCCGGAGACATTGAGGTCCCCGCCGGTGCCCGCCCCGGCGACGTTCACGGTCAGTTGCTGTCCCGGCCGCACGGCCAGGGGGGCGCTGACTCGCGCGCCACGCCCTCCGGGCGAGCCGTAGACGGCATCGCCACCGGCCCCGCCGAAGGCGTCCACTTCCATCGTGCAGACACCGTCGGGGATGGTGAAGGTCTGCGGAGCTCCGGTGTAGTCGAAGGTCTGTGAGATTTCTTCTGCGGACGCTGCCGATGTCAGGACAAGGGCTGCGGAAGCGGTCGTCCCTAGCAGCAGCGTCGGCCACACAAGGCCACCATTGATCACATAGAGGAGCGTAGGATGTCGATTTCCATGCGACGCCCTCGTCCGCATCCAGGAAATCCCATCTGATGAGCTGCGTGAACGCGGTGCTGGTGGCCGCTGGTGCCGATCAGCCGCACTGGCGCCCTGCGCGGTCGGCGACTGTCCGACTTCGGAGTCTTCGGCCGCGAGTTGGCGATCCGGCACCAAACACCCCGCGGCCGACTCTTACCGCCTGCGGCTGTGGCCACGCCCCCAGCACTCTTGGCGGCCCTGCGTCCGCGAGCCGCACTGGGGAGCCGCTAACGGCGAGAGCCACACGTCCGAGAGACAGTTGGAGACGACTCCGGGCTCACAGCGTGCCGCCCCTCCGGACCCAGCCGAGAGTCGGCTTTCATGGGAGATCCAATCCGCAGGTCGGGCCCTGTGTCAGCCCCTCTACCGTTGCCACCACGGAAGCTAAAAGATGATCTTGCTTGGCGTGGAATCCGTCAGAGCGGGCCCCACATTGTCGCTGGTCAAAGAGTGAGGTGGCGACAGAACTCGCCGAGGGTGGGACGAGCATGCGCTCTCGTCCCACCCCCGGCGTCCCCCCCGCTTCGGCGTCGTTGCGCCGAGCTACGTCGGGGCTCACTGTGGTGTCATTTCACGTCGCGCGCTACTTGCCTTTCGGAGGCTTGGGCGGCTTGGGTCCTTCTTCGGGATGCTCCTTCTTCATGATGGTGACCGTCACCTCGTTGGAGGTGGAGGGCCCGCAGTCGCCGTTGCCCGAGTAATGCGCGGTGATGGTGTTCTCGCCGACCGGCAGGTCGCGGGTGACGAGCGTGGCCGTGCCGCCCTCGAGCTGGACTCTGCCCAGTTCGGTGGAGCCGTTGTAGAAGGCGACGGTTCCGGTGGGCGTGTGGTCCGGGCAGGTGATCGTTGCGGTGAGAGTGACCGGTTTCCCGACCTTGGCGGTGTGCGGTGAGGCCTCCAGCGCCGTCGTGGTCTCGCCGGGCGCAGCCGACGTTATGGTCACCGTCACCAGGTCGGAGGTGGACGGGCCGCACTGGCCGTCGCCCTCGTAGTGCGCGCTGATGTCGTGTTCGCCGACGTCCAGACTGCTGGTGGTGAGGGTAGCCGTGCCGTCGTGGAGTTCGGCGGTGCCGATCCGGGTGTCGTCGGTTCTGAAGACGACGGTCCCGGTCGCGGTTCCGGCCTCGCATTCCACGTGCGCCGTCAGTGTCACCGACTGGCCGTGCGTCTGCTCGTGCGGTGAGGCCGACAGCGTGGTCGCTGTCTCCGCGGGTTCGACCGGGACGACGGCCAGGGTGTGGTACTGGCCGGCGCCGATGGCCTGGACCGGGACGCCCCCGGGCACGTCCGCCTCGACGGGCAGGGTGCTGTTGGTGTTGGTGCCGTTGCCGAGCTGACCGTAGCGGTTGTATCCCCAGGTCAGCACGCTCCCCTCGGACGTCAGCGCCACGGTGTGGTCGTCACCGCCCGCGATCGCGGTGATGGTGGTGTCGTCGGGCGGGTGCACCCGGATCGGAACAGTGCTGCGCGTGGTGGTGCCGTTGCCGAGCTGGCCGTAGGAGTTGTCGCCCCAGGTGAGCATCTGCCCGTCGGAGTCCAGCGCGAGGCTGAACCAGCCGTGGCCGCTCCCGTCTCCGAGCGAGGTGATCGTGCTGTCCTCCGGCAGATGCACCCGGACCGGGACGTTGCTGCTGGTGGTGCTGTTGTTGCCGAGCTGGCCGTAGTTGTTCCATCCCCACGACCACATCTGACCGGTGGACGACAGGGCCAGGCTGTGGGCCGAACCGCCGGCCACCGCGGTGAACCTGACGTCTTCGGGAAGGGGCACCTGCACCGGCACGCTGCTGTCGTTGTTGTTGCCGATCCCGAGTTGGCCGGTGTTGTTGTAACCCCAGGCGAGTACCCGTCCGGCCGAGGTCACCGCCAGGCTGTGCCCGGCTCCCGCGCCAATCGCGGTGATCGTGGTGCCGCTCGGCAGGTCCACCGCGACGGGTGTGAGCCGGTCGGTGGTGCTCCCGTCCCCGATTTGACCGAAGTCGTTGTACCCCCATGCCAGCAGCCGCCCCGTGGAGGTGAGCGCCAGCGTGTGGTCGTCGCCGGTGGCGATGGCGGTGACGGTGGCGCCGGCGGGGAGGGCCACCCGCACCGGCACATGACTGCGGTTGGTGGTGCCGTCCCCGAGCTGGCCGTTGGGATTCTCGCCCCAGGCCCAGACCTGCCCGTCCGAGGTCAGCGCGACGCTGAACCCGTAACCTCCGCTCACCTGCTTGACCGTGACGCCTGCGGGGAGCAGTGCCGTCACCGGCACATTACTGTGCTCTTCGGAGTCGTTCCCCAGTTGCCCGAACTGGTTGCGTCCCCAGGCCAGCACCTGGGTCGCCACGTCGTCGGGTTGCCGACCGGGCGCGGCGGCCGCCGTACCGGCCCGAACACCCACCAGCCCGACCACCATCGCCGCGGCCAGCACCACAGCGATGAATCGATTCGTTTCCACCCGTGCCCGGCGAACCAGCCAATCCGGCATTCGCTCGCAGTTATGGAGTGCCACGATTCCCCCATCGAAGACAAAGAAGCTCACGCAAAGGCGCGAGAATCTCAGGACGGATCGAAACCGTAGCAGGATTCGGGCCGCCAATTGACCAGCTGAAAGCCAAAGTCAAGTCTAATTGAGCTACATCAAATCAAGTGAACCGGGGTTTTCTCCTGAGTCGTGCCGACGGGCGGACAAATGCACAGAGACCTTGCCATGTGCTCCGCTTGGCTCGAGGCTGCGGCGCACCCTTCATGTACATCCGGCCGCAGTGGTCAAAGCATTCGTTGATCGTCACCGCGCGAGGGTTAATTGTTGCTATCGGGGAGCTCGCGTCTCCACCTACTGTGCAGGCGAAGGCTACTTCGAGGGCGCACCCGATCACGGTTCGCGCGCTCTCGGTGTTTCGCGGTCGGGTTCCACCGGCGGCCTCCTCGGCTGCGGCATCGGAGCCACGCGTGTCGCCGACGATTTGCGCCTGACCTGTAGAGCTGCCGTGTGCACACCACCTGCGGCGAGCCCCCCATCAAAGGTGTGGGTGCCCGGCAGAGTTGCCGAGCACCCACAAGGGACAGACAAGTGGATCGGATCCCACTACGAGCTTGAGCATACAGACCGACGGCAGGCCAGGCAGGAAAAGCACGCGAGACAAAGTCGCACGTTTCGCCACGACCAGCCAAGTGATCAAAAAGGGCAGGCGAACTGAACGCGGCGGAGAGCGAAGCGGCGCGTCGCTACTGCTCATTTTGGTCGATCCCGCTCCTCCTGATGGACCGATCCTTGTCAGCAGAGAACCCCCGTTTCACCCAACAAGGAAAGGGTGTGAAGCCTCCGGACAATACCATTGAAATCGCCACCACATCTCCTACTTGGTTACTGTTGGTCACTTCTGCTATACGTATAGCCTCCTTACTCGATTCGAGATGGGGAGGGGGCATCCGGTGTCCACACTGGGCCCGGGGCGTGGCCAACAAGAAGAGGAAGCACATGAAGTCCTTCAGCTACACCGAGCTGGACAAGCTGGTCGGCGAGGTCCTGCCGGAGCGCGCGGTGCTGTCCACCCTGCTCATCGGTGGCGACAGCGACAACAGCAACGAGAACTTCAACCTCGGCGGGGGCGGCGGCCACGGCGAGGGCACCACCGCGGTCGTGCCGGACTGCCAGAGCAACATCACCCACTCGCAGGGCGGCCTCGTCGGCGCGCTGGGTCTCAGCTCCGAGAACCCCAACTCGTCCTTCACCTGCGCCGGCAGCACGGTGGTCTCGGGCCGCTGATCCCACACGACGTAGGCGGGCTACGGCCCGCAGGGAAAGGCCGACGTTATCCCGTCGGCCCTTCCTCCTTCTCTATCTTCCTTCCATACGACAGCACCCCTGGCTCGGGGGCAGCGAGCGGCGTCGCCGGTTCATCGAGCATGGCCTGGCAGGGCTGGCTGATGCCCGCCCCTGTCGGCCACCCTCGATCCTGCTGGACAAGGTCCAGCAGGTGGTCACGCTCACGTTGGAGCAGACCCCGCCGGGCGCCACTCACTGGTCGAGGGCCCCGACGGCCGAACGCACCGGGCTGAGCAAGTCCGCCATCGGACGGATCTGGCGCCGGTTCGATCTCAAGCCGCACCGGGCCGACACCTTCAAGATCTCCACCGACCCGCTGTTCGTGGAAAAGGTGGTGGGCGTGGTCGGCCTCTACCACCACCCGCCCGAGCGGGCCGTGGTGCGTGCGTGGACGAGAAATCGCAAATGCAGGCCCTCGACCGCTCGCAGCCCGTGCTGCCGATGATGCCGGGCATGCCCGAGCGGCGCACCCACGACTACACCCGGCACGGCACCACCAGCCTGTTCGCCGCCTTCAACATCGCCGACGGCACCGTCATCACCGATCCGCACCGCCGGCACTGCGCCGCCGAGTTCAAGAGATTCCTGGTCGCGATCGACAAGGCCGTCCCGGCCGAACTGGAGGCGCGGCGTCCGCAAAAGTGCCCATGCCCTCGAAGCCGACGCCCGCGCCTGGCCCAGACAGTGAGCCTTTTTCAGCGTGCTGCGGTCTCGCGGAGTTGCAAGGTGTGGATGGCTTTGGCGAGGCGGCCGCCGCGGTGGGGGCAGCAGCGTAGCTTCCGTAGGATCCGCCATGACTTGAGTTGGGCGTTTGCGCGTTCGCCGGGTCCGCGGAGCTTGGCGTGTGCGCGGTTGGCGTCCTTGAGCGGTTCGGGCTTGTCGCGTCCCTTGTAAGGCGTGAGGACGTGTGCGCCGGCCCCCTGGTATGCCTTGTCTGCCAGCACGAGCAGGCCGGTGGCGGCCAGTGCCCGAATGATGCCCCAGATCCGGGCCGCGGCCAGGTCGTGGACCGAGCCGCGCAGCGGTCCCGACACCCACACCAGTGCCCCGTCCGGCGCAGCGATGACCTGGAGGTTCATGCCGTGGCGGCGATGCTTTCCCGAGTAGTAGGGCCGGTCGGCGGCGACCCGGTCGATCGAAATCAGAGTGCCGTCCAGCACCAGATACAACAGCCCGTCCTTGACCGCTTTGGCCAGCGCCGCGCGGAGTTTGGGTGCACGGGTGGCCAGTACGTCGACGGTCTCGTTGACGTAGCGCCACGCGGTGGTGGTCGAGACGGCGAACCCGGCGCCCAGTTCGGCGTAGGTCTCGCCTTTGCGCAGGTAGACCAGGGTCATCAGGGCCTGCATGCCCGGGGACAGGCTCCGGCCCTTGCTGCCGATGGCCCGGCGATGGCGGCGCACCACCCCGGTGGCGTAGGCCAGGGTCTGACGCGACAACGGCAGCGAAGCACGGTACAAAAGCATGTGAGGCCTCTGGTGGGGACGGGGGTTGTGAGAGATCAACCGTCCTACCAGGGGCTTCTTGACGGCCGGCACCGCCCACGCCGTCCGCGATCATGCTGTGATCAGCGCACACGGAACTGCCGCTGAAAAAGGCTCAGTGGAACACTAACCCCAAACTATTCGTGTGGACCAAGACCGCCGAAGAGGTCCTCGCCTCCTCGCCCGATATCTACAACGGATTTCAGGCGCAGAACACTAGGCGGCTCTCGCATCGCGGGTGCGGATCTCATCGCTAGCTGCAGCGTTTTGGCTCGGCGGGCACCGGTGGCTCATCAGGTGCCGCGGTCGCTGGGTTGAAAATGGTGTTGTTGAGAACAGTGGCGCGGGTGTTGTGGTTACCGGTCTGTGGAGCGCTGCTGGGACAGGGCTGGCTTGTGGCAGCCGTCGTGGGAGGAGTGATGCCACCTGACCGTCCCTGGGGTGGCCGCCCATCACCCCCAACCTGTTGCGCACCACCTACGGTGTGCATGCGCTCGAACTGCGCGGGCGCCTGTGTCATCGTCGCGCCTCCTGGACGGCCATGTACCAGTTCCTGCTCAAGCCGTTCAGCGCGGTCGCCCCGGGCAACTACTTCAAGACCGTCCGCCTCCACGAGGCGCGGCGGCAGATCGTCGCCCAGGCCGACACGCTCGCCCAGATCGCCTCAGCCGTGGGGGTCGTGAGCCCGGCGCGGTTCAGCCGCGACTACAAACGGACTTTCGGCGTGGCACCGTCGCGACACGCTGCGCGCTTCCGTACGTCCATGGACGCACCCGCGGCCTGGGGGCACCAGGCCGCCCACCTGACATCGGCGGGCGACCGGGAGCACGGCGAACGCACTCCTCAGCGACCTAACTTGATCTTTCACCTCAGCCGCGGGAGCGGGCGATGGCCATGCCTTCGCTGGTGCGCGTCTTCAGCAAGTCGGTCATGCCGGTGCTCGCACCCGAGGATGTCTCGTTGAACGAATCTCTAACTGACAGTTCATCTCATCCTCTAAAGGCTGTCCCGTAACGCCAGGCGATCAAGATCGTTGATCTCGGTGTGGAGCGGGTGATCAAGGCCGATCGGGACGACTGGGTGCCGGCGTTCACCGGCCTGTCGTTGCGGCAGTTCCGCCCGCCTGGTGCGGATCGTTGCAGGTCGAGGTGGTGAGCAGACCGGCACCGGGCGCTGGAGGCTGCCGCTGGCCGACCGGGTCCTTCTGATCGCGGCGAACTACCGCACCAACCTCACACTGCGGCAGGTCGCACTGCTGTTCGGAGTGTCCAGGTCCCCGCGCACCGCATTGTCGACCACCTGCCGCCGCTGCTCGCACTCGCCCCGGTCACTCGCCGGCACGGCCCCGAAACCGTGCTGATCGTGGACGGGACGCTGGTTCCCCTCCACGACCGACCGGTCACCGCCTCGTCGAAGAACTACCGCTACTCGGCGAAGCAATTCAGAAAAGTCGATCTTGGCCGGTCTGAGTCCTACGGGGAGCCTCTGACCTGCAGAAATATTCTAACTAAGCCGCAGTGAGTCGATGGAAGCCTGAGGGCGTTGGCTCCCGAAACTGGCTCCCGAGGTCAGGCGGAACAAGCCCGGCTGTAACAGTGTCAGCCTGCTCCCGCGGACAGGGTGAAGCCGAGCACGTCACACAGGTCGCGGGCGACGCGAGGCCGCTCGGCAGCGACCGGGCGACCCGCTGGGGGCAGACGCACAGCACCGCCGCCGCGATCGCCAAGAGCAACCAGTCCCAACCCCGTCCGCACCAGCACGAACGGCAACAAGGCCAGACCGTCACCGCACCCAGCAGCCCGTACCGGACACCCCGGCGCGCCTTCTACGACGCAGCAGATCGCGATCAGCGGCGGATAGGAGGCCGCCGCCAACGCCACCGCCGCGCCCGCCAGCTCGTTCTCCAGCGCTTGCACGGCACTGCATGACGAAAAGCAGGATCAGTACAGTCCACAGCATGCCCGCGCGCCATGGGGATGGTCAGCATCGGCGGGTGCGGCGAGAAGATTCGGGCCTCGTAGGGCGGCGGCGGAGGCGCTGTCGCGGCTGCGCGGGCCGTCAGGGAGGCCGTTGACGGTGGCGGAGTGGCCGGCGTGCTGGCTGGTGAATGATCCGGCTACGCCCTCCACGGTGGCTGGCTATGCATCCGTCCCCATTTCCAACCGCAGATACCAACCCCCACGGCCCGGCTCCGCCACAGACCGCAGACATCTACCACCCATGGCATGGCCGGTCTGCAGATCCCCACAGCCGCAGCGCGGCTACACCCACCGGCGTGCCAGACGATCGTCATCACGGTCGGGGACGACATCCAGGAGACGCTTCGACGTGTCGACGAGGCACTCGTTGGTCTGGCGGGGCCCGGCGAATGACGGCGCCGCCGGACCCTCTCCAGTCCGGTGCTGGTAGGGGTGTCGCGCTATACGGGGATGCCCGTCGAAAGGCAGTTGCCGCAGGTCACGAACGGACTGGAGCACCTGGCCGGACTACTGTGCGACCCCGAGGTCTGGGGCCTGCCCGAAGACGCCGCCGTGCTGGAGCTGGGCATGACCGCGCTGGTCGAGGGGACGGTCGCCCATCGTCCGGCGGGGACACGTTCGAACTCGGCGAGCCTCAAGCCCGCGAGTTCGTCAACGACACCGTCGAGGAGTGCCGTTACGTCGTGGTCGTCACCCGCAAGGATCGGGCCTGACGGCGATCCAGGAACTCGTGCGCGCGGGATTTCACGGCGAACGAGCTCATTCCCCATTCGGGGTGCGGCCGCGTAGCCGGAGCGCGCGCAGCGACGCCTCGATGGCGAAGCGCCGGTCGGAGTCGGCGAGGTCGTCGCCCATGAGCTGGTCGAGCAACCGCGTCCGGTACCGGACGGTCTGCACGTGCATGCCGAGTTCGCGGCTCATCGTCGTGGCGCGGCCCCGCGTGCGGAGCCAGAGTTCCAGGGTCTCGATGAGCCGCTGCCTGCGCCGCTCCGACACCCAGGCGAGCGGGACGATCGCGCGGTCCGCGATCCGCGCCATCAGCGGCTCGTCGGCCAGCAGCCACAGGGTCATGATGTGGTCCTCGCACAGCAGGAGGCCGCGCCCGTCCCCTCCCCCGGTCCCAGCGCCGTCCACGACGCCGTCCGTGGCCAGTTCGAGCAGCCGGCGCGCCCAGCGCAGCGAGTGCCCGGCGGACGCCGGCGGGACGGTCAGCCCGGCCACCGCCCATCCTCCGGCGAGGGACGCTTCCAGCATTTCCCGCCGGTCGTGCGAGAACGGGCCCGGCACCAGCAGGTAAGGGGCGGGGTCGGCCGCGTCCAGCAGCACGTCCGCGTCCAGCAGCGGCCGGACGAGCGGCGAGCCGGGCGGCAGGGCGACCATGGTGACCTGCTCGGGCGGCCGCCAGTCGGCGGCGGCCGGGACCTCGGTCGCGGGCTCGCCCCGCGCCAGGCCGCGCAGCAGCCGCAGCCGGGCGGCCGTGCGCTCGACGTCCCGGGCCCGCTCGTAGCCCTCCCGGGACAGCGCCGCCGCCTGGTCCATGTACTCCGCGAGGGCCTCGGCGAGCGCCGCGATGGCCTGGACGGAGACGCTCCGGTCCGCCAGCTGGGCGCGGATCCGCGCCCACGCCGCCCCCGTCCCGATGCGGTAGGCGGCCTCCAGCACCGCCAGCGGCCGCCCTTCCATCACCTCGAACGCGCCGACCTTGCGGCACAGCTCGTCGCGCTTGTCCAGCGGCCGCCCGGGATCGACCATCCAGTCGAGGAAGCCCATGATGTTCCGCTCGGTCGCGGCGCGGAGCACCTGGTCGTAAGGGCCGCCACGGGGACGCGCATAGTCCGGGACGCTGTCGCGGACCCGCTCGATGACCTCCTCCACGAGGCTCGGCACGAGTTCGCTCGTGATCACCGGGAGCTGGTCGGCGAGCAGGCGCCGCGCCTCGGCCAGCCCCTCCGGCGCCGGAGGCTCCAGCGCCGGGCGCCGCCCGAGCGGTCCGTGGGACGGGCCCGTCATCGACCCGATCCCGGCTGCTCGGGGCGGGCCGGGTCCCGCGGACCTCCCGGGGCCGGTCGCCGGTTCCGCGCCCTCAGGACCGCCTCCACCGCGAAGCGGGCCTCCGGGTCCTCCAGCGGATCGCCGATCAGCTGCCGGACCTGCTGCAACCGGTACCGGACGGTCTGCGGATGCAGATGCAGCCGGGCGCCCACGTCGGTCACCGTCGACCAGGTCTCCAGCCACACCCGCAGCGTCGTCGCCAGGACGGTGCGCTTGTCCTCGGGCAGGTGCTCCAGGCCGCCCAGCAGGCGCTCGGCGAGCAGGTCGGTCAGGTGCGGGTCCGCGCACAGCCAGAGATCGAGGAGATGGTCGTCGACGTGGACGACGGGCGCCTCGGCGATCACGCCCTTGAGGGTGAGGGCGAGCGCCTCCCGCGTCCAGCGCATGGCGTCGGGCAGCCCGCCGAGCGGGACGGTCGGGCCGATCACCACCGGACCGCCCGTCACGGGCGTGCCGAAGACGGCGTGCCGCGCCGCGTCGAACGGGCCGGGCACCAGCAACCGGTACGCGTCGCCCTCCTGGTCGGCCAGGACGTCACCGTGCGCGGCATCGCGCGACCACCGGGTCCCGGGCCGGACGGCGACGGGCGTCGCCTCCGCCGGCAGGCTCCACCCCGACCGGGCGGCCAGGTCGGCGAGCGCGGCGGGTGCGGCCGGCGGGCGGTCGACGAGCCCGCGCAGCAGGCGCCGGCGCAGCGCGGCCCGCTCCTGCACCGCCCGCCCGTCGCTTCGCAGATAGCCTTTGACGATCTGGGTGATGACCCGGTCCCTGTGGGCGAAATGGACCTCCGCCAGCCACGCGACGTCCTGTCCGGTGACCTGATGGCGGGCGCAGACCTCGACGAGGCGGCGCCACGACGTGCGGAACGCGACGCCGATCGCCGCCTGCACGGTGTCCAGGCTCCGCCCGGCGCCGCCCTCCTGCTCGCCGAACAGCCGCAGCAGCCCGTCCAGCCCGTCCAGCGGCTGCGACAGGCCCGTGGCGCGGACGAAGAACGCCTGGATCGCCTCCTGGACGATCCGGCAGGCCGACGGCGAGGTCCGGTCGGCCGACGCGTAGGCGGGGACGGCGGCGCGAACGGCGGCGCAGACCTCCTCGCACAGCTTCGGCGGTCTCGACCGCAGCACCTCGGCGAGTCCGGGGGACAGCACCACGGGCCCCACGCTCCCGTCCCTCCTTCCAGCGCCGCGGCCGCGCCGCGGGCACGCGGCAGGGGTCCGCCCGCGGCGCCGATCCGGCCGGGCGGGAGCGGCCGCCCTCAGACCTGCCCGGCGACGGTACCTCCGGCGCCGGCGCGAGAAAAGGCTCCGCCGCGTCCCGATGCGGACAGAATCCATCCGGCCGCCCCCGATATCGGAACGGGCGGATAAGCCTTTTCGGATACCAGACCGCGCGCTCACGCGATGACAATGAGCATGCCGTCTCACGCGCGCCGGGGAGAGCCGTTCGTACGATCGGCAAAAGTTCGCGGCTCGTTTTACTCACTCGATGACAGAACTTGCGGGGAACGCGTCGAGAGGCCGCGTCCGCTATTGCCGACCCGCGCCGGCCTGCCTACCGTACCGGCCAGTAGGTGAATGTGAGCTCACGCACTCGCGAGAAAGGCCCGGGCCCCCGCCCCGAGGGCCCGGCGTCCCACCCCGAAGAAGGGCAGAACCATGCGGAAATCCGCTGCCGCCGCGCTCACCGCGGCCGGCACCGCAGCCTTCGCGCTCCTCCTGAGCTCGACCGCCTACGCCGCGAACCTCACCGCCACCGTCACCAACGGCGGCAGCGTCACCGCGGCCAACTCCGGCAACCTGGTGTTCAAGGACACGACCACCAACCAGGCGATCACCTGCACCTCGTCGCACGCCAGCGGCAGCGTGCCGAACGGCACCAAGTCCGGCGCCTCGCCGCTCAGCGTCGGGTCGCTCAGCAGCGTCTCGTTCAGCGGCTGCACCGGCACCGTGCTCGGCATCAAGATCACCTTCACCGTGACCACGTCCAACCTCCCGTGGAGCGTCAACGTCACGGGCGCCACCTCGGGCTCGACGACGGCGGGCAGCATCTCCGGGATCGCCACGCACCTGTCGGCCACCGGCTGCAGCTTCGACGTCGGCGCCGGAGGCACGGGCGTGGCCAACGGCAGCTACACCAACGGGACCGGCGCGCTGACGGCCTCGGGCTCCGGGTCGCTGCCGATCAGCAACGTCAGCGGCTGCGCCGGCCTGGTCGGAAACGGCCACAACGGATCGCTGTCCGGCACCTACATCGTCAGCAACGGCAGCGGCGGCCACCCCAGCATCAACGTCACCTCACCGTGACCCCTGCCGCCTGAACCGATCCGGGGCCGCGCGCCCCCGCCGTGAGCCTCGCGGCCCGGCCCGGCGAGCCGGAGACGCCTCGGCGTCTCCGGCTCGCCCTGGTATCCACCCCTCTCTTGGAGACGCACATGCGCCATCGCGCCATACGGGGACGCCTCGTCGTACGGGGCCGCTTCGTCCTTCGGGGACGCCTCGTCGCCTTCACCGGCCTGCTCGGCACCACCTTGACCGCCCTGACCGTAATGCCGGCGCAGAGCGCGCTCGCGGGCCCGCCGGCCGAGATCTCGCTGTCCAAGGCGGGCGGCGTTCCGGAGGCCCTGGTCGACGGGCTGGCCCGGGGCCCGAAGGGCACCGTCTGGTTCGCCGAGAACGCGGGCGGGATCGGGAAGGCGGACGCGACGGGCGCGGTCACCCGCTTCCCCGTGGCGGCCAATTCGCAGAAGTACGCGGGAGTGCCCTCGGCAATGGCCACCGCCTCCGACGGATCGGTCTGGCTCGCCGACGCCTCGCAGGCCGTGCCCCGCATCGGCAAGGTGAACACCGCGAACGGGAGCATCCGTTTCTACGAGCTTCCGGAGACGGCCGCGGGCATGAGCGACCTGGTCCAGGGGCCCGACGGCGCGATGTGGTTCACCGGCGCGGGAGGCGCCTATGTCGGGCGCCTAGAACCGGCATCGGGCAACGTCACGATGTACCAGGCGCCGTTCGGCGGGCTGTTCGGCGCCCTCACGCGGGGCCCCGACGGCGCGCTGTGGTTCACCAGCGACTCCACCCCGATGGTCGGCCGCATCGACACCGCCGGGAACGTCACCACCTACGCCCCGCCGGGAGCCGCCACCGCCGTTCCGGCGCTCGGCGGCATCACCACCGGCCCCGACGGCGCGCTCTGGTTCACCGAACCCGGTGCCGGCAAGATCGGACGGCTGGCCCCCAAGACCGGGCAGATCACCGAATACGCCGTGAAGACCACCGCCTCCCAGCCGGAGGGCATCACCAGGGGCCCCGACGGCGCCCTGTGGTTCACCGAGGCCGCCGCCAGCAACATCGGACGCATCACCCGCTCCGGCAAGGTCACCGAGTACCCCCTGCCCAGCACCTATTCCGCCCCGACCCGGATCATCCCGGGCCCTGGCGGGCAGCTGTGGTTCAGCGAACCCGGCAAGGGCGTCATCGGACACTTCTCCCCCGCGTCCCCGCCGTCGGGCGCTCCCCATCCGGCCGTCACGATCGGTTCCGCGCCGAGCGCCGCGACGCCCTTCCAGAAGCAGTGCGCGTCCGGGCTGCTGTGCATCCGCGAGGTCACCACCGGCGGGACCACGAAGATCGGCGGGTTCCGCCTGGACCTCCCCCCGGGAGCGATCCGCGTCACCGGCGCGGTGACCGACCTGTCGCCGGGCGCGACGCTCACGCCTCCCGTGGAGGGCGAGGAACTCGTCTCGGCCCCGGTGAACGTGCCCGGCGGCCTCATGGGCACCCTCCCGCTCATCGGCCCGATCCTCGGCATGACCCCCGCCGCGATGCTGCCCTTCAACAAGCTGACCGTCACCCAGTCGCTCGCCGGGCCCGTCGGCCTCGGGGTCACCGACGCCGGCACCCTGCAGGCGACCCTGCCGCTCACCATCCACCTCGGCAACGACCTCCTCGGCCCCACCTGCACGATCGGGCCCGTCACGGTGGCGGTCGCGCCGACGTCGCTGACGAACTCCTCCGGTTACGGCGGGATGAACCTCAACCCCACGGCGCTGCCGATGGCCGCCAAGGACACCGGCGCGGCGGTCCCGGCCGCCACGGGCTGCGGGCCGTTCGACAGCGGGATCCTCGACCCGGTGATCAACGCCATCATCGGGCTGCCCTCGCCGTCCGGCAAGAACACCTTCGACCTGCCGCTCGTCCTCAGCCTGGGCACGGGCGTGGCGCCGGCCTCCGCCCGGTCCCTGAAGGCCGGCGCCGCCGGCCGGCCGAGCCTGCCCTTCCTCACCCGGCCCGCTCCGCGTCCCGGGAAGCTCCTGCCCAACGCCACCACGTTCAAGGCCACCGGCGTCACGACCAAGGCGACCGTGCGCCCATGACGCACGGCGCCGGAACGCATCGGTGAGGAGCCGCCCGCCGCGGGCCGCGGCGGGCGGGCCGCCCGTCCTCACGCCGGGGACGGGCGGGCGCTCGGATCGGCACTCTCCGTGTCGGCCTCTGCTCGGTTTCATCGCCGCGTCCCAACCTCGCGCGCCGGCGTTGGCCGACAGAACAGGCCCGTTCGCGGTGCGTCTCGCGATGCTTGGGCGATGCGTCGACCAGAGGTGCCCGCCGTGACAGAACGCCGTGCCGCGGCGAACCGCGACCTGCGACGGGCCGGGGCTCGGCCAGCGGCCCGCGAACAGGCGCGCGAGGCCGCGTTGATCGCCGACATCGAACGGCTGGTGTGCTGCGAATCCCCGTCCGACGACCTGGCCGCGGTCGCCCGCAGCGCGGAGGTGGTCGCCGAGATCGGCGCCCGGCACCTGGAGGCCGAGGCGGAGCGGGTCGTCATCGACGGGCGCACCCATCTCCGCTGGCGTTTCGGCGCCGAACCGCGCGTCCTGCTGATCGGGCACCACGACACGGTGTGGCCGATCGGCTCGCTGGAGACGCACCCGTTCCAGGTCCGCGACGGGGTGCTGCGCGGACCGGGATGCTTCGACATGAAGGCGGGGCTGGCGATGGCGTTCCACGCGTTGGCGGCGCTGGACGACCTGGACGGCGTGACCCTCCTCGTCACCGGTGACGAGGAGCCGGGGTCGCCGTCGTCACGGCGGCTCATCGAGAACGAGGCGCGGCGCTGCGCGGCCGCACTGGTGCTGGAAGCCGCCGGGCCCGGCGGGGCCCTGAAGACCGAGCGCAAGGGCGTGTCGCGCTACGAGGTGCTGGTGCGGGGAAGGGCCGCGCACGCCGGCCTGGAGCCGGAGCGAGGCGTGAACGCGACGGTCGAGGCGGCCCGCCAGATCACGGCCGTAGCGGCAAGATCCTGTCGCCGCCTGTAAGGACCATGGCAGCATCAGACCCAGGCAGCGGCTCGCGCCGTCCAGCCGGTCGTGCTGCTCGACGAGCCCGGCGCTGTCGTGATCGGCCCAGGACCTCCACTGAATCCGGACGCTGTGGCCGAGGTCGGTCCAGGCGTCGTCGCTCACTACTTCACCTACTGCGAACCCTTCGCCGCGTACCTTCCCGACCGGAACAGCGTCTTCATGACAAGGACCCTCGGATCGGCGTGAGGGCGCGGCGTTGCGCGAGCCCGCGTAGGGCGGTTATCTGATGGGGCGCGCGGGTAATGCGCGGGGATGTTCTTTGACGGGTTCGAGCTGGATCGAATCGATGTCGGGGAAGTGACGCTGCGGGTGCGGCATGGCGGTTCCGGGCCGCCGGTGCTGCTGTTGCACGGGCATCCCCGTACGCATGCCACCTGGCACAAGGTCGCGCCCCGTCTCGCCGAGCGGTTCAGCGTCGTGTGCCCGGACCTGCGGGGCTACGGGGAGTCGTCCAAGCCGCCCACCGACGCCGAGCATGCGCCGTACTCCAAGCGCGCGATGGCCCGCGACGTGGTGGGCCTGATGCGTGGGCTCGGCCACACGGAGTTCGCGGTGGCCGGTCACGACCGGGGCGCGCTCGTGGCGTTCCGGACCGCGATGGACCATCCGTCGGCCGTCACCGGCCTGGTGGCCATGGACGGGTTGCCGGTGGTCGAGCACCTGGAGCGCTGCGACGCCCGTTTCGCGGCGGCCTGGTGGCACTGGTGGTTCTTCGCCCAGACCGACAAGCCCGCCGAACGGGTCATCAACGCCGACCCCGACGCCTGGTACACCGCGACCGACGAGCACATGGCGCCCGAGGCGTGGGCCGACTACCAGAACGCGATCCACGACCCGGAGACGGTGCGCGGGATGCTGGAGGACTACCGGGCCGGGGTGGGCATCGACCGGCGGCACGACGAGGAGGACCGGAGCGCCGGACGCCGCGTCCGGTGCCCCACGCTGGTGCTGTGGTCGGCGAAGGACGACCTGGAGGACCTCTACGGCGACCCGGTGCGGATCTGGCGGGCCTGGGCGGACGATGTGCGCGGCCACGCCATCGACTCCGGGCACCACATGGCCGAGGAGGCGCCCGCCGCAGTGGCCGACGCGATCGCCGGCTTCCTCGGAGGCGCCGCCGGCCCAGAAGGTGTCTTCGAACCTTTTCCGGATCGTTGAAGGGATCGGAGACACCTTCTTAGAGGGAGTTTCGTCCCAGTAGCTGGCGGTTGACAGCGGTTCTGGAGAGGTATTGAGGGCCGAGGTGGTGGGGCGGGTGAGTCTTGAGGCTTTTCGGGATGCTATGGAGGCGGATGTGGGGTCGGTTCGCCCGCATAATTCTGTCTCGTCCCAGAACCTCAAGTGAGCGCGCTCTGCCTTGCCGGATTCTGCATACGCCTGGGCATCTGGTTCCGCCTGGCGTACAGCCTGGTCATGAGCACACGCCGTGGTTATCCCAGTGATCTGTCCGATGCCCGCTGGGCGTTGATCGAGCCGGTCCTGACCGCCTGGCGCGAGGAACGCATGGCCGGCGCGCTGGCCATCGGCCGTCCACCCGAACACGACCTGCGCACCCTGATGAACGCCATCTTGTACGTCGACCGGACCGGCATCCCGTGGCGCTACCTGCCGCACGACTTCCCGCCCCACCAGACCGTGTACGCCTACTTCGCCCGCTGGCAGCGCGACGGAGTATTCGCCCAGCTCACCGGGCTGCTGCGTGACCTGGTCCGCGAGCAGGAAGGGCACCGGGCCCAGCCCAGCGCCTGCATCATCGACTCTCAAAGCGTCAAGCCCTCCATCGACGTGCCCACCTCCGGCCAGGGCACCGATGCCGGCAAGAAGATCGTGGGCCGCAAACGCCACATCGTCACCGACTCCCTCGGGCTGCTGCTGGCGGTGCTGGTCACCGCGGCCAGCGTGCCCGACGGCACCGCCGGCATGCAGTTGCTGGCCGGAGTGGCCGCGGCCCACCCGACGATCACCAAGGCATGGGCCGACACCGCCTACCGCACCAAGGTCATCGACCACGCCGCCACCCTGGGCATCGACCTGGAGCCCGTCCGCCGCGACCCCGCCACCAAAGGATTCGTGCCGCTACCGCGACGCTGGCTGGTGGAGCGCACGTTCGGCTGGCTGATGTTGCACCGCCGCCTGGCCCGCGACTACGACACCTTGCCGGCCCGATCCGAAGCCATGGTCCACGTCGCAATGATCAACCTGATGAGCCGCCGCCTCACCGGCGAGGCCACTGTCACCTGGCGGGGCACTTGACACCACAGATACAGGACGAAACTCCCTCTTATCTGCAGGCTGCGTTGATGGCGTCGCTCACGCTGCTGATGTGGTCCGCGCCCTCGTGTCTGGGCGGCAGTAGGGCGGTCAGGTACGCGAAGACGAGCCGCCGGGTCGGGTCGGCCCAGGCGATGCAGCAGTTGCTGCCGCTATGGCCGAACGTGCGTGGACTGCTCAGCCTGCCCATCGGTGGGCCGCCACGGGCGCCTGACCTGGGTCCGCCGAGTTGGAAGCCCTGTGACCACCGGATCGGTAGGTTGAGCAGCCGATCCGTCTCGCCCTCGCTCGACGGCAGGGTGGCTTGCGCGATCGTCGACGGGTCGACGACGCGCACGCCGTCCAACTCGCCGCCCTGGAGCAGCGCTTGGTAGAACCGTGCGAGGTCCCGGGCCGTGGTGGATATCCCCGCCGCGGGGACCACCGCCCGCCGTGCCGCGGGCCGATTGAGGCCGACCCGCACGATCTGATCCACCGGGGCGCTGGCACGTACCGGGACGTGCCGAGACCACAGATGATCGGGCAGGCCGAGATAGGTGTCGTGCAGGCCGAGCGGCCGAAGCAACCCGGCGGTGAGGGCGTCTGACACCGGGATGCCGCCGACTTGACGGACGAGTTCCCCGAGAATGACACCGTAACTGATGACGTGGTACGCGGGGACCTGCCCGGGCGGCCACCGGGGCCGAGCCCGCTCGACGTGGCGTACCGCCCGCTCCCAGCTCATCATCGCGAGCGCGTCACCGAGCATGCTGCTGGACAGGGGAACACCCGCGCGGTGCTGCAGCACCTGCCGGATGGTGATGCGGTCCTCGCCATGCCGGCCGAACCGCGGCCAATACGCGGCCACGGCGTCGTCCAGGTTCAGCGCGCCCCGCTCGGCGAGCTGGTGCACCAGGAGCGCGACGAACGGCTTGCTGGCCGAAAAGATCCAGAACAGCGAGTCAGGCCGACACGCGACCGAGCGATCGAGCACGACCCGGCCGTCGCGAAGGACGCAGATCTGGGCGGCCGCCCGCCGCGCCGCAACCAGCTCCAACGCGCGAGCAAGGCCGGCGCTGTCGACGCCGACCTGCTCCGGCGGACACTCCGTCCAGTCGACCACGCCCGCCTCGACCCGCCCGTCACCGACACACGCCCAGAGATCGCAAAGCTACCCCATCCGGACCGGACAACCGCACGCTCATCATCGTCACTTTGCGCAGCCGCAAATCGCCCGGGGTGCGATTCTTTTTTTGAAGAACCTGGATGAGCTGGGTTTTCGAGAAGGTGTCTTCAATCCCTTCAACGATCATCGGAAAGGTTCGAAGACACCTTCTTACATCGACAAACGTTGCCGCCAGGCCTTATTTAAGTGCCTTTAGGGGCCAAAAGCCCCCTAAGAGCTCTCCAGTACCTGCAGGCCGATCACGCCGATGACGATCAGAGCGAGGAATGCCAGCCGGGCCGGCGACGTGCTCTCGCCGAACGCGACCATGCCGGCGAGCGCAACGCCGAGGGCCCCGAGGCCGACGAAGACCGCATACGCCGTCCCGACCGGCAGCGTCCGAAGCGACAGCGACAGCACGACGACGCTGAGCAGCGCCACCGAGAGTCCGATGACGGTCGGCCACAGGCGCGTCAGGCCGTCCGAGTACTTCAGCGCCGTCGCCCACACCAGCTCCGTCGCCCCCGCGATCAGCAAGAAGACCCAGGCCATCAGGCCGAGTACCCCCCGTCCACGGCGATCGCCGCACCGCTGACATGGTCCTCGCCCAGGCCCGTCAGATCCGTCGCCATCCCAGCTCCTCGCCACTAATCGGAGAAAATTCCGCTTAGGGAGCTTAACCGGAGATTTCTCCGGATATCAACCCGTTACGCTGGTGAGCCGTGCCGAGAGGGGGCTGGATGCGGGAGCTGCCCGTGGTCGGGCGTCCGCCCGCCGAGCGCGCGGACGCCGCGCACAACCGCCGCCGCATCCTGCGCGCCGCCGCGGAGGTGATCGCCACCCGTGGGGCCGAGGCCGTCTCCATGGACGAGGTCGCGCGGGCCGCCGGGGTCGGCGTCGGCACGGTCTACCGCCGGTTCGGCGACCGGGCCCGCCTCGTCTACGCCGTGATCGACGACCGCGAGCGCGACTTCCAGGCCGCCTTCATCACGGGCCCTCCGCCGCTCGGCCCGGGCGCCGCGCCCTCCCAGCGCGTCCGCGCCTTCCTGCACGCCCTGGCCGACCGGACCGAGGCCCAGGCCGACCTGCTGCTGATGGCCGAGTCCGACCCGCCCGACGCCCGCTTCCGCGACGGTTCGTACGGCCTTTACCACCGGCACCTGGCGATGCTGCTCCGCGAGATCCGCCCGGACGCCGACGCCGCCTACCTGGCGGACGCCCTCCTCGCCCCCCTCGCCGCGAACCTGTTCCTTCACCAGCGCCGGATGCGCGGCATGCCGCTCGACCGGATCAAGGCGGGCCTGGACGCCCTCGCCGCAAGCCTCACCGCACGACCCGATGCCGCGCCCGCCGACCGCCCCGGTTGATCATTCACCGGGGCGCCCCCGACGTCCGCGCTGTCGGCGAACTCCGGCGGACGGCGGCCCGCAGACAGGGCGCTAACAGGGCGAACACCCGGTCGATGCGTGCGGCGCGGCTGGCGGGGCCGTCCCGAGTGCAGCCACTCGCGGGCGGCCGTGTCCGGGGCGGCGCCCGCGGCGGTGGTGAGCAGGTCGGCGGTGAAGGCGCCAGGGAAAGCGCCGGATGTGCGGCGAGTCCGGCCCGCCACCGATGGCGCGCACGCTCGTGGACCACGGCCTGCCCATAACGCGGCTCGCCGCAAGTCAGTGCGTTCGCCGGACGCGGCGGGCGAGCAGGGCCAGCAGGAGGGCGGGCGCGACGAACACGGCCGCGCGGAGCGTGGTGAGGTCGGCGAGCGCGCCGAGGACGAGCGGGGCCGTACCGATCGCGACCCCGGACGCAAGCGCACAGCGGGCGGAGGCGCGGGCGGGCTGGGACGGCCACGCCGCGAGCGCCTGTCCCAGGATGACCGGGTACAGCAGCGCCACGCCGAGGCCCACGACGAGCAGCCCGGCGACGGCGAAGGGCGCCGGCGCCGTCCACAGCACGGCGAATCCGGCGACGCCGACGCCGGCCGCCGCCGCGACGAGCCGGTCCGGGCGGCCGCGCGCCAGCCGGACGAGCGGCGCGGCGGCCGCCCGCGCGAGCGCCATGCCGAGCACGAAGGCGGTGGAGAACATGGCGGCGGTGCCCGCGGACAGGCCCTTCACCGAGCCGAGGAAGTCGGCGGCCCAGAACATCATGCAGAACTCGGTGCCCACCGCGAGCACGAGGTCGAGCCACCTGCTGCGGAACGTGCGGGGCGCCCGGCCCGCCGCGGGCGGCACTGCCACGGCCGCCGGGGGCGCCACGGTCAGCCGGGTGATCAGGAGGACGGCGGCCACGGCGAGCGGCGGCACCACGAACGCCGGCCGCCAGCCCGGTCCGTGCGCGACGGCGGCGCCGATCGCCAGCGGCGCGAGGACGGAGGCGGTGCTCGCCACCGCGTTCGCTTCCCCGATCGGGACCGTTCCATCCCCGCCGTGCAGGGCGCGCAGCGCGGCCGGGATCAGCTGGACGAGCCCCGCGCCGCCGAGCCCGAGAACCAGCGCGCCGAGCCCGGCGCCGAGCCGCCCGCCGCCGGCGGCCATGATGGCGGCGCCGGCGACGAGCACGGTCAGCGCGGCGGGCGGCGCGTACCGTCCGAGCCTTCCGGCGAGCCGGTGCCCGACCAGGCCGACGATGACGAGCCCGAGGGCGAAAGCGGACGGGTAGAGCGCCACCTCGCCGCGCGGCAGCCCGCGCTCCTCACGGAGCTGCGGCAGGATCGCGCCGAGCGCGGTGAGCATGTAGCCCAGGCACCCGAGCGCCCCGTAGAGGCCGAGCGTTCCGCGGGTCCGGCGAAGGGCGCCGGCGGGGCCGGTCAGGGTCCGGATCTCGGAGGCCATGCTTCACCTCAGCTCCCGAGGATTATCCTCGTCACACGAGGATAATCCTGTCCGGCAAGGATGTCACCATGCGACCGAGCACCGCCGCCGCGCGGGCCGGCACCGCGCACTCGGCCCGCGCCCTGCGCAGCCAGGGAGCGCTCGCCGTCCTGCGCCACGTCCACGCGCACCCGTCGGCGACGCGCGCGGACACCGCCCGCGCACTGCACCTGAGCAGCGGCTCCGCCACCGAGATCACCGCCCGGCTCAAGGCCGCGCGCCTCATCGACGAGCGCGCCCCCGAGCGCACCGGCGGCCGGGGCCGGCCCTCTCCCGCGCTCACCGCCCACCCGGAAGGCCCGCTGGTGTGCGTGGCCGACATCGGCCACGAGCACTGGCGGGTGGCGTGTGCGGAACTCGGCGGCCGGATCGTGCACGAGGACGGCGGGCGGCATTCCGGCTCCCCGGACGTGCTGGACGTCCTCGCCGACCGGATCGAGACCGCCCGGGCCGCGTACGGGTCCCGGATCCGCGCGGTCTCGGCCTGCGTCGCCGGAACCGTCAGCGGCACGCGGGTGGTGCAGGCGTCCGGCATGGGATGGCGGGACGTCGACCTCGAACCGCTCAGGACGCCCGGGACCCTCCTGCTCGTGGGCAACGACGCCTCGCTGTCCGGGCTCGCCGAGGCCCGGCGCGGCGCGGGCGCCGGGACGCGGGTCGTGCTGCACCTGACCATCGAGGTGGGCGTCGGCGGCATCCTCGTCGTCGACGGCGGCCCGGTCGACGGCGCGACCGGCGCGGGCGGGGAGTTCGGTCACGTCCCGTTCGGCGACCCCGGCGTGGAGTGCCCGTGCGGCGCGCGCGGCTGCTGGGACATGGCGGTGGACGGGCGGGCGATGGCCCGCGCCCTGCACCGGCCGCCGCCCCCGGACCCGCGCACCGCGGCCGGGGAGATCATCGCGTCCGCGGCGTCCGACCCGGCTGCGGCGCACGCGGTGGCCGGCGCCGCGCGCGCCTTCGGACGAGGCGTCGCCGCGCTCGTCAACGCGCTCGATCCCGGCCTGGTCACGCTGTCCGGCCTGGCGGTCGACCTCCGCGCGGCCGCGCCCGAGGCGCTCGCCGAGGCGTACACCGCAGGGCTGATGCGCTACCGCCGGGCCGCGCCCCCGCCCGTCCTGCCCTCGGTGCTCGGCCCGAACGGGCCCCTCACCGGCGCCGCCGACGCCGCCTTCGACATGCTGCTCACGGAGGAGGGGTTGGACGCCTGGACGCGCCTGCCCGTCTGACGCCGCCCCGCGGCCGATGTCACCGGCGTGGCCGTACAGCCCGGCATCGATGAGAGGCCGCGCCGCTCGACGATCTGCGAGTTCGCCGGCACCCGCGCCCAGGTGGGTGATCGATCGCGGGCCGCCGCTGCTTACCGGGCACGCTCAGTGCGGTCGTCGTACTCCCCACGGGCGGCGATGACTTCCTCGATGTGCCGCACCGACCATTCCGTGAGCGCCTTCAGCGGCTCCCGCAGCGTCTCACCGAGGGCGGTCAGTTCATACTCCACGTGCGGCGGCACCTCCGGGTAGACGGTCCGGCTGACCAGCCCGTCGCGTTCGAGGGTGCGCAGCGTCTGGGTGAGCATCTTCTCGCTCACGCCCGCGAGCGCCTGCCGGAGACGGCTGAACCGGCAGGCCCCGTTCCGGCCGAGCTCGCCCAGCACGAGGACCGCCCACTTGCTGCCGATCTGGTCGAGCAGGTCCCGCGACGGGCAGCCGCGCTCGTACGGATCGAATGACGGTATGGGCCCGGTCACGTTCTCGACAGCCGCCATACGGACTCACCTCAATGCTTTCGCTTGGGTAAGTACCCTACCCGAAAGTGGCTACTTCCCGAAAGAGAGTGTGCAGGTCACTCTGGGTTCCATCCCGCCGCGGACGATCCGTGACAGGCGCGAGGCACGCGCGGGAGGAAGGAAGGCTCATCATGTCGATCGTCGTCACCGGAGCCACCGGCCGGCTGGGCAGGCTCACCGTCGAGGCGCTGCTGCGGCGGGGAATCCCGGCCGCGGACATCATCGCGACCGGCCGGGACATCTCCGGGATCAAGGACCTGGCCGACCGGGGCGTCACGGCACGCCGCGCCGACTTCGCGGACACCGACAGCCTGGCCGATGCCTTCGCGGGGGCGGACAGACTGCTGCTGATCTCGGCCTCGGTCCCCGTGAACGAAAGGGTCGCCAACCACCGCCGCGTGATAGACGCCGCGGTGGCCGCGGGCGTGTCGCTGATGGCGTACACGAGCACGACGCACGCGGACACGGCCGCCACCATCATCGGTGCCACGCACGGCGAGACCGAGAAGTACCTGCGGGACCGCGGAATCCCCAGCGTGCTGCTGCGCAACGGCTGGTACCTGGAGAACTACACCGCCCAACTGCCGCAGATCCTGCAGAACGGCGCCGTCATCGGCGCCGCGGGTGAGGGGCGGATCAGCGCCGCGTCCCGCGCCGACTACGCCGAGGCCGCGGCGGTCGTCCTCACCACCGAAGGCCACACCGGCGCCGTGTACGAGCTCGGCGGCGACGAATCCTTCACGCTGACCGAACTCGCCGCCGCGATCTCCTCTGCGGCCGGGAAGGAGATCGCCTACGCCCACCTCCCGGTGACCGAGTTCGCCCAGGCGCTGGCCGCCGCGGGCCTACCCGCCGAGCTCGCAGAGGTCCTCGCCGATGCCGACCTCGGCATGAGCCGCGGCGAGATGTACACCGATTCCGGCGACCTGCGCCGCCTGATCGGCCGACGGCCCGTGACCCTGGCCGAGGCACTCGTCCCCGCCGTCCAGACCGCGATCGGCACAGCCGAGCAACGATCGACGGGCTGACGGGGTCAGCAGGCCCGGTTCACCGGTTCTGGCCGGGTCGGGGGGCGGCGGCGGGCGGACGGTTTGCGACCAGCCCGCCCAGCAGCCGATTCATTCGCCGCATGGTGCGGTACCGGACGAGCCGTTGATCGCGATGCTTGAATCCGGACGCGGGGCGATGCGGTGGACCAGCGAGGGCGGGCGGTCCCAGCAGACCGAGCGGGCACCGGAGTTTGCCCTCGTGGGCGAGATCGCCGGCCATGTCGACCACCGACGATCACGACATGGAGGACCGGGACGCTTCAACGTCTTCGCGCGTGCCGCCGGACCACGATGATCCGCGCGACCACGAGCACGACCAGCAGCACCACGACCCCAATCGCGATCAAGACCTTGTGAAGAGTCGTAATGTGAGCGGCCAGTTCACTGGCCAACGCTTCCATCATGAGCGGCATCATTCCCGCCGATAAGTGCTTCTACCTCGACACTCCTGCTACTTGGGCGTTGACGATATTTAAAGAAACGCTTACTCGACTGCGATATTTCTCGGTGCAGATTGATGCAATCTTGTCGAACACAGGAGTTTCGTCGCTGTTCTGCCGCGCCGCGTCGGATCCTTCGCGTGCGCTCTTCAGGAACCGGGCCGATCTCGTCGGCCCGGCGGCCGCCCCCATGGGACGGCGCAGGCGGTCTTTACCGTCATTTGCGCTGGTCAAGTGGATGTCTCTGTAAGTGCCGGGTAGCTGTGTGCCCAAGAGCACGTCTTGCCTGGGTCGGGTGTCCTGTGAGCAGGACCAGGCATCGGCTGCGCTCCCTGCGCTTCCGCAGCGCCATGGCATCACCCGGCCCGCTGGGGGCGGAGACCCGGACAAGTCGGCGAGGAGCCCTATGCCACCGACGGAGCACGTCAAAGGGAAGCTGCGCAGCCAGGCCTGGTGGGACGATGCGGCCAACCCGGAGATGACGGCCCTGTACCTCGAGCGCTTTCTCAACTTCGGCCTCACCGCCAGGGAGCTCCAGTCGGGGCGGCCGATCATCGGTATCGCTCAGACCGGCAACGACCTGGTCCCCTGCAACCGGCACCATCTCGACCTGGCCGACCGGGTCAGGGACGGCATCCGCGACGGCGGCGGCATCCCGTTCGAGTTCCCTGTGCATCCCCTTCAGGAGACGGGCAAGCGCCCCACCGCGGCGCTGGACCGCAATCTCGCCTATCTCGGGCTGGTCGAGGTGCTCTACGGATATCCGTTGGACGGAGTGGTCCTGACGACGGGTTGCGACAAGACGACACCCGCGTGCCTGATGGCGGCGGCGACGGTGAATCTCCCGGCGATCGTCCTGTCCGGGGGGCCGATGCTCAACGGCTACCACAACGGTATGCGGACGGGCTCGGGGCTGGTGATCTGGCGGTCGAAGCGGCTGCTGGCCAGCGGGGAGATCGATTATGCGGAGTACATGTCGCGCGTGTGCGCGTCCGCGCCCAGCATCGGGCACTGCAACACGATGGGCACCGCGCTGTCGATGAACAGCCTGGCCGAGGCGTTGGGAATGTCGCTGCCCGGTTGCGCCGCGATTCCGGCCCCCTATCGCGAACGGGCGCAGATGGCCTACGACACGGGCCGCCGAGCCGTGGCCCTGGTGCACGAGGACGTGACGCCGCGCCAGATCATGACGATGCGGGCCTTCGAGAACGCGATCGTGGTCGCCTCGGCCATCGCCGCCTCGACCAACGTGCCCATCCACATCAACGCGATCGCGCGGCATGCCGGGGTGGCCCTGTCCAATCAGGACTGGCAGCGGGCCGGAGCCGACGTCCCGGTCCTGGCGAACACCGCACCGGCCGGAGAGTACCTCGGCGAGGACTTCCATCACGCCGGCGGCGTCCCCGGCGTGATGCGATCGCTGCTGGCGGCGGGCCGTCTGCACGGTGAGGAGATGACGGTCTCCGGCCACACCGTCGCTGAGAACCTCGCCGACGTCCCACCCGCCGACCCTGCGGTCATCCGCCCCTTCGACGACCCCGTCTCACCGCGGGGCGGCCTTCTCGTCATGTCCGGGAACCTGTTCGACTCCGCGGTCATGAAGACCTCGGTCATCACCGACGACTTCCGGGCCCGCTACCTCCCAGGCCCCGGACGGCCCCAGACGGTCGACCTTCGCGCCATCGTCTTCGACGGACCGGAGGATTACCACGCCCGCATCGAAGATCCCGAGCTGGACATCGACGACCGCTGCATCCTCGTCATCCGCTACACGGGCCCCGTCGGCTACCCCGGCTCGGCCGAGGTCGTCAACATGGAGCTGCCGTCCGCGGTGGCCCGGCGAGGCGTCACCTCGCTCCCCGCGCTCGGCGACGGCCGGCAGAGCGGCACCTCGGACGCCCCGTCCATCCTCAACGCCAGCCCCGAGGCCGCGATCGGCGGCAACCTCGCCATCTTGCGCACCGGCGACCGGATCCGCATCGACCTGGACAACGCACGCGTCGACGTCCTGTTGCCGGAGGAGGAGATCGAGGCGCGGAGGGCCGAACACGTACCGCCGGCCTTCGAGAACCAGACACCGTGGCAGGAGATCTACCGCTCCACGGTGGGGCAGTTGGACAGCGGGGGCTGTCTGGAACTCGCGGTGGCCTACCAGAACCTCACCGAGACCAAGGGGATTCCGCGTGACTCGCACTGACTCCAACGGCACCGTCCTGATCGCCGATTACGACTTCGGTGACGTGGACATCGAGCGCGCCATCATCGAGGACGCCGGGTTCCGGCTCGTCGCCGCACAGTGCAAGAGCGAGGACGAGGTGATCGAGAGGGGCCGGGACGCCGACGGCGTCCTGACCCAGTACGCGCGGGTCGGCTCCCGCGCCATCGACGCCCTCACCCGTTGCCGGGTGATCGCGCGCTACGGAACGGGCGTCGACATCGTCGACGTCGACGCCGCGACCCGGCGGAGCGTCCAGGTCACCAATGCGCCGAACGAGTGGTGCGCCGAAGAGGTCGCCGATCACGCCGTCGCGCTCTGGCTCGCCGCCGCCCGAAAGATCTGCGCGTACGACCGGGCGACACGGCAGGGCGAATGGCACTGGAAGACCGGCGAGCCGATCTGGCGGCTGCGGGGACGGGTGCTCGGGCTGCTGTCCTTCGGTGCCATCGCGCGCCTCATCGCCGAACGCGCGCAGGCGTTCGGCGTCGAGGTCTGGGCATGCGACCCGTTCATCGACGAGGCCGAGATCCGCTCGCGCCGCGTGCGGCCGGTGTCCTTCGACGAGCTCGTGGAGGGCGCCGACTACCTGGTGGTCCAATCGCCGCTCACCCCGCAGACGCACCACACCTTCGACCGTGCGACGCTCCGCAGGATGAAGCCGACCGCCGTCCTCGTCAACACCGCACGCGGGCCCATCGTGGAGGACGCGGCGCTCCACCAGGCCCTGACCAAGGGGTGGATCGCCGGCGCCGCGCTGGACGACCTCGAAGAGGAACCCGCGAAGCAACGCGACTGGCGCCCGCGCAACGCCCTCCTCGAACTGCCCAACGTGATCATCACCCCCCATGCCGCCTACTACTCCGAGGAGGCCGTCAGGACGGTGCGGCGCATCGCCGCCGAAGAGGCCGTACGGGTCCTGACCGGGCGGCCCGCGCGCTTCCCCGTCAACAACGTGATGGCCGGCTCCCACCCGTGAGGCCCTCGGACCGGACCGGGAGCGCCCCGGCCGGACGTGAAGACCTGGTTGGCCAGAACCTCGCAAAGTTCGTACAACTCGCGCGTGGGCACCACCGTCGCGGACATCGGAAGTGGTGATGAGAACCGTCGCGTTCGACGACGCGAACAGCGCCACGGCGGTGCGATCCCCTTGGCGGCGAGGCGGCACGTGTCCCCGAGGAGGAGTTCGCCATGCTCGATCCGGATCCGCCGTTCCGGCCGGTCCGCCGCCGGGACGGCTACCAGCGGCTGGAGGATCTGGGCCTGATCGGGGACGGCACGACGGCGGCGCTCGTCGGTTCGGACGGCTGGATCACATGGCTGTGCCTGCCCCGATTCGACAGCGATCCGCTGCTGTGCGGCCTGCTGGATCACGAACGCGGCGGCCATTTCGCTCTCACGGTGGACGGTCTCCGTGAGGCCCGCCAATATTACGAACCCGACACCGCGGTGCTGGTGACCGAGATGCGCGGCCCGACCGGCCTGGTCAGGATCACCGATGCGCTCGGCCTCCGCGCGGACGCCGACCTGTCGGACGACGCGGGCGGAAGCCGGGGCGAGCTCATCCGGTCCGCCGTCGTCCTGGACGGGACCGTCCGCCTGCGGGCGGAGCTGCGGCCCTGGGGCGGTGCGCAGGCCCGGGCGCTCGCCAGCGGCCTGGAAATACAGGCGCCCAGACGGCGGGACCTGCGGCTGCACCTGCGCGCCAACCGGCCGCTGACCGGCCTCGACACCGTGCACGACCTCGAACAGGGCGATCGTCTCGCCGTGACGCTGTCCTGGGGCCGCGTCCACCGCCACCACCGGTTCGAACCCGACGCGGTGCTGCGTGACACCACCGAGGCATGGCGCCGCTGGATGCGGAACTTCGGTTATGCCGGTCCGCAGGAGCCGCTGGTCCGGCGTGCCGCGATCACGTTGAAGCTGTGCGACGACTGGACCAACGGCTCGCTGGTGGCGGCGCCGACGTCCTCGCTGCCCGCGCCGATCGGCGGGGTCCGCAACTGGGACTACCGCTACGCCTGGATCCGGGACGCGGCCTTCACCGTGTTCGCGTTCCGCCGCGTCGGATTCGGCTACGAGGCCGACGCCTTCCTCGGCTGGGTCCTGGACGCCTTCGAGAGCACCTCGCGACCCCGGATCATGTACACCCTCGGCGGGGACCCCGTCCCCGAGGAGGTCCAGGATCCGGGTCTGGAAGGCTACCGGCGGTCCGCTCCCGTGCGGTGGGGCAACGGCGCCGCCGACCAACTCCAGCACGACATCTACGGCGAGGTCCTGGACTGCGCCGACCAGTGGCTCCGCGCCGGCGGCGATCTGCAACCCGCCCTGTGGTCCCGCCTGGCCGAGCTGGCCCGGACCGCGCAGACCGCGTGGCGCCAGCCGGACCAGGGCATCTGGGAGGTGCGGAGCGGGGGCCGGGTCTTCACGTACTCGGCCGCGATGTGCCAGGTGGCCCTGGACCGGGCCGCGTCCATCGGCGAACGGCTCGGCCTGCCCGGACCGCTCGCCGCCTGGCGCGACGCGGCCGACGAGCTGCGCCGGCGGATCCTGGAACGGGCCTGGGACGAGGACGCGCGGAGCCTGAGCGAGCACCTCGACGGCGGCGGAGGGCTGGACGCCAGCCTGCTCGCCCTCCCCCTGCGGAAGGTCGTCCCGGCCGATCACCCGCGGATGACCGCCACGACCGCGGCGGTCGCCGAACGCCTGTCCGCCGGCGGCGGCCTGCTGTACCGCTACCTGCACGACCGGTCGCCCGACGGCCTCGCCGGCGACGAGGGCGCCTTCCTGCTGTGCAGCTTCTGGCTGGTCGAGAACCTCGCGCTGCAGGGCCGGACCGAGCAGGCCGAGGACCTGTACGCCTCGCTGTGCTCCCGCGCCAGTCCGCTCGGGTTGCTGCCCGAGCAGATCGACCCGTCGACGGGGACGTTCATGGGCAACTTCCCCCAGGCGTTCAGCCACATCGGTGTCATCGCCGCCGGCGTCACACTCGCCCGGGCGAGGGAAGGGCGGACAGGGTGATCGAACGACTCGTCGTCTTCGGCGCCACCGGCGACCTCAACGCCCGCTACCTCCTGCCCGGTCTGGCCGCCCTGCGCGCGGCCGGGCACCTCGGCGACGGATTCCAGCTCGTCTGCGCCGATAGGAAGGAATGGGACGACGAGGGCTTCCGCGGCTGGGCGGCCGAGCAGCTCGACCGGCACGCGGGGTCCTCCCCCGCCGACGCCAGGCGCTGGGTCGCCGGAGCCACCCGCTTCCGCCGAGCCGACGCCACCGACCCCGCCGACCTCGCCTCCCTCATCGCCGGTGACCGGCCCGTCGCGCTCTACTTCGCCCTTCCCCCGGCGGTATTCCCCGGCGCCGTCACCGCCTTGCGCGGCGCGGGTCTCCCGGCGGGCAGCCGGATCGTCCTGGAGAAGCCCTTCGGCGAGAACCTGGCCGACGCGCAGGAGCTGAACCGGCTGCTGGCCGAGGTCGTCCCCGAGCAGGCGGTGTTCCGCGTCGACCACTTCCTGGCCATGACCACCGTCCAGAACCTGCTCGGCAGCCGCCTGGCCAACCGCGTGCTCGAACCCCTCTGGAACAGCGCGCACATCGCCGAAATAGAGATCGTGTGGGACGAGTCGCTCGCCCTCGAAGGCCGAGCGGGCTACTACGACGGAGTCGGGGCGCTCAAGGACATGGTGCAGAACCACCTCCTCCAGGTGCTGTGCCTGGTGGCCATGGAGCCCCCGCTCAGCCTGAGCGAGCGCGACCTGCGCGACCGGAAGATCGATGTACTGCGCTCCGTGCGCCCGCTCACCGACGAGGACGTCCTGCGCCGCACTCGCCGGGCCCGGTATCTCGCCGGTCGCATCGGTGACCGCAGGGTTCCCGCCTACGTCGACGAGGACGGCGTGGATCCGCGGGGGCACACCGAGACCTTCGCCGAGGTGGAATTGCGACTGGAAAGCTGGCGCTGGTCCGGCACCACCTTCCGGCTCCGCACCGGCAAGGCGCTCAAGACCGACCGCAAGGAGGTCGCGGTCCGCTTCCGCCCCGTCCCCCACCTGCCCTTCGGCCATAGCGGGGAGGCCGTGCCCAACGTGCTCCGCTTCGGGCTCGACCCGGAGAGCGTGACCCTGGCGCTCACCGGAATCGGCCCCGGTCCGCAGACCCTCACTCCTCTCACCATGACCGCCCAGATGGGGCCAGCCGACCTGCCCGCCTACGGCCGGCTGCTCCTGGACGTCCTGCGAGGCGACGCCGCCCTGTCCATCCGGGGCGACGAAGCCGAAGAGGCATGGCGGGTCCTCGCCCCGGTCATGTCCGCCTGGTCCAACGATCTCGTGCCCCTCGAGGAGTATCCGGCCGGGTCCTGCGGACCCGCCCCCAGGGACCAGTAGGCGCGGAACGCATCCGGCCCGGATCGACGGTGGCGATCAACCCGCGAACTCGCGTACCGGCCTGCCCTTCACGCCCACCATCGCCCGGAACAACGCCCCGGCAGGCGAAGCGTCGCCCGGAGGAAGCCCCTCACGAGAAGTGGTGACGAACAGCTCGTCCAAGCCCGGACCACCGAAGGCGCACGCGGTGACTCCCCGCACCGGCACCTCGACCACCTCGTCCAAGATGTCGCCTGGCGTGTACCGGCGCACGGCCCCGCCCTGATTCAACGCGACCCACACCCCGCCCTCCGCGTCCACGGTCAGGCCGTCCGGAGCACCGTCCTCGGGAGGGATCGACGCGAACGTCCGTCCCCCGCTCAACCCCTCGGCCCCGTCGAAGTCGAATACCGCGACCTTTTGCGTGGCCGTGTCGACGTAATACGCCAAGCGTCCATCCGGGCTCCAGTCCAGCCCGTTCGAAATCGTCACGCCGTCCAGCACCACCACCGCGGCACCACTTGGATCGAGCCTGTAGAGGGCACCCGCACCCGGCGTCTTGCCATAGGCCATGGAACCACAGTAGAAACGGCCCTCCGGATCGCAGCCCCCCTCGTTCATGCGAACGCCCTCATCGCCCCACAGTTCCGGCAGGGTCGTTATCGTGCCGTCGACGTCCTCGAGTGCGAACCCCCGTTCCACCGCGATGACCGCACCGCCGTCACGCCGGGGACGCAGCGCGGCGGCGACGCCACCGACATGCCGCCGGCCGACCGTTCCATCGGCCCCCAGCGACATCACATCACCGGCCAGCATGTCCACCCACCGCAGCCCTTCCCAGCGGGATGACCAGACCGGTCCCTCCCCGTGAAAGGTCACCGGATCAGTGATCTGTTCAGCACACGGCAAACCCTTGCACCTCCAACCACCCGGCGCACCAAAAAGAATCGGCCCAGTTCAGCTATACAACCGATCCCCTACCCCGAGCTGCACTGCAAGAAAGCCACCTAGAAACAAAGGCATGCCATGCGACACCAAAACAACAAACGGCCTCCTGACTTTGCGGGAGCTTCACTGCTTAGCGGTCATAGCCGGTGAACCGCATCCAGTTCGCGACCAGCCCTCCCAGGCTGGAAACGACTCACTGAACGACTGAAGCCCACCGGTTCGACGAAGTCCGCGATCCGTTGGGCCACTCACTCCCGTGCAGGGCATCTCCCCGGCGCCTCTCCCGACCGACTCCTGTGATCGGCGAAGACGTTTCACGCAGAGTCACTAGGGCGAAGGAGATTTGCTGAACACAGTCGGGGTGAGGCAAGACCCGTGCCCCAGATCCGCCCCCAGAAGCCGCACCACACTTGCACAGAGCACCTTGAAGGGACCGTGACCTTCGGCAACGCCTCCGCAGGAACTTGTGACCTCCTCGGCCGGGGCAGGATACGCGAAGGTGCATGCACTCGGTGAGCGCATGCACCTGAGCTGGGATTATGTGGGCGATACTGGATTCGAACCAGTGACCTCTTCGGTGTGAACACGACCGATCATGCCTTGGCTATACGGCTGTCATCAAAACAATAGCCTCGCCTTTTTCTGCGACTCAGCGTGGTGGCGTAAGGCTTCCGACAATCGCGGTCAAGTGGTCCAGGGCGGTGTCGACCTGGTCGAGCGGGAATCCACCCATCGGCGTGGCCCGGGTCCATGTTATGGCCGACACTCTCGAGATCCGCCACGACCAAGCGGGCTGACTGAGTATAAGAAAAGTTATATCGCGCAATACTCCTGCCGCCCAGGATGGTTGATCGGAATGGACGTAAAAGCGCTCGTCCACATACGCGTCGCCGACCGCGATGGTCGGCAGCGCAGGTGACGCCGGCGTACGAGGCGTCACCTGTAGGCGCGGCAGTGGGGTCGGCAAGTCCAGCAACGCGGCGACCCAGTAGCGCGAGTTCTCCCGCCCACGACGGCCGAAACTGTCATCGAGGATCTCCTGCTCGCGTGTGTACACGAAAACGGCTGCGGACCGGCCACGGTAGGCGCCCCGCATCACATCCGACAGCCGATGCCGAAGACGGCCGAGTACGGGGTAGGGAAACGTATCGCGGGACCGTTCAGCCATGTGAAACGGCTCGCCGCGTAGTTGCTCGACAAGCCCGTCCTCCCCCTTGCCTGAGACGTTGAAACTCCAGCCGCGCTTCGCTGCGAACGCCCGAGTCGTGCGGTATCTGGCGCCGAAGCCCTCCATGAACACCTCATTCATTTCCACATGCGCCCAGCCGTCGGCGATCCGCTCGGCCTGTGGGCCTTCATTATCCCAGTTCGGGGCCTGACCTGCCGGTTTCCCGAGTGGGATCATGCTGTGGTCGGGCAGGCTGCGCCGCCATGGTGTGGTCGCTGTTGTACGACCTGACGCGCAACTCGCTGGGCGTGATGCCGCTTCGGCTCCGTGGGGATACGGCCAAGGACAACGAGATCCCGGCGTTACGTCACCAGCGGCGGCCAACGTCCACGACAGCCAGGCGCTCAAGTCGCTGCTGATGGCGTTGTCGGCGATCCGATCGCGCCGTGGGCCGCGTCGGCGGCGGCCGGCGAAGATGCGCGCCGACAAGGCGTACCACTCCGCCGAGCACCGCACCTGGCTGCGGCGACGCGGAATCGCGCCGCGCACCGCGCGGCACGTCATCGAGTCCGGTTGAACGCCTGGGCCGACACCGCTGGGTGATCGAACGGACGCTGGCCTGGCTGTTCGGCTACCGGCGCCTGAGCGTCCGCAACGAACACCACGGCCACCTGTTCAATGCCTTCCTCGTCCCGGCCGCCGCCATCACCTGCTACAAGAAGCTCGTCGAACAGCCCACATGAGACACGCTCCTATTTCAAGAAGCGGACTGGATGACGACAACGATAGGTGGTGATGCCGCCGGGTGTGGTTGTTGGGTTCTTTTCAAACCCCTAGAGGCCGAGCGCGATCCGGTACCTGTTGTAGATCGCTCGGTGCCCGGTGTCGTTCGGGTGGAATCCGTCGGTGGTGTATCCGCCGAATGCCGGATCTCCCGTCGGGTTGCGGTTCGGGGCGTGGTCGAACAAATCGGTGAAGGGGACGTACATGCCATCGTGCTTGTGCGCTTGCTCCGCGATCAGCGCGTCGTAGTGCGCGACGCGCTCGCAGTCGGTCCATGTCCCTCCGTTGCTCGGCATCCATGCTCCTCCGACCACCAGCAGCGCGTCCGGTGCGGCGCTGCGAACGCGGTCCAGCGCAGAGGCGCAGTCGGAGTCGAAGGCGTCGTACTCCTGCACCTCCCGGACGTTGTTGGTGCCCAGCATCACGAACGTCAGGTCCTCGCCGCCGCTGACATTGGAGACCGAGGTGAAGACGGTATTGCCATTGGCATTGTGGGTGTGGTCGTAACTGCCGTAGACGACCGGGCCGACCGACTCGAGGCGGGCCCGCATGAGATACCGCCAGGAGTTCTCCAGCGTGCTGGCGAAGGATCCCCGGTAGCCGACGGAGTCGCCGAGGAAGTTGACTCGTAGCGTTCCACTATCGGGCCAGGTGATTTTTCCTACCTGGGTCACTTTCGGTCCCCTCTGGGTTTCGGCTCCGCGTTAACGCCGGCCTGTGCTATTGGAGTAGGCGCAAGGCGTTGCCGCTGTACACCTTTTCCAGCACGTCGTCGGGTAGGTCGAGTGCGGATATGGCCCAGCGTCCCTGGGGCGGAATCTCCTCGTCGGGGGCGTAGGGAAAGTGCTCGTCGGCGGTCTCCAGGAAGCGGTAGTGCGTGGGGTACGAGGACGCCGAGAGCGGGAAGGCGTCGGTGCCGAACAGGACGCGGTCGGGGTGGCGGGTGAACAGTGTCCGGGTCGCGCGGGGACGGCGGCCGAGTTCGGCGAGCCTGCCGGCGATGTCGATGTGGAAGTTCGGATGCTCGTCCAGCATTCGCGAGACCCATCGGAGGTCCTCGGCGTAGCAGCCGACGTGCGCGCCGATGAAGACGGTGCGCGGGTGGGTGGCGACGAGGCCTTCCAGGGCGTCCATGAGTCGTTGGAAGGACGGGATTCCGGGGCGGTCGAAGTGCCAGTCCGGATGGGCCAGCAGTTCTTCGAGCCGCTCGTTGTGCCGGTCGGCGGGGTGGAAGAACGCCACCGGATCGGCGGTGTGGATCAGCACGGGCAGGCCGAGTTCGCCGGCTGCGGCGAAGACGGGGGCGAGGCGCGGATCGTCCGGCAGGACCAGGCGACCGTCGGGTCCGGTGTGGTGCAGGCCGAGCGTCTTCCAGACCTTCAGGCCGCGGGCGCCGCGCGCGTGCGAGTCTTCGAGGCTGCCCACCAGCCGGTCGACGCCGTCGCGCTCGCGGAGCAGGCCCCAGTCGAGCTGGCAGAACGTGAGGAACCGGCCCGGGTGGGCGCGGTCGTAGCGGTCGAGGTTGGCCGACAACTCCTCCCCCCACATGCCGTCGAGGTTCACGATGGCGGCCACGTCGTGCTCGTCCATGAGCGCGAGCAGCCGGCCCACGTCCGGCGCCATCCATCCGCCGTCCCCGGTGAGCCAGCGGCCGAGGTGGTTGTGGACGTCGACGCATCGGTACCGCGGCCGCGGGACATGGTTCCCGGGGATGGCGACGCTCGGGCGCGGCGCATAGTCGGACAGCCGCAGATCGTGGAGCTCGGGCATGGCCGCCTCAACGGCCTTCGCGCAGGGGACGGGTCCATTCGGAGACCTTCGCCTGCCAGGCGTCGTCCTCCTCGGGACGCCCGGCCACGCCGGGGCGGCGCTGCCAGGGCAGCGGTCCCGCTTCGGGACGGTACTCCACGCCGAGTGCGGCGAGGCGGTCCAGGTGGGCGCCGAGCCGCCGCCGGAACCCGGCCGGGTCCCGGTCCTCGGTGCTCCACACGGTCTCGGCGAAGGCGGCGAGCCGGGGGAAGGCCATGTAGTCCAGCTGCCGAGGGGAGTCGATCAGTTCGGTCCACAGGCAGCACTGGGCGCCGAGGATGTGGCGGGCCGCCCGGTCTCCCGCGAGCGCGGGCGGGATCGGTTCGAAGGCGTAGACGTCGTCGACGGTGAGGACGGTGCCGAACGGCACTGGTTCCTGGTCGCCGGGCGCCTGACGGTAGTCCAGGTAGACGGAGGTGTTGGGGCAGGGGACGACGTCGTGTCCGCTCTTGGCGGCGACCACGGTGCCGTGGTCGTCCCGCCACGAGGTGATGACGGTGTGCTCGGGCGCGCCCCTCCCCTCCAGGATCTCGTCCCAGCCGACCGTGCGTCGTCCGTGGGCGGCGAGGTGGCCCGAGATCCGGCCGATGATCCAGCTCTGCAGGTCGGCCTCGTCGCGCAGGCCGAGCTCGCGGATCCGGCGCTGCGCGGCCGGGCTCGCCCGCCACTGGTCCTTGCGGCATTCGTCGCCGCCGATGCTGATGTACGGGCTCGGGAACAGCTCCACGACCTCGTCCAGGACGTTCTGGAAGAACGCGATCGTGTGCTCCTCGGCGTTGAGGACGTTCGGGCCGACGCCCCAGGTCGTGGCAACGTCGAGGGGGGTGTCGAGGTTGCCGAGCTCGGGGTGGGCGGCGATCGCCGCCTGGGTGTGGCCGGGAAGGTCGATCTCCGGGACGACGGTGATGTGCCGCCGGGCGGCGTAGGCGACGATCTCGCGGACGTCGTCCTGGCTGTAGTAGCCGCCGTGGGGGCGCCCGTCGCCGGGACCGTTCCATCCGATCTGGCTCTCCCGGCGCCACGCACCGACTCCGGTCAGCCGCGGGTAGCGCCTGATCTCCAGCCGCCAGCCCTGGTCGTCGGTGAGGTGCAGGTGAAGGAAGTTCAGCTTGTGCAGGGCCATCAGCTCGATGAAGCGCAGCAGATCCGCTTTGGGGAGGAAGTTCCGGGCGACGTCGAGGAGGCAGCCGCGCCAGGCGAAGCGCGGCCGGTCCTCGATCCGGACGTGGGGCAGCGGGAGGCTCCGGCCGGCGGCGGCCTTCCGGTACGCCTCGGGCGGGAGGAGCTGCCGGAGGGTCTGCGCGCCGTAGAACGCGCCGGCGGCGTCGGCGGCCTCGATGAGCGCCCCGCCGTCCTCGACGCTCAGCCGGTACGCCTCGGGCGGCATCTCCCGGACCGCGAGCGTGATCCCGCCGGGCCGCGGCCCAGGCGGCAGCTCGCCGCCGGTGACCGGGCTCAGCTCGCCGCGCAGCCAGGCGGCGACCTCGGCGAGCGCGGGGGCGGCGGTCAGGGTGGTGTGCCGGTCGAGGACGAGCCGGCCTGGGCGGGTGTCGAGACGTACCGGTTTCGGGATGACCATCGAATGCCCCCGTCAGTCGCAGGTGATCTTCGCGTCGGCGAAGTCGGTGTGGTCGAAATAGGCGTTGTCGCCGCCGTTGGTGGCGACCAGGCGGATGTACCTGGCCCCCTTGACGGACGCGGTGACCTTCCGAGGCGGGCTGTCGCCGGTGAGGACGCCGGTACGGGCGGCCAGCTCCCCGTCGGCCCACACCTGGAAGTCCGCCGAGCCGCGGACGGTTCCGGGCGCGTCGACCTCGTCGTCGATCCCGGCGAAGAACTCGACGGTCGTGCAGCGTCCGGCCGTGTAGTAGCCGATCTCGGCGGGGGCCTGCGCGCCGAGCCCCTTGGCGTACCGGACGCCGCCGATCGTGAGGGGCCGCCCGTCGCCGGCGGCGGCGTCGCCGCCGCTCATGTCCTTCTCGACCGGGCCGAGGTGGTTCACCATCGTCGCCCACGGCACGTCGCTGAGGTAGCTCGTACCGGAGCCGGGCGCGGTCGCCACATGGACGACCGCGCTCCCGTCGAGTCCGTCCTTCCAACGGTCGGAGGTGACCTTCCCGGTCAGGGGATAGTCCCGCTGCGCGGCTCCGGACGGCGGGGTGACCGACCATCGGGTGGTGAACGTCGCGCCCGGGGCCAGCCTCCCGGCCGTGGCCGGGGTGACCGCCGTCGCCTTCCAGCCGTCGGGCACGGTCAGCGAGACGGCGACGTTCCGTACCGGTGCGGTGCCCCCGGTGTTGGTCACCCGCGTCAGCAGGGAGCCGTCCTTGCCGGGCTCGACGGTGGTGGGCCGGGTCTCTCCGAGGACGGTGGCGGGGTCGATCTCGTAGGTCGGCAGCGGCGCGGCCGGATCCCGCCGCGTGCTGACGCGGTACATGACGGTGCCGTGCGCGGGCACCGCCGCGGAGATGTCCCCGCTGGTGCTCCACACGGCCCCGGTCCAGAGATCTTCCAGGCGGTACCGGGACGCGGCGGGCAGTTTCAGCTCGCTCGCGGTGGTGGAGATCGTCCTCTCCCGGTCGCTCTCGTTGTAGAGGGCGACGGCGGTGTCACCGCCTGCCAGCGGCCGGGACAGGACGTGGTACCAGCCGTCGGTGCGGGCGAAGGCGGCGGCACGGCCGAGCGCGTCCTGATCGACCGCGACCACCCGGGGTTCGGCGACGATCGCGGCGGGCGCCTTGTCCGGAGCCGCCTGCAGGATCAGCGGGGCGGCGGCCATCGCCCACAGGCTGACCTGCGTGCGGTACTCGGTGTCGGTCATGCCGCCGAGTCCCGCCTGCAGCAGGTCCGGGTCGGCATGGCTGCGCGGGCCGGCGTACTGCAGGCGCAGCATCGCGGTCTCCCAGATGCCGAGCATGCCGGCGTAGGAGTCCGACATCGGCTTGGTGACGAGGTTGGTCCGCCAGGTGGTGGCCAGCTGCCCGCCCCACAGCCACGGGACGCTGTTGCCGTCCTCGTTGTTCATGGCGAACGCGATCCCGTCGCCGAGCGCCTCCCGCATGCGCGGGTAGAGCTTCTGGGCGATGGCCTGGGAGTTCTGCCCGGGGAAGTCGGCGGTCGGGATCGAGCAGTAGTCGTACTTGACGTAGTCGACGCCCCATTGCTCGACGAGCGCGCCGTCGTCGGCCTCATGTCCGTAGGAGCCGGGACCGCCGCCGACGCACGTCTTGGTGCCCGCGGAGAGGTTGAGGCCGAACTTCAGGCCCGCGGCGTGGACGGCGTCGACCAGCGCCTTCATCCCGTCGGGGAAGCGGCCGGGGTCGGCGGCCAGCCGTCCGGAGGAGTCGCGCTTCCCGGCCTCCCAGCAGTCGTCGATGATCACGTACCGGTAGCCGGCGGCCTTGAGCGCCGCCAGGCCGGTGGCCGCCCGGCGCACCGAGGCGTCGGCGACCGAGCAGCCGAGGGCCCGGCTGCTCCAGCCCATCGGCGGAGTGTCGATGGCGGGCGGCGCCGCCGAGCGGGCCATCGCGCCGGACTGCGGCACGGTGGACATGGCGAGGAGCACCGCCGCGAGGGCGGCGGTCACGCGTCTGCGCATGATCGTCCTGTCAGCCCGGGTGGAGGCTCGGGTCGCCCGGCTCGATGGCGAACGAGCCGGAGGTGTAGGCGAGCGCGTAGGGCTGGGTCACGACGGGAAGCGACCGGAAGTCGACCTTCATCTCCCGTCCGGAGATGACGCTGCGGACATAGCCCCGCCGGCCGTTGAAGAACTTGACGTGCGGGTTCTCGGCGAGCAGCTGCCCGGTGTTCGGGTATTCGTCCAGGCCGTTGCCCGCGGACGTGACCGACGTGCTCACGAGTTCGACCGCCACGGACTTGGACTCGGGGTCCTGGTAGTCGCGCTTGACCTCGCCCGCCCAGTGCGAATGCACGTCACCGGTGAGGACGACCCCGTTGCGCTTGTTGTCGCCGATCGCCGCGGCCACGCGGTCGCGGCTGGCGGTGTAGCCGTCCCAGCCCTCGTTGGAGTAGCCCTTCGCCTCGCCGTTCGTCCAGTCCATCTCCATGAGGAAGACCTGCTGGACCAGCAGGTCCCAGGTGGCGCCGGACTCTTTCAGCTGACCGGCGAGCCAGGCCTCCTGCTCCTGGCCGAGGATGGTGCGGTTCGGAGCGAGGCGTTCGGTGCAGTCGGCGCCGATCGTCCCGGACTTGCCGTCGTTGCAGGCGTACAGGTCGCGGTACTGGCGAGTGTCGAGCATGTGAAGGTTGGCGACCGATCCCCACCGCACCGTCCGGTACAGATGGAGCGCCGCGCCGACGGGCTTCTGCGCGCGGCGCAGCGGCATGTTCTCGTAGAACGCCTGGAACGCGGCGGCCCGTCTGGGCAGGAACGGCGGGTCGGGCTGTTCGGGCACGTCGCCTGCCCAGGCGTTCTCTACGTCGTGGTCGTCGAAGACGGTGACCCACGGCGCGATCGCGTGCGCGAGCTGCAGCTCCGGGTCGGTCTTGTGCTGGGTGTGCCGCAGCCGGTAGCCGGCGAGGTCGAAGCACTCGCCGCCCGCCTGGTCCCGCACCGGGTATTTGTAGTCGCCGTACTCGTAGATGTAGTCGCCTAGGAAGGCGATGAGGTCCGGGTGGTCCTCCGCCATCCTCCGGTAGGCCGTGAACCAGCCGACCTGGTAGTCGGCGCAGGAGGTGAAGGAGAGGTTGAGGTCGCGGCCGCTCGTGCCGGGCGCCGGCGCGGTGAGCGTCCGCCCGACCGGGGACACCTGTCCCCCGGCCTTGAAGCGGTAGAAGTACTCGGCGCCGGGCCGCAGGCCGTCGAGTTCGACGTGCACGCTGTGCGCGGACTCGGGGCGCGCGACCTGCGTGCCCCGCCGGACGACCGTGCGGAAGCGCTCGTCCTCGGCGACCTGCCATTCGACGGGGACGGGCTGGTGCGGCATGCCGCCGAGGCCGTCGGGGGCGAGCGGGTCGGTGGCGAGGCGGGTCCACAGGACGACGCCGTCGGGGGACGGTTCGCCGGAGGCGACACCGAGCCGGAACACCTCGCCAAGCGGGGCGCGCCGGGCCGCCGCGCGCACGGGTGGGACACCCAGTGCGGCGGCGATGCCCAGGCTCGCGCCCCCGGCGAGAAGGGAACGCCGGGTGATCATGGGGCTCCTCGACTACTTGACCAGCGCGTCGCCGTCGCGGACGGCCTGGTCGGCGGCCTGCTGCGGGGTGAGCTTGCCGAGGTACATGTCGTTGAAGGTCTGGTTGAGCTTGTTCTCGAACGCGGTGAAGCCGGTCGTGACGGGCAGGTTGAACGTGGCGCCCCGCGACTCCTCGAGGAAGGGCGAGACGTCCAGGCCCTTCTGCTTCCAGTAGTCGAGGTAGCCCTGGGAGAGGCCGTTCAGCGCGGGGAAGACGTAGCCGCCGTCCGCCATGATCTTCTGTGCCTCGGGCCCGGAGAGGAAGCGGGCCAGTTTCATCGCGGCCTCCTTGTGGGCGCTTCTGGAGTAGACGGCCTCGGAGAGCCCGTTGATGTTCACGACGCGTCCGGCGGGGCCCGCCGGCATCGGCGCGATGCCGATCGTGAAGTTCGCGCCGGGGGCGACGAACGGCAGGAGCGCGTTGTTGGCGGGGAACATCGCCACCCGGCCCTGCTTGAACATCTCGTTGATCTTGTCGCTGGGCGGGTTGGTCTGCGCGGCCGGCGGCGCCACGTGGTACTTGTTCACCAGGTCGACGCCGAACTGCAGGGCCTGCACCGAGGCGGCGTCGTTGAAGGCGTACTTGCCGAACGGCTTGTCGACCAGCTTGCCGCCGTTGGAGCTGACCCAGTTCATCCACTGGGTCTGGTAGTGGTTCCAGGACGCGAAGCCGTACTGCTTCACCTTGCCGGCGTCGAATCCCGCCTGGTCGGGATGCCTGCCCTTGTCGTCGACCGTCAGCTTGCGGGCCGTCTCCAGCAGGGTCCCCGAGCCGTCGGGCGCCCAGGTGAGCTTGTCCGGCATCGTGACGCCGGCCTTCTTGAACAGGTCCTCGTTGTAGAGGAGGCCGACGATGCCGAAGTCCTTCGGCACGCCGTACAGCTTGCCCTTGTAGGTGTAGGACTGCACGACGTTCGCGTTGTACTTGGTGGTGTCGAGCTTGAGGGCGTCCAGGTCGGCCAGGATCCCCTTGGTGACGAACTCGGGGAACTGCGAGGTCTGCATCCAGAAGACGTCCGGGGCGGTGCCCGCGACCGCGTCGGCGGTCATCTTGGTCCAGTACTGGTCGTACGGAAGCAGCTCGATCTTCACGTGGACGCCGGGGTCGGCCTTCTCGAAGGCGGCCATCACCTTCTGGTAGCCGGCCTTCTGCTGGTCGTCCCAGAGGCGGTAGGTGAGCGTGACGGAGCCGCCGGAGCCGCCGGAGCCGCCGCAGGCCGTCGCGGTGGACAGGAGTGCGGCGCCGAGCACGGCCGCGATCGTGCGGATTCGGGGGGATGTCATTGCGGCTGACCTCTTCTACTTGAGGCCGGTGAGGACCACCGAGCGGACGATGTATCTCTGGAAGGCGACGAACACCGCGACCATGGGCACCAGGGCGATCAGGGCGGCGGCGGTCATCTGGTTGGGGTCGACCCCGATGGAGCCCTTCAGCCCGGCGATCCCCACGGTGACGACCCTGGTGTCGTCACCGCTGGTGATGATCAGCGGCCACATGAAGTTGTTCCAGGACGAGATGACGGTGATGATCGCGAGGGTGCCGAGGGCGGGGCGCGACAGCGGCAGGACGATGCGCAGCAGGATGGTGAGCGGCCCGGCGCCGTCGATGCGCGCCGCGTCCTCCAGCCCTGCGGGCAGGGCGCGGAAGAACTGCCGCATCAGGAAGATCCCGTACGGCGTGCCGAGCAGGTACGGCGCGAGCAGCCCCCACCAGGTGTTGACCAGGTGCAGCTCGCGCATGATCAGGAAGAGCGGGATCATGGTGACCGCGCTGGGCACCATCATCGTGGCCACGTACAGCCAGAACAGCACGTCACGGCCGCGGAAGCGCAGCCGCGCGAACGCGTAGGCGGCGAAGGTGGTGAACACCAGCTGCCCGGCGGTCAGCGCGGCCGTCATCAGCAGCGTGTTGCCGAGGTAGCCGGCGAAGCCCGAGTGCAGCACCCGGTCGAGGTTGGCGAAGGTGGGCGGCAGCCCGGGCTCCCACGGCTCGGTGCCGCTGAGCTGCCGCGGCGTCTTCAGCGCGGTCAGCGCGACCAGGAGGTAGGGGAAGACGGAGACGAAGGCGCCGACGACCAGCGTGGCGTAGAGCGCGGTGCGCTTGACCATGGTCCCTCCTCAGCTCAGGTCGTACGTGGTGCGCTTGGCGAAGAACCGGACCTGGGCGAGCGTCACCGCGAGGATGAGCAGGAACAGCAGCGCGGCCAGCGTCGAGGCGTACCCGAAGTCGAACCGGCGGAAGGCCGTCTCGAAGATCCTGAAGTTGAGCACCTCCGTACTGCCGCTCGGCCCGCCGTCGGTCATCGCGTAGACCGTGTCGAAGATCTGGAACGCTCCGACCAGGTTCGTCACGGTGACGAAGAACGTCGTCGGGTTCAGCAGCGGCAGGGTGATCTGGAAGAACCGCTGGACCGGGCTCGCGCCGTCGGTGGCCGCCGCGTCGTACAGCTCCTGCGGGATCCCCTGCAGCCCGGCCAGGAAGAACAGCATGGTGTAGCCGCTGTACTGCCACACGTTGACGAGCGCGACCGACGGCAGCGCCCACGACGGGTCGGTCAGCCAGTCCGGCCCGCTCACCCCGGCGACGCCGAGCAGCTTGTTCAGCGCGCCGTCCCGCGGGTCGAAGATCCACGTCCACACCAGGCCCATCACGATCGGCGTGGCCATCCACGGCACGACGAACAGCGCGCGGTAGAACGCCACGCCCTTGACCCGCTGGTTGAGCAGCAGCGCCAGCAGCAGGCCCAGGACGGTCTGCGCCGGGATGCTCAACAGGACGAACAGGACGGTCACCCATACCGAGTGCCACGTCTCGCCGTCCCCGGCGAGACGCCGGTAGTTCGCCAGGCCGGCGAAGGACGGGCTGGAGAGCAGCTCCCAGTGGAACAGGCTCAGCCCGAGCACGATCAGCAGGGGCAGCAGCAGGAAGGCGAACACGCCGAACAGGCTCGGAGCGACGAACAGGTAGGCGTACCAGTTCGTGCGCCACAGGCGGCGGCGCGGACGGGCGCCGGCTCCACGCGCGGCCGGCCGGCCGCGGGCCGGCTCCTCGGGCGTGCCTGCGGCCGGGGCGGCCGGGGCGGTCACGGCGGCTCGGCCGCGCTCGGCGCCGTCCGCCGGGTCGGCCCGTCCCGGGAGGTGGTCGGCGCTGCTCGTCACGACGGCTCCGTCCGGGTCGGCACCATGAGCCGCCGGGTCGTCTCCAGGCCCCACGCGTCCAGCGCGGCGATCGGGTCGCCGGATCCGCGCAGCCCGCCGCCGGCCTCGATGTGCTCGGCCCACTCCTCGCGCGCCTCGACCTCCGGCCGGGCCATGATGCAGTCGGGGTCGTTCACCCACCAGCGGGCGTGCAGGAACTCGCGCGCGGCTCCCGTGAGCCGGGCGCCGAGCTGCGACGGCTGGCTGAGGTCGCCCGCCTTCGGCAGCACTCGGGGCGCGGTGTCCGGGCTGACGCGCATGATGTCGGCCAGGCCGATGCTCGGCAGCAGGGGCGCACCGCAGGCGTGCAGCGCGGCGTCCGGGCCGATGGCCGTGCGGATCAGTTCGAGACCGCGCCGGTAGGCGGCGATCGAGCCCATGTCCTCGTGCCGGCGCCCGGGCAGCGCCCCCGCGTAGAGGTAGTCGAGCTTGAAGTGGCTCAGGCCCAGCGCCCGGAACCGCGTGAAGACCTCGGCCAGGTGCGCGGCGGCGTCGGGGTGCGTGACGTCCAGGACGGCGAGGTCCTGGTCCCACATCACGCCGGCGTGCGCGCCGCCGACGAGCCAGTCAGGATGGTCCCGGAAGGTTCGGCTGCGCCGGCCGACGAGGAAGGGCGCCACCCAGATGCCCGCGCGCCGGCCCGACTCCAGGACGGCGCCGACGGACCGTTCCAGCGACCCGAACCCGGGGCGGAGGTCCAGCCAGTCGCCGATCTCGGCCTCGTAGCCGTCGTCGATCAGGAACATGTCGGCCTCGATGCCATGCCGTTCGGCCAGGGCGAGATTGTCGAGGATGTCGGCGTCGGTGACCTTGTCCCAGTACCCGTACCAGGAGCACCACATGGGCGGCACGGCCGGGATTCGATCGGGGGCGTGGCCTGCGGCGACGCCGTCCGCCCACCACCGCAGCGCGGCGTCCAGGCCGCCGCCGACCTCATGGCGCGTGACGGGCCCGTCGGCGGACACCACCAGCCGGCCGTCCGCCCCGCGAGCCCGGATCGAGGGCACCTCCCCCGGACCCGGGCCCGAGAAGACCGACACCGGGCCGCCGTCACCGGGATCGACCGCCAGCAGGCCCTCGCCCTGGAACGCCCCGGCCGGAACGGGCGTCTCCGGGCGGTAGCAGATGGTCTGCACGTTGTCGTCCGCGGGACGCGGCGGCGTCTCGCCGAGCCGGTAGGCGCCGGTCGGGCTCCATGACTGCCAGCCGAACTCGAAAACCCGCGTCCGGGGCGAGAGACCGGTGATCTCTCCGACATCGGTGAACGGCATCGGATGCTCTCACTTCCAGGAGAGTTACAGAGGAGACCATCATTAGTACACTGGCCGAAGGTGGATGGCAATGGGTGCTTTGCGCTGGGCCTGGCCTCCACCTAGGCTGGCCGGGTAGGCCGGTAACCGCCCCGCCCTCTGCTTTTGAAGGGGACCTTCTGATGTCGACGATGCCGCCGATGGGTGGCGACCTGTCCCGGTTGCGGCAGCTCAACGCGCTGACCGTGATCAAGACACTGCGCGGGGCCGAGGCGGCGACCTTGTCCGCGCTGGCCGAGCGCACCGGACTGTCGCGGCCCTCCACCAAGGAGGTCATCGACGAACTGAGCGCCATGGGATGGGTGGAGGAGGTCCCCCCGGCGCCCGGCACGATGGGCCGACCCGCCCGGCGCTACCGGTTCCGCGCCGACGGCGGGCACCTCATGGGCCTCGACATCGGCGCCTACCACATCCGCGCCGCCCTCGCCGACCTCGACGGCAACGTCCTCGCCGAGACGCGCCGCCCGGCGCACCCCGCCGCGCCGCTCGAGGACCGGCTCGCGGCGATAGAGCAGGCCGCCGCCGCCTGCCTCGCCCTGGGCGGCCTGACGATCGCCGACCTGTGGACGGTGGCGGTCGGCACCACCGGGCTCGTCGGCCCCGACGGCCGGGTCATCATGTCCGCGTCGATCCCGGCCTGGCGCGACCTCGACCTCGAGGGCCTGCTCGGCGAGAGGTTCCCCTGCCGGGTGCTGGTCGAGAACGACAGCCGGCTCGCCGCCCTGGCCGAGACCAGGCGCGGCGTGGCCCGCGACGCCAAGGACGTGGTCTTCCTGCACATCGGGCGGCGCATGGGCACCGGCCTGATCATCGACGGCCGGCTCCATCGCGGCTTCGGGGCGGCCGCGGGCGAGATCGTCATGCTTCCCGAGGCGGGCTGGCGAGACGGGCCGGTGGACCTCAACAACGCCGCGATCGTCCCCGACGGCCTACCGCCCGAGGACGCCGCCGGATTCACCCTCGCGGCCGCGCGCGACGGCGACCCCACCGCCCTCGACGCCGTCGCGCGCTTCTCCGACAAGCTCGCGATCGGCACCGCCGCGGCGGTGCTCCTCCTCGACCCTGAGATCGTGGTGCTCGGCGGAGGCTTTTCCCGCTCCGCCGACGTCCTGCTGCCGCCCCTGCGCTCCCGCCTCGAACGAGTCTGCCTGCGCATGCCGAGGCTCAGCGGATCCACCCTCGGCGACGAGTGCGTCGTGCTCGGCGCCATCGACTACGCGATCGAGCACCTCGACCAGCTCTTCTTCGCCCCCGACGCCCCGGCCCTGCGCCCGCCGGTCCGTCCCGCGCCCTCGCCTGCGAGCCTCGACCCCGCGTGAACCTCGAACTGTCTCCCGCCGCTCATGACCGGACGGGGCGACAAACTGGAATATGCCGAGCCCGCACCGCGGCATTTCATCCGCCCTCAACTCCGCTTCGAACTATGCAAGCCCCAGAGCCGGCCTCGTTCGCCCGTACTTTTCTCCTGTGTCGTCTACCAGCGAGGAGCAGCTCGGACGGCTGGCCCTGAACCGGATTCGACCAATCATCAAATCCGGCATCCTTCGATCGAACGCATTTCCCCGACGGCCTTACCCTCCGCGGCGGGGCGCGGAGGGTAAGGGACGGGCACCCTGACCAGGTGTCAGGCCAGGCCGAGTCTGGGCCGGACCCAATCGGCCAGCCTGCGGATCGCGTCATCGGCCTCCGGCGCGCGTCCCGCGGCCATCTGGAAGGCGTGCTGCTGCCCTGGGAAGACGTTCGGCCCGAAACGTCGACACCGGCCCTGCGGGCGTTCTCCTCCAACTGAAGGCTCCCACCGAGCACTGCGAGCGCCCCGACGACCTCCTTGAAGAAGAAGGCCTCCGCTTCGCTGCAGATCCGTCTCCTCCCAGTCCACCGGTCCATCAAGGATGATGACGGCCGCGGGCCGGGCTCGGGATGGGTCGACGGGAGCTAACCCCGCCCCCACCCCAAATCCGCGCTGCTCGTCGCGGGTCTGTCGGCGAGGGGACTGCTCACCGGGCTGCTGCCGCGGCCCGTCGCGTGGATCGGGCTGGTGATCGCCATGGCCTGTATGGCCAGGACGCTGACGCTGGTGGGCTCCGGGGTTCACCTTCCCCGTCCCCGTCGTCCGCTTCGGCGGCCAGCAGTGGCTGATCGCCGCGGCCGCGTTGCAGCCGCGGACCCGGCACGAGGCGCGGTCCTGGGGACGAGTCGGCGTGACCGGCTATCGCTGGGAGGCGCGGCCGGACGAGGTCGCGCGGGCGAGGGCGGCGACGACGCTCGCGCACGCGTGCTCGACGGCCGCGATCCCCTTCTCCAGCGTGGAGTCGCGCTCGGACACGGCCGCGACCAGGAACAGCCGGCCGGCGTCGCGGATCAGGCCGATGCTGTTGACCGTCCAGCGCCCGTCGTGGATCTCGCGGGGCAGCCAGCCGTTCTTGAGCGCGACTTCCGCCCCGTCCCCGGCCGCGGCGCTCACCCCCCACGCCTGCTCCGGCGTCACGTCCGCCATCAGTTTCCGCAGGTAGCGGCGGCCGGAGGCGTGCAGGGCAGAGCGGTCAGAGGTGAGCGCGGCCAGCAGCCGGACCTGGTCGGCGGCGCCGGTCGTGGTCGCTCCCCACGCCCCGCCCCCGCCGGGGATCGTGTCGCGCAGGCCGAGCCTGCGGTTGGCCGACGCCAGCCCGGACGCCCCGCCGATCTCGTTCCACAGCGCGCTGGCCGCGCCGTTGTCGCTGATCCGGATCGCCTTCTCGGCGAGCGTCCGCTCCGATGCGGTCAGGGCGCGCTTCTCCCGCTGGGCGCGCAGCAGCAGGGCGATGACGATGTCGACCTTGACGATGCTGGCGGTCGCCGTCCGCAGGTCGCCGTTGTAGGTGAAGCCCAGGCCCGTGGTGACCTCCCGCACCGACACCGACAGGTCGCCGGGCATGTCGCGGAGGTAGCGGTCGAGCGCGCGGGTGAGGGACGCGCGCTCCGCCCGGCCGAACGCGGGGGACCTGGACGGTGCGGGCATCGGGCTCGCGGTGGGCGGTGGGGTCATCGCGCGGGGCGGGACCGTCTCCCGGACAACGACCGATGAGCCTGCCGCCAATAGGACGGCGGCACCAGCGAGCACCGCCACCAGGAGCGCGATCGGCCTCATGACGGCGGGGACGGAACGTCGGAATCCATGATCGCGAGTGTTCCGAGCCGGCCGTTACCCTGCCGTTAACAGATTTGCATGCCACGGCTCGCTCACGTTCGGACTGACCGCGCACGCTGAGCATTCCGGCTCCACGCTTCGACCACGCCATTGCGGGACGAAGACACTTCGGGAGTCGGTGAGTTCGGCGGGGAATCCGATCACGACCCGCTCACGGTAGGGGTCTGCGGCGACTTGATTGCCTCCGCCCGGCGACCCGGCGACCGCGGGGTACGGTCACGGCATCGGTCCCGACGACTGCGACGAGTGGCCGTGCCCCCATAGGGGCCGTGCGGCCGCTGGAACGGCGGTGTCGCCGGATTTGTCGCGAGCCGACGGGCTTTGTGTGGCGAGTGGGGCCGGATCTGATCGGTATTCACCTGTCCAAGTGGTGCTTTCCGACATATTGGGGTTATGCGGATCGGGGTGCTCATCGGCGGAATCTTGCTCGCCGTGGGGTGGGCAGCTTGATCTATGGCGCGGCGGGGTGGGCGTTCGGGCTTCCGGTGGTGGGGCAGCCGTTGTGCTGGTTCTGCTCGACAACGCCTTTCATGCGGGTCGGTGGGCGTCGCATTGGTGGCGGCGCGCAACGAGCGGTCCGCAGCGGGCGGCGTGGAGGCCCGACCCGTCGGTGCGTCGTCCTGGTGACTATCCCGGGGTGCTGCCGCGGCCGTCGGGAGATGATCCGGTCGCGGCGCAGGGGGCGTTCCGGGCGGCCGGGGTGAGGCTGGCGGTTCTGCCGTTTTGGCGGTGGCGCTGTCGACTGGCCAGACGGTCTTTTTGAAGGGCGGTGGGCCGCTGGCGCTACCGCGAGCTGGCCATGAGCCTGTCCGAGCTGGCCCTTGCTCGACCGGGCATGTCCAGAGCGATACCGCGGGCTTCGCGCGCCACCACGCCGTGGGACGGCCGTGGCGCCGAGATGACGAGCCGACGGTGCGCCGCCGGGCACCGTCAGTGGCCTGACCCGTCGCTTCGCCCCTGTTCGGCCTCTGCGGTCATGGGGGAACCCGCGGCTGTCCGCGGACCAGCCGGATCCGCGGGAGGGGCTGACCCGGAGGTCTCGGTCGGCACCGTCGACAGTGGGGTGCTCCCTTCGCCCGGGAGCGCCCCCACCGTCTCCGTCCTGTTGGATTCGGGTGGCCTACGAGGTGAGGGACGCGTACGACTTCGTCCCGAGGTAGCCCTGCAGCGAGGCGGAGTTGTTGCCGGACGCCGAGGGCAGGCCGGACCGCCAGTCGGCGATGCCGCCGAGGAGGCCGCAACCGGACGTGGCGGGCACGGAGAACGTGGTGTCGTTGAACGTCGCGCCGATCGCGCTCGTGTAGAACTTCAGCGTGGACGTGTCGGCCAGCGTCTTCAGGTGGACGGGCTGGTCCTTCGTTCCGATGTAGCAGGTGTCGCCGAGCAGCGGGTTGATGACCTTGATGCGGATGTCCATCGCGGTGCTGTAGGTCCCGCTGGTCTGGCCGAGTTCGAGCCCGCCGACGTACTCGGTTTGGACCTTCAGGCCGAGGAACGGGATGTCCTCGGTGCCGGGGACGCCGAGCACGCCGCCGGGTACGGACATCGGCGCCGACTCGAAGCTCCCGAAGAAGTTGCGGCGCACGCCGGTGTCGGGGTCGGGGCCGTTCTGCAGCACGATCGTCATCGGCGAGGTGATCGGCTGCTCGATCTTGCCGATCTTGATCGTGCCGGCGGGGACGACCAGGACGCCGCAGCTCCACTGGCTCGGGGTGGCGCCGGCGGGCAGGGGCGGGCACTTGTCGTAGCCGATGGTCACGGGCGGGTCCTCGGCGGCGGAGGCCGGCACGGCGGCACCGCCGAGGACGGCGGGGACGGCGGCCGCGCCGAGGGCGAGGACGGACAGGAGCCGGGCGGGCAGCGCGCGCAGGCAGGAGGGGGTCTTCACAGGGGTGGGCCTTTCCCGGAGAACATCACACGGGATTGAAACACTCGGGGGTGTGTCAATGATCAGTGGCAGGGTAAGGCGCGACACCCCGACGATCAAGGCCTCGGACCAAGGTTGGCGATCAACGTCCAGAGGGTCACCCTGCGTTGATCAAGCCGGGCGTCCCGCGAAAGCCGTGCAGAAGGCTGGGCGAATCCGGTCGCCTGACACTCCCCTACGCGTGGCCACTGATCAAGTCCACAGAGCTCAAGGCGAAGCCTGCCCATCGCATCCGGTCGAGAGGCTCCGGCACCTATGCACAATGCTGAACGATCTGCCGCCGGCATCACGCAGGCCCACCCGCCCGAGCCCGGCCGTCCGGTCGGGCTGGCCGACCTCGCCACCCAGATCCACATCCGGAGAACAGAGATGAGATCGACTGCTTACGCGATCAGCCTGAGATGTCGGACGGACGATCAAAACGAGCGGTTGACGCGGTGGCCGTTTCCGGCACCGATCGCTACCGCCGGGACGCCCCAAGTGTCCTATAGATGACTGTTCAGCCCTCTCTCGAGCGGGGAAGCATGAGGGATTCACGCAGCACCTTCACCCACAAACTCCGCCGTCTCATGCCAGTGCCCATGTTCGCGCTGGGACTGGCCCTCGTGGGAGCGATACCGCTGGCGCGAGCCGCACAGCCGCAGCCCTGGCAGCTGGTGAAGACCAACGACTTCAGCCCGTACGACAGCATGTCGGCGGTCACGGCCACCGGCCCGCGCAACGCCTGGACGTTCGTTAGCGGTGACCAGCACGACCGGATCGTCGCGCAGCACTGGAACGGCAGGGCCTGGCGCAACGTGGCAGTGCCCGCCGGGCTGCCCGGGGAGATCCGAGAGGCCAGCGCCACGTCCACTTCCAACACCTGGGCGGTCGGCGACAGCGACAACGCTTCCAGCGGTTCGTACGCACTGCGCTGGAACGGCGGCAAATGGGTGGTGGCGCACCGATGGGCCACCGGCGTCGTCAGCGGCGTGACCGCGGCGGGCCCCAACAAGGCATGGGTCTTCAGCGACAATCGCCGCGACGCCGGCGTAGGCACCTGGCATTTCAACGGCCGCCGGTGGATCCAGATCCAGTTGCCGTACAGCATCGAACGGGCAAGCGCGGTCTCAGCCCGCGACATCTGGGCGATCGGCAATGACTCCTCGGACAGCTTCAAGGTGATCGCACATTACGACGGCACGGCCTGGACCCAGGTACCGGCCGGTGACGGGCTGCCCGACGACATCCGGGGCGGCGACGGAGAGCCCTCGCAGCAAGTCTTCCTGTCGGACGTGGTCGCGGTGTCGGCCACGGAGGTCTGGGTGACCGGGACGGTGTCGCGTAGCGACGACCTTGGGGTAACGGAGTTCCCGGTGGCCGCACGCTGGGACGGCAACCGGTGGCAGAAGGTGGACGTGCCGGGGACCTGGCGTCCGCGGGTCGCCGCGGCCGACGGCCGCGGTGGGCTGTGGGTCTCCGGGGACGGCGACCCGCGGGAGTCGGGCCGCGACGCACCGGTGCTGATGCACCGCTCGTCCGACGGCACGTGGTCGAGTTCGGTCGTCCAGGCCGGAAACCGTACCGCCTACGTCGACGGCATGGCCCTGGTGCCGGGGACCACCACACTGTGGGGCGTGGGGCAGCTACGGCCTGCGGATGAGTCCTCCTCTGACGGAGCCATCTTCCGCCAAGGACAATGAACCGCCGACCCGGATGGAACGCGGCGGGGCGATCTCCCCAGGGAGATCGCCCCGCGTCCGAAGGACCCTTTTCATCGGTCTGAGGTGATGGTGATCACGGAGTGATCGCGATGCTGGCGTTCGGCCGGTGAAGTGAACAGGCCCTGGTAGACGGGTTAGGGGTGTCGACGAGTACGGCCTGGCGGTATGTCGAGGAGGCGGTGGCGCTGCCCGACAAGGGCTATCAATGCGCCGAGGCCTCGGTGGTCATCACCCCGTACAAGGGACACAACAAACCCGAGTCGCAGAAGCAGGCCGACCGCTCGCACGCCAAGCTCCGCGGACCCGGCGAACGCGCGAACGCTCAGCTGAGTCATGGAAGCTGCTCCGCAAGCTCCGCTGCAGCCCCTGCAAGGCCGGCCACCTGGTCAAGGCCATCGCCGTCCTACAGAACTACGAGATCACCCGAGGGTGAAAAGGGGTCAAGGTGCCGTCAACGCGCGACTGGCTCGCCAAACTCCACCTCGTCGCCGCGGCCTCGGCATCACCGCCGTCCCGCCGCCCTCAAAACCGACCTCTCACCTTGACACCGGCCCCTGCCCGGCCAGCACGCCGCAGCCGCCCGCGGGAACAACACCTTGCGGCGGATGCTGCACGAATCGGCAGCCTGCGCCAATGAGCATCGAGGACCCGGACCTGGCCAACAAACGCGGCCAGACCACCGGCAAGAGCCCCCGCAGCCGCCGGCCTGCGCCCTCACACCGGCCGTGGCCGGCTGGCGGTGGTCGGCGCCGCGCTCGCCGACCAAACACCCGTTCGTCGGCGCCGCTGACCGCAGCGAACACCGAGCCATGGCCCCTTTCTGTCGTATTCCGGCCGCCCCCGGATGAGCGCCGCTAACAGCAACCCGTCGCCCCCCGCGCGCACGCGCTGACCCCCTTCCGCGCAATCTCCGAAACCGAAGGTCGCAGGTACACCGCCACCACCTTCCGCGCGCCCGTATCAGGGCTGCGAGCGGATGATCCGGATGACCAAGGCGGTCGGCTACCTGGCCGACTCGTTCGAGGAATCGGGCCCGCCTCCGTACGCGGTGCTGGACGTCCTCGACAGCGACGGCGACATCGTGCAGGACTTCATCATCCCGCACGCCCGCGCCTTCCGGTGGTGGTACCGCAAGCTCGGCCTGGGGCGGAGCGCGATGACGATCCCGACAACCAGTCCGCGCCGCGGCCCCTCACCGCCCGCCCCGGGATGCGAGCACTCCCCGCTCGGGCACCCGCGCCGCACACGACCGCCACGCCGTCCTGGACCAGGACCTGCCGGACGACTGCCGGCTGCGCCGCCGCCGTGGCAACGCCTTGTGCAGACCCGCCGCCCGGTTCACCGAACTCACCGACGCAGGCCCACACTCGGCGGCAGATCCGAGGTCGTCTTCCCACCCAACCCCGCCGCCGCCTGATCACCCATCCCGAAACCTCCACCTTGCCCGAGCCGATATCCCGCCGGAACCTGCCCCCGGCCCCGCCCCAGCCCACCTCACCGACCACAGCCTTGACGAACACCAAAGCATTCGTTGACATTCAGCAGAATCATCCATTTGACGGCAGATTGGTCGTCAGACCACGTCGCCCACCTTGGCAGCACGCTCGCGGGCGCGTTCGTCATCGATGTCGATGGTGGCCCGCCGGCAGAGCCTGACCACGGCGTCGGCGGTCAAGAAGTACCGCGTGCTTTGGTGACCTTGCAGAGCTGGTAGCCCAGCGACTCACACGCGTTGGTGATGAAGAGGAGCAGCCGGTGGACCGGTCGGATAAAGGCCAAGAGAGGAATGGGTGACGCCATGAGGGCGCGTGCGCTGATCTGGGCGGTGATCGGGGCCGCGGTGACGGCCGCCGGGACGCTCGTGGTGTTCTGGCTCGTGCGGGGACTGGAGCAGGCGGGCTGGCTGGCCGGCGTGTTCGGCGCGTTCGCCGCTCTGGCCGCGCTCGTGATGGCCCTGCCCCACCCTGCCCCGGCGCCCGTCCCGCCGCCGACGCCCGAGCGGCCCGGCGAGGAGCACGGCGCGACCGTCAACACCTTCAGCGGCGGGGCCGCCCACGGTCCGGTGGTCATGGGCCGCGACATCACCTTCACCGGCAGGCCCGCTCCCGCCACCGGCTCCGGCGCGGACGAGGAGCCCCGGGACGGCGCCGGACCGTCCCGGTGAGCGGCGGGACCCGCAACGAGATCACCGGCGGGATCTTCTTCTCCGCTGTGGTCCAGGGGCGTGACATCACCGTGCAGTTGCCGCCCGCCGTGACCCCGGCACTGTCCGGTCTGCCCGCCGGGTCGGGCGCCTTCACCGGCCGCGAGGACGAGCTGCGCCGCGTGCTGGCCCCGCTGGCCCCGCAGGCCCCGGGGAGCCAGGACGCCGCAGGCACGGCGGTCGTCGGCGCGGCGGTCAGCGGGATGGCGGGGGTCGGCAAGACGGAACTGGCCGTCCAGGCCGCCCGGACCGCTCTGGACGACGGCTGGTTCCCGGGCGGCGTCCTGTTCGTCGACCTGTTCGGCTACGACAGCGTCCGGCGCGTCGAACCCGAAGTGGCGCTGGAGGGGTGGCTCCGCGCCCTCGGTCTCCCCGGCGAGCACGTCCCGCCCGGCCTCCAGAACCGGTCCCGGCTGTTCACCTCGATCCTGGACGCCTACGCCCGGGAGGGCCGCCGGATCCTCGTCGTGATCGACAACGCCGCCTCGCACGAGCAGGCCGGGACGCTGCTGCCGGCCGACGGCCGCACGGCGGCGATCGTCACCTCGCGGCACCGGCTCGGCATGCTGAACACGCGGAAGGTCGATATCGGTGTCCTGCCCGCCGAGGACGCGGTGACGCTGCTAAGGCGCGCCATGGCCATGCTCGATCCGGGCGACACCCGGATCGACGACCATCCCGGCGACGCCGCCGCGATCGCCCGACTATGCGGCGGGCTGCCGCTGGCGCTGCGTATCGTCGCGGCACTGCTGGCGGACGAGCCGTCCCGGCCACTGGCCGGGACGGTCGCCGACCTGTCGGAGGCCGGGGCGCGCCTGGAGGAACTGCAGTACGCCGACGCCGACGGTGAGATCGCAGTACGGGCGGCGTTCGACCTGTCGTACGCACGCCTCGCCCCGGAGCAGACCCGGCTGTTCCGGACGCTGGCGCTGAACCCCGGCGCCGAGTTCGGGCTCGACGCGGCGGCGGTCCTCGCGGACTCCTCGCGCTCCGGTGTCCGCAGGACGTTGCGCCGCCTCCGCGCGGCCCATCTGATCGAGGACGGTTCGGCGGACGGCAGGTACCGCTTCCACGACCTGATGCGCGACTACGCCCGCGAAAGGCTGGCCGACGAAGACGCCGAGCCCGACCGCGTCGCCGCGCATGGCCGGCTCACGGAGTTCTACCAGCGGACCGCCGCATCCGCCGCCCGCCGGCTCGGCGGATCCGAGGACGACCGTTTCGCCACCCGGGAACAGGCCCTGTCCTGGCTGGACACCGAACGCGCGAACCTGCTCGCCGCCCTGTCCGAGGCCCACGAGTCAGGCCAGTGGCTCCGCACGTTCGCGCTCGCCGCCGACCTGAGCGCCTACCTGGAGTTCCGCCACCTCATGGACGACTCGATCGCAGCACAGACCCGTGCCCTGGACGCGGCGGCCAGGCTGGGCCCGAGGCAGCAGGCCGTCGCCGCGGCCAACCTGGGCAACGCCTACCGCATCGGAGGGCAGTACGACCTGGCGGAATCCCATCTCAGGCGCGCACGCGAACTCTTGCGCGGAGTTGACCTCGTCTCAGAGGGCGATGTCCTGCACAATCTCGGCCTCGTCTACTTCCGCATGGGCAGGTACGCCAGGGCCGAATCATGCCACCGGGCCGACCTGGACATCTGCACGGCCACGCGGGACCGGCGCCGTCAGGGCCAGGCCCTGACGGCCCTCGGCGACGCTCTGCGCATGCAGCGCCGCTATGCGGAGGCCGCCAGAACCCTCGACACGGCCATCCATCTCTTCGAACGCCTGGACGCCTCCGCCGATGCCATGCTCGCCCGCGTCAACCACGCGCTCGCCTGCCTCGACTGGCGTCCTCACGGCTCAGCGTCCTTCATCATCTGGCAGCTGTGTCGGGCGCTCAAGACGGCCGAGGAGATCGACGCGCGCCCCGTCAAAGCAACGATCTTCCTGAACCTCAGCGCGGCCTATACGATCCGCTGCGGCACCTGCCACCGGGACGCGGCGATCCACTGGGCTCTGGAGGCGGCGGCCCTGTTCAGATCGCTGCGCGACCCCCGCCAAGAGGCCGGGGCCCTCCGAAATGCGGGCATAGCGCACCGCAGCGCCGGGGAGACGGCCGAGGCAGATCGCCACCTGCGGCAGGCACTGGCGATTTTCGCAGGGCTGGGCGCGTCCAAAGAGGTCAAAGTCCTGAAGGCACTGCTGGCGAAACCGGCCCCGCAACCTCTCCGCCATGAGCAGCACTCACGGGACGAGGACGCACGCTGGCTGACGAAATGGTGCGACGACCTGCCCCACGCCGTGTTGCGCGGCGATACCGCACGGCTGTCCGACGTCGCCTTCGCGCTCTATTAGCTACCCACGGTGAGGTGGGAACTCATCGACGAACTCGGAAATGACGTCACCTGCTGGATACAGCTCTCTCCCCCGCTGGGCGGAGGTCCTGCGTCTCGCACATGGAAGGCGTTTGCACCCGCAGGCCGACTCGTTCGGCGAGCAGCAGCAACACGGTGTCGAAGAAACCACTCCTCGTCCTCGACGACGGGCAGCAGCGCCTTGACGACCTCCGTCCGGGCCGCCTTGAACCCGCATCGGGCATCGGAGAACCGGGCGCGCATCACGGCGCGCAGCAGCAGGTTGTAGCAGCCCGAGATGATCTCCCACTTGGGGCCGCGGGCCGTGTGCGCTCCGCGCGCCAGCCGCGACCCGATAGCGAGTTCGCTGTGCCCCGACAGCAGCCGCGTCACCAGCGGCAGGAACCCGTTGAGGTCGGTGGACAGGTCCACGTCCATGTAGGCGACCACGTCGGCGACGCGGACCGACCAGACGTGCCGCAGTGCCCGACCCCGCCCCCTTGCGGTCAGGTGGACGGCCCGGACCGGCGGCAGCGCGTCGGCCAGCCGCCTCGCGACGTCCCAAGTCCGGTCGGTGCCGGCATTGTCGGCGATCTGACGAAGTCGTAGGAGAGCCCGGTCTTCAGGAAGTCGTGCAGCCCGCGGACGCTGCGCTCCAGCACGTGCTGCTCGTTGCAGACCAGCACCACCACCCCGACCAGGCGCCGGCGCGGCCCGCGCGGGGACCGCCGCTCTCGCGGGAACAGGATCGGTTCGCTTATGGCCCCCACGGTCGGGCGACCGTATTCGCGTGCCGCGAACCACCCTTGAAACGAGCCTCAAGCTGCGGACGGCGTGCCCACCCCCGGTTAACCCGTCTCTCACACGCCTCTCATCGCCCCAGCAACAGCGGCGCCGAGACGGCCGCACTCGTGGCAGTTGCGCTCAGGGACATCAGCGATTGCAGAATCAGCGTCGTTGTCGTGTGGTTCTGATCCCTACCACCTCGGGAGCCACTTTCGGGAGCCAACGCCTTCCGCCGAGCCTGCGCACACGGGATCATCGGATGGACGACTCGGTGCACCATGCCGACAAGGACTCAGAGTGGATCCTCTTGGCCCCGACGACCCACAGACCATGGGCCGATACTCACTGACCGCGCGGCTCGGATCGGGCGGGATGGGAACCGTCTACCTCGGTCTCTCGCCGGGCGGACGCCCGGTAGCCGTGAAGGTCGTCCGTGCCGAGTACGGCAGTGATCCGGAGTTCCGGCGCCGGTTCGCCACGGAGATCACCGCGGCCCGACGCGTTGGCGGGTTCTACACCGCCAACGTGGTGGACGCCGACCCCTACGGCGACCCACCCTGGATGGTCACCGCCTACGTCGACGGCCCTTCCCTCTACCGGACGGTCATCGACCAGGGCCCGCTCCCGCCGGACCGAGTGGCGCGCCTCGGCGCCGGCCTGGTCGAAGCATTGGGCGCCATCCACGGGTGCGGCCTTGTCCATCGTGACCTCAAGCCCACCAACATCCTGATCGCATCGGACGGTCCCCGGGTCATCGACTTCGGAATCGCCCGCGCCCTCGATGTCACCTCTGCCACCACTACCAGCGCGATCGTAGGCACTCCGAGCTACATGTCCCCGGAGCAGATTCTCGCCGGCCGGCAGATCGGCCCGCCCAGCGACGTCTTCTCCCTGGGATCGGTCCTGACGTTCGCCGCGACCGGAACGGTTCCCTTCGGCGTCGGCCATCCTCAAGCGGTGCTCTTCCGAATCGTGCAAGACGAGCCGGACCTCTCCCAGGTCCCCATCGGCATCAGGGACATCGTCGCCGCCTGCCTCGCCAAGCAACCAGCATTGCGCCCGACTTTAGGCGAGTTGCTGACCGCCTTGAGCGCCGATGGCAGCACCGTCACGGCGGACTGGAAGCCACGTCCGGCCGCAGAAACGATCAACCGGCACGTCATGCCGACCGGCACCCAGCCCAGCAGCGAACCTTCCCGTGCGGCCATTCCAGAAGGCAGCGAGCTACCGGCCGATCTCCGCGACCTCGTTCGGCGGGCCCGCAGCCGCACCATCGACGCCATCAGCCGCCGCCGAGCGGCACTTGAGGTGACCGAAAAGGACTCGGCGCTCGGGGTCGCGCTGCTCAGCGAACTCGCTCGAGATCGCTCCGCCGAGCCCTTCGACCGCCGGCTGGCCGCCAAGACGGCGAGCGACTGGGATCTCCGGCAGGGCATCGCACTGCTCACCGAACAGGCCCGTGACAGACGGGACGACAGCTACGACCGGCTCGACGCGGCCAGTGATGTCGCCGGGGTCGACCAGGCCGCAGGAGTCGCGCTGCTCGTCGAGCAGTGCCGCGATCCGGCGCTCCCCCCGAGCGCCAGACGGGACGTCGCCAAGAAGCTCGCCGTCTTCGACATGGACGCGGCGATCACGATGCTCACCGAACAGGCACTGGACACGGCCTTCGACCGAGACGACCGCCTTCGGGCGGGTGTCGAAGCCAAGGCATTGGATTACGCCCGAGGATCGGCCCTGTTGGAGCGGTTGACCGACAGTCTTCGCGACGGACGCTGACGCTTCCAGCCATGCACACGCCGCGAGAACCATCACCGATCATTTGTCCCGGCTGGTCATGATCGCCCTGACGAATCGACAGCCGAACCAGAGCAGGCGTCGGTGATCTGACACAGGTCCAAATTCGCCTCGTCTGCAGACCTCGATCGGCGCTCGCACCCGACCCCCTTCGCGATGCGTGCCACCGAGGCGTGACGTATTGCCCCCGCCCCCAGCCGTCCAGGTCCAGGGGGAAGGCAGATGGACCGTCTGGCCGCCTTGGCGAGAGCTCTAGAGTGCCGGTGTGGCAAGCAGACGCAGGGTCCGCCGCTTGGTGGTGGACGGAGCCGTCTACGTCCCGCGATTTTGAGCACTCTGTGAGCACGAGGCGGACAGTGTGTCGCTCCCCGAGTGCTTATGAATTGCTTGTGCGCGATCACAGTCGGAGGCAACCCCCAGGCAGGCGACGAAGTCGTGCCGGTCCCGCACGGCGGGCTGGAGGCGAGCAGGGGCACAAGGACCCGCGAGGAGGCGGGCGCCGGGCCCGCCCCCTGCGGTCCGTGGACGCTACGCCTCGCCGGCAGCGAGCAGTTGAACGGGTGCGGTTCTACAAGGCCGTGGTGATCGACTGGGCAACGGGGCGCCCGCGTTCCTTGGTCCCGTTCGGGCGATCCTACGAGCCCGGCGTATGGAACGACGCCTCGTGCGACGCGGATTGGTGCCCCCGGCCAGCCAGTGGCGGTCCATGAGCGGCTCGGGTTTCACGTCCAGGGCAACTGCGGGTTCTGGTCATTCGCTGAAACCCGCCAGTTCAGCGGCTTCTTGCCGTTCGGTCCTGGCAGCGTCAACCGGGCCCTCTACGAAGTGGAAGTGGATCAGTACGTCGCCGTGGAGCGGGTGCGCCTCGGCCGTCGTCGGCCTGGAGCCGTTCGGCGAGGACGCCATTGAGGCCCTCCACCGCGCCGGCGCCGATGTCGTGCTCCCCGTCCAAGACGTCTCATCCGCCATGCAGCAACTCGGTCGCATGCAGGCGGACCACCGCATCTGCGCGGACATCGACGCCTTGGCTACGTGATGCCCGCCGATCCCGCCCTCACCCCCGATGGCCGAAGCACGCCTGCAGGGCGTCACCGCAACCTGCGCCGCCGCCGAACTCGCCCCGCCCGTCGTCCTAGCGGTGAGCCTGGACGACCCCGACGCCGCTCCCGTGGTCACCGGGTGGACCGCACGCGAGGTCACTGGCGTGTGCGCCTACAACGACGAGATCGCGATCGCCGTCCTGGCCGGTATGCGCGACCAAGGACGCACCGCGCCCACTGACCTCGCCGCCATCGGAGCCGACGACATCCTCACCGCAAGATTCGCCAGCCCGCCGCTCGTCCACTCCGCCCTCCACCTCATCGAACGCTCCTCCACCTAGCCGAGCCCGGCGATCGCTCGGACGTCGGCTTCTGACATCCCCAGAGCCTTGGCGATCTCCTTGGCGAGAACCGGATGCGGGTTGAGGCTCCCGCTGCGAAGCATGTGGATGGTGGACATCGATCGCCCGGTCTGCATTGCCATTTCCTTGATCGGAACGCCGCGCAAGTCCATCAGCCTGGTGAACACCGCTGCGAACGGATGCGGCTCCGGCTTGCCTGCGGGAGCGTCCGCGGGCCCCACAACCACGTCGCCGATCTTGGCCTGGAAACGGATCAGTCGGTCGCGCTCGAACCTGACCTTCGCCACGAAGGGCAAGTTCCCCCCGGAGCCGGAGCTGACAACGCCGGGTACCGACACCTCGGTGAAGCTTGTTCGGGAACGGCCGTGATCGCTGGCGATCTCCAAGGGGACGCCTGGCTCGACGTGGCCGACGGTCCAGTCGTGGTTCCACCAGGGCAGTTCTTGCAACATCTCGTTGAAGAACGGAGGAAGGACCGCGAGGTCCACTGGATCCGGCGGATTCTTCTGGCCCCCGTAGAGGATCCCGGGCCAGTACGTCAGTGCCGCGATCACTTCTGTCGTGAGCGTGCGGTGGGCGGTCTGCATGGCGCCACTTTCCCACTGGCCGCACGGGTGCAGCGAGCCCTTCCCCGGCCGCAGGAAAGCGATCGAATACGGCACAGCCGGATACGGCAGGGCACCGGTGGGGCCGCCGGCGATGGCATCTCACCGCCGGGTGTTGCTGAGAGGGAGGCGCATCGTGAAGCGGGCGCCTTGTCGTGAATCCTCGATGGTCAGGGTCCCGTTGTGGGCCTCGGCGACGGCCCGGCAGATCGCCAGGCCGAGGCCGCTGCCCGCGGGATCGCGGCGGCGGCCGTCTCCCAGCCGGACGAACGGCTGGAAGACACGTTCCCGGTCCTCGGGGGCGATCCCGTCGCCGTCGTCCTGGACGGTCACCACCGCTCGGTCACCGGATCGCTCCACGGTGACCTCCACGGCGGTGCGAGTGTGGCGTTGAGCGTTGGCCAGCAGGTTGGCCAGGACGCCCGCGAGCTGGACGCGGTTGCCTACGACGGTGACCTCGCGGCCGGTGTGCAGACGCACCGGCGCACCGTCCCTGCTCTTGGCGGCCTCCTCCTCGGCCAGGCCGGCGAGGTCGACCGGTTCCACGGTCCGCGTACCCGTGCTGATCTGCGCCAGCATCAGCATCTCCTCGATGACGGCCTGCATGTGCTCGGCCGTCGACAGAGCGTCCTGGAGGGCCCTGCTCTGGTCAGCGTCGGGGAACAGCAGCGCCTCCTCCAACTGCGTGCGCAGGCCCGTGAGCGGCCGGCGCAACTCGTGGGAGACCATCGAGCCGAAGCGGCGCTGGCGTTCCATCGCGTGCTCCAGCCTGGCGAGTGTCTGGTTGGCGGTGCGGGCCAGGCGTGCGATCTCGTCGTCGCCGGGCGGCTGCGAGACGCGCCGGCTGAGATCGCTGACGGTGATCTCGGCGACCTGACCGCGCATCGCCTCGACCGGGCGCAGAGTGCGGCCGACCAGCACCCAGACGGCCCACGCGGTGAGGATGGTGGCTGCTAGCACACTGGCGGTGATAAGGAACTCCAGCCGGGCGGTGCCCAGCAGGTCGGGCCGCGACATCGCCGCGTAGACGATGTGGGTGTCGCCGTTCCACAGCTGGTCGGCCTCCTGCTGGGAGACCCGGCTCGCCGTGAGCATCAGGCACCGCCCGTTGGCGCACTGGGTACGGCTCTGGATGCGGTTGTTGTAGGGCGGCCGCAGCGTGCTCATCGGCGGCCAGCCCTCCGCGCCTTGGCTGGCCGTCACGACGCTTCCGAGCGAATCGACCAGTTGCAGGTAGGGGACGCGAGAGGAGGTGACCGGCTGCGCCGGGACGGGCGAGCGCATGGCCCCGATCCATTCGGTGGCCGCGCGCTGGGTGTCTTGGAAGGAGTCCCGTTCGATCGTGGCGCGGACGATGACGTCCACCCCGATTCCGATCGCCGTGTAGCCGAGCACCGACAGGACCACCATCACGAGGGTGTAGCGCGCTCGGATCGAGGTCGGCAGTAACCGCCGGTCCACCCTTCTTCCCCCGCTCCGATCGCCGTCGTCTCCCCTTACCCCTCCATTAGGCGATACCGCGGAACAGCCGGTGGTTCACCCGCCCTAAAAGCTGGGTAACGCCTCGGCCAGCCGATCTCCCCACCCCGCGCGGGTTCTATCAGCGGTGAGGAGCCGAAGCTGGAGCACCGCGACAGTCCTCAGGGGCAGAACTCCTGCACTCGACGCCTGGCCGGACGCCCCGTCTGAGCAGCGGCTGTCCGCCGTGGATGGCCCGCAGAACGCTTGCACTCAGAGGGCAGCTGCGCCACCAGCCTGGATGGCCACGCGAATCGCACTTGGAAAACTGACGCACCAGCCGGACGACCGACGCTGCGAGGACGGGTTGCCGTGGATGGCATGGGTGTCGAGGACGCGGGGGCGCGCAAGCCGTATCGCAGTGATCTGTCCGATGAGCGGTGGGCGTTGATCGAGCCGGTCATCACGGTGTGGAAGGCACGGCACCCGTCGATGTCAGGGCATTCGGCCGGTATCGGATGCGGGAGATCGTCAATGCGATCCTGTGTCAGGAACGCACCGGCTGCGGGTGGGAGCACCTGCCGCATGACCTGCCGCCCCGCTCGGCGGTGTACTACTACTCCGCGCCCGGTGGCGCGATGACGGGCTGCCCCAGACCATCCACGATCTGCTGCGCAGCCGGTTCCGCGAGGTCGCGGGACGGGCCGAGGACCCCTCGGCGGTGGCGATGGACTCCCCTCTGAGCGTCCTGGTGGCGACGGCGGTCGGCATTGTGTTCGCCCGGCCGCACACCGCTTATCTGCTCATTCTTGGCGGCCTCGCGCTGGCCACCGCCGGGCAGGGTTTCACCGCCCCGCCGCAAACGGCGGCAGGGTTGGCACGGCCACCACATCACCGCCATGGCGGCCTCGTACATCACCATGCTGTCCGCCTTCTACGTCAACAGCGGCCCCGGCTTCCGCTGTGGGAACTGCTGCCCCTGATGAGGCTTCTGGTTCCTGCCCGCCGTGGTCGGCCCGCCCATCCTGATCCGCCCCCTGCGACGCCATCCGACAGGGCCCGGCCGACGACACGACTCCGCGCCTGTCGGCGGCCCGGACGTCCCCAGTCTTCGACGGGTTGTTTGCTGGCTGTCGTCCCGCCTGATGGTGAAACTCCCGGACTGTGCGCACGACCGGAAGAACCATCCCTGCGTGCGCAGGGCCAACGCGCCGCGGTCCCCGCACACGCGGGGATGGACAGACCACGCCGGACCTGAGTTGCGTCAGGTGTTCCCACCGGCCAGTAACGCGATCTATCCGCGCCGCGACTGCAGGGACGCGCACAGCATCCTGGAACCGTCCTTCGGCCGACGGCGACATGCGGCCGTCGGCGGTCCTGTGAGCATCGAATCGTAGGCGGCCCGATGTCACACGCGTGCACCAGTCGGTGTCTTGATGTCGACTGCACCAACCCGTTGGGCCGAGCCCAATGGCTATCCCCGAAAGAGGATCGTGTCGTGGACGCACAGCTCGAGGGTCGCCGGCAGCCAGGGCCGCTGGATAAGGAGAAGGCTCGGGATGTGAGCGAGTACGCCACCGACCCGGAGACCGAGGCGTTCCTCGCCCACCGGAACATGCTGTTCACGGTCGCCTACGAGATGCTCGGATCGGCGGCCGACGCGGAGGACGTTCTGCAGGAGACCTGGCTGCGATGGGTCAAGGTCGACGTGGGGCAGGTGCGCGATCAGCGCGCCTACCTGGTCCAGATCACGATCCGCCAATCGATGAACCGTTTGCGCAGCATAAGGCGCTGCAGGGAGGCCTACGTCGGTCCCTGGCTGCCCGAACCGCTGCTCACCACACCGGACGTGGCCGAGAACATCGAGCTGGCCGAGAGCGTGTCGATGGCGCTGATGCTCGTTCTGGAGACGTTGTCACCGACCGAACGCGCCGTGTTCGTGCTGCGCGAGGTCTTCGGGTTCGGCTATGACGAGATCGCGGCCGCCGTCGGGAAGACCTCCGTGGCCGTCCGCCAGATCGCGCACCGTGCCCGCAGGCACGTGGACGCTCGCCGTCCGCGCGAAGCGGTGTCCCCAAGCCAGGCCCGGGCGGTCGTGGAGGCGTTCCGGCGGGCGTTGGTCACTCGGGACCTGCAGGCGTTGTTCGACGTGCTCGCCCCCCAGGTCGTGGCCATCAGCGACGGCGGTGGCGTAAAGCAGGCCGCGCCTCATCCGATCATCGGCGCCGAGAAGGTGGCCCGTTTCATCATTGGCGGCCTGGCCAAGACCGATGCCGCTCTCACCGTTGGGCCGACCGTGGCCAACGGCAACCCGGCACTGATCGTGCGCGTGGACGGCGAGTTCGACGGTGTCTTGGCGGTGCGCGTCGAGGACGCCCGCGTCACCGGTCTCTACTACGTCCGCAACCCCGACAAGCTGACCCATATCGATACCAAGACCTCACTCACTCTGCGATGAGCACGGTCGCGGAACAGGGGCGGGCACCCCACTGAGACACCACGCCTCGGTTGATGTTGCACCGATCAGGTAGCTCCTCACGCTCCGGTCATCGACCCCATCGCAGGCGATGGCAGCCCGAGGGATCTGCTCGGCACGGTCGGGTTCCGCTTTCCCCTTCACCTGGCGACAGACCGGCCGGTCCTGCCTCGCCGCTGATGCTGCATGCCCATTTCGAGAGGAATCCATGAGTACGAAACCTTCACAGGCCGCGCTCGCCGACGGCGGCGGGGACGTGCCGGACGCGCGTCAGCTGCGCGTGGTCCTGATCGCCGTCTCGATGGCGCTGATGGCCGTCATCGCGTCGGTGTCCGGGCTGACCGTCGCCCAGACGCAGCTGGCCGTCGACTTCGACACCTCGCAGGACACGGTCCTGTGGATCATCAACATCTACACCCTCACCCTGGCCGCGCTGCTGCTGCCGCTCGGCGCGATCGGTGACCGCCTGGGCCGCAAGCCCACGCTGATCGCCGGGCTGGCCGTCTTCGGCATCGCGAGCATCGCGGCGGGCCTGGCCCCGACCGCCGAAATCATGATGGCCGCGCGCGTGGCCTGCGGTATCGGCGCCGCGACGATCATGCCCATCACCCTGGCCGTCATCACCTCCACGTTCCCCGAAGAGCAGCGCGGGAAGGCGATCGGCGTGTGGACCGGCGTCGCCGGAGGAGGCGGCATCCTGGGCATGTTCCTGTCCGCCCTCCTGGTCGACGTCGCCGACTGGCGCTGGATGTTCGTCCTGCCCGTGGCCCTGATCGTCATCGCCCTGGCCATGACACTGAAGTCGGTCCCCAACTCCCACGAGCGCCCCGCTCACGCCTTCGACGCCGTCGGCGCACTGGTCTCCATCATCGCCGTGGCCGCCCTCACCTTCGTCCTGCAGGAGGGACCGCGTCGCGGCTGGGCCGCACCGGCGACGCTGGTCAGCCTCGCCGCCGGCCTCATCGCCACGGCCGGGTTCGTGTCATGGGAGCTGCGCCGCCGGGACGCCTCGCTGCTGGACGTGCGCCTGTTCGGCCAGCGCGGCCTGGCCGGCGGCTCGATCACACTGCTGGTGGTCTTCGGTGTCCAGTCGGGCATCTTCGTGGTCCTCTTCCCGTTCTTCCAGGCCGTGCTCGGCTGGTCGGCGCTGCTGTCCGCGGCGGCGCTGATGCCCATGGCGGCCGCGATGATGACGGCCTCCGGCCTGGCCCCCAGGCTGGCCGCGCGAGTCGGCTCCCGCCTGACCATGAGTTCGGGAATCGCTTTGACCGGCGTCGGTCTGGCGCTTCTGGCCCTGTTCGTCTCCATCGACGGCGGCTACCTGACGATCCTGCCCGGCATCGTCGTCATGGGCGTCGGCATGGCCCTGTCCATGGTGCCCTCCACCGAAGCCATCACCCGTGCCCTGCCACAAGACAAACAGGGCGTCGCCTCCGCTCTCAACGACGTCACCCGAGAATTCGGCACCGCCCTCGGCGTCGCCATGCTCGGTGCGATCCTGACGGCCGGCTACCGCAACGCCATCGACGACAAGCTGGACGGCATCCCCCAGGGGGCCGCTGACACGGCCCGCGAGGGCATCGCCAACGCACTCCAGGCCTCGAACGGCGCAGGCTCACAGGCTCAGACCCTGGTGGACGCCGCGAAGCAGTCCTACGTCGACGGATGGCAGCAGTCCATGTGGGCAGGCGTCGCCCTCATGGGCCTGCTGCTCGTCTACATCACTGTTCGCGGTCCGAAGAACACCACCTCCGCAGCCGCATCGGACAAGGCAGAGGCTGCCGAACCTGCCTCACCCGCTTCCCCGTTCCCTGCTCATGACCCCGATCGTGAGGCGGCGATCGCATCCGGGCGGGTCGCCGTAGGAGGAGATCGCGGCCACTCCGGGGGCGGTAGCCACCGCGCCGACGACCTGACCAGCCGGTAGCCGGAAGAGGCATCGCTCGGGCGACGCGGCCGGGCGCGCCTTCCCGAACGATGAGGCGCACCGATCCGACCACGTCGTCCGGCCCCGAGACCCGGATCAGATCGCGGCCGCGCTCGCCCACGCCCGTGCGGCACGACCTGGCGGTGTCGGTGCGGTCGGGCGGACACACCCCGCTCGGCCACGGCACCAACACCGGCGGAATGGTGATCGACCTATCGCGCCTGGCCACCGTCGAGATCCTCGATGCCGAGCGCCGCCTCGTGCGCGTGGGCGGTGGCGCGACCTGGGGCCAGGTGGCCAGGACGCTCGATTCGCACGGCTGGGGTCTCACCGCCGGCGACACCACGGGCGTCGGCGCCGGCGGGCTGACCTTGGGCGGGGCGTCGGCTGGATGGTGCGGCGGCACGGCCTGGCGATCGACAACCTGGCCGGAGCGCGCGTCGTGACGGCCGACGGCCGCCTGCTCACCGCATCGGCGCAGGAGAACCCGGACCTCTTCTGGGTGCTGCGTGGTGGCAGCGGCAACTTCGGCGTGGTCACCGACTTCGACGTCATCGCCCTGCCGGTCACCACCGTCCACTACGGGCCGGTCGGCTACCGGCTCGACAACCCCGCGGACCTGCTCTTGCGCTGGTTCCTGTCAGCGATCGGGTCGCTGTCCCGCTCAACTCCCGACAGCAAGCGAACCGACGGGAGCATCGCATGAAGCACCGCATCGTCGTCCTCGGCGCCGGCTATGCCGGGGCCTACACGGCCGGGACCCTGGCCCGCCGGCTGTCCCCGGCAGACACCGAGATCACTGTGGTCAACGCCGTGCCGGACTTCGTCCAGCGGCTGCGGCTGCATCGGCTGGCGGCCGGACAGGAGATCGAGGCACCCAAGCTCACCGACGTGTTCGCGGGCACGGGGATCCGGCTGCGCGTCGCCCGCGTCACCGCCGTCGACCCCGAGCGCCGAACCGTCACCGTGGCCGACGCCTACGGCGGTGGCGAACTGGGCTACGACACGCTCCTGTACGCGCTCGGCAGCCGCGGCGCCGACCACGGCGTGCCGGGCGCGGCCGAGCACGCCTTCGACGTCGCCGCCAGGCCCTCGGCACTGCGCCTCCGCGAGCGCCTGGACGGCCTGGCCAGGCAGGGCGAAGGCGGGCGCGTGCTGGTCGTCGGCGACGGGCTGACCGGCATCGAGACCGCCACCGAGATCACCGAGTCCGCGAGCCAGCAGCACCTCCAGCGGCCCGGCGCCGCGTCACCGCCGCGCGGCGCATCGCCGCCGTCGCACGGGCCGGCGTCACACCCACGGACGCGAAACGACGCTTCGCCGGCGGCACGCCCGCCGTCCACTACGCACTGGCCAACGGCGGCCCCGCTCTCCTCTTCGTGGTCGGCGACCAGGTCATCGGCTCCGTGACGTTCGACCTCGCGGGCGGCAGGATCGCGACCGTGCACGGCATCGCCGCCCTCGCCCGCTTGGCCCGCCTCACCGAAGCCTGGCGGCGGCACAAGCCGGACACCACCGCCCATCGACCAATGGTGACGCGCCCGCGTTCATAGGCACCCGGTGTGGAATACCGCGTCGCGCGACCATCACACTGCGGGTTTCGTGTTCACGAGTCGTCGCAATCGAATGGAGGCCTGAAAGACCCTTTTGCGAACAAGTCCTGGGCTGCGAACCGACGACTTCAAACACGGGGATTGCAAAAACTGCCCGCCGTCGACCTGTGCTAGCCCCGCCGATGAGAGTAAAATCGCTCACAGCCGGGAGAGAAAGGCGATAGTCGCATGCGTCAGACATCCGGTGATTCTCATTCTGCGGAAGGATTCGAGGGCAGGATGGAGCAGGCTGCTCCTCCTGCTGGTACCTGCCGCGGGTTTGACCGCACGCGCCTACCTCACCGAGGGTTGGGAATGGGCTTTGGGTACGGCGGTCGCAGGCACCTCAATCCTCCTCGTGGCGGCTTGGGGTGTGCATCGCTCAAGAATCATGCTGACGGCGGACGAGATCCTCGTGAGAGGGTTGGTCTTGCGGCGGCACCGGGCACGGACGCATGCCACCAAAGTGGTTCGCGCGAGAGTCCTCGGACCCAAAAACACTTCCGTCGACACTCTGTTCGTGCTGGATGCACGGGACAAAGTCCTCTTGAGGATCTATGGGTCCGGATATCGGACCCGGGACTTGGACCGGCTGGTCGACGCACTCGGACTACCGGAAAGCGGCCCCATCGATCCCGTGACGGTACCGGAACTTGAAACCGAGTATCCAGGCCTGGTGTCATGGGCCGTAAAGAACCAGTATGAGGTTGGAATCACAGCCGCCGGCGCCGTCATTGTCGCTTTGGCCGCTGTCGTCTTCGCGCTCTAAGGCGGCCCGCGGCCGGTGAAAGCGCCGAGCGGGTCAAACGAGCTGCCACGACCGGACGGGCCAAGACCACGGCGGCACAGTGCGGCGCGGCGATCGGCGCTGCGGGCGCCGCGGCCGCCTCACGACGTTGCCAGAACAGCATGGTCTTCCGGACGGACAGGATCAACTCATCTCCATGCCATCCGGAGAAGGCCGCTCAATTGCGGCCGCGCTGTTGCCGTTTCGGCACGCATGGTTGCCCCGGCACGTCCGGCGCGCCCACGATGGGCGCATGAGGCTGACGACGATGACGCAGATCACCGTGGACGGTGTGATGCAGGGCAACGGTCACGCGACTCCCGAGGAACTGGCCAGCGGATTCACCCGCGACGGCTGGGCGCTCGGAGCATTCGCCGATGACACCGGCGAGATGATCACCGCCACCTATCAGCGAGCGGATGCGTTCCTGTTCGGGCGGCGCACCTACGAGATGTTCGCCGAAACCTGGGGCACCCGGCCGGAAATGCGGGCGCACCCCATCGGGGTCGCGCTCAACGGGGCACAGAAGTACGTCGCATCCAACAGTCTCCAGCAACCGTCGTGGGGACCCGTCACACTGCTGCCCGGGGACGCGACCGCGGCGATCAAGGAACTGAAGGAATCGTCATCGGGCGAAATCCAGGTGCACGGAAGCGCGACCCTGATCCGCTCGCTGCTCGCCGCCGGCCTCATCGACGAACTGACGCTGCTGGTCGTTCCCGTGCTCCTCGGACAGGGCATGCGGCTGTTCCCAGACGACGGCCCCGCCGCCGCGCTCGAGGTCATCAGCTCCCACACCGACGCAAGGGGCGTCGGCGTGCACGTGTACCGGCCGGCCGGACAACCGGAGCTCCACCCGGCGCGACCGACGTAGACAGACCCGGCCCGGGCCGGTGGCCGGGTGGAGTTGGTGGCCATTGGCGCGCCTTCAGCCGCCGCGGCGGGCACTGTACAGCTCGCCCTTGGCCTGGTCGATCATGCTCTTGGCCGCACTGATCAGGTCCATCGCGCGGATGCGGGCGTCGTCGGCGCCGGGGGGCAGTGCGCCGCCCAGCGGCCGCCAATCCGACCGCAGCCAGTCCGCGGCGTCACTCAGCCCGGTACGGGCGTTGTTCAACTCGCCCAGCGCGCTGTCCACGATGCCGTTCCATGTCGGCAACTCGTGCTCATCCATTACGCGGGTCCTTCCATAGTGGTGGGGGGCGGTGCCGGTCGGGAGCCGAGGGCGGTCTCGGCGATGGTCTCGGCGATCTCGGCCCACCGGCGCCGCCGGGCGACCTCGACGCCGGCGCCGGGGTCCGCGTCGTCGCCAGCGGCGATGGCCTGGGCAACGTCATCGGCCTCGCCGCGCTGCCGGTGCGCGAACTCCCGCAACGCCTCGGTGGGGACGAACGAGGTGTCGGCGTCGTCCAGGTCGACCCCGGGCAGCACCGCGCCACCGACCACCTTGGGCGCGTCCTGGACGGCGGTACCGGTCCCGGTGTCGGCTGCGGTGGCGGTCGTGGTGTCGGCGGCCCGGGCGGGCGCCTCGGCATAGGCCTCGGTGGACATCCCGATGGGGCCGCCGGGCTCGCGGGCATTGAGCTGGCGCTGGCCTGCTTGCCGACCTGCTCCGGCGGTCCGGCGCCGAGATCCTGTCCGACCTCGACGTCGCGGTCGGCTACGCCCACCGTCACGTCGACGACCACGGTGTCCTGGTGGGCGCGGACCCGCGACGCGAGATCTCCGAGCTGTGGCAGCGTGTCCTCGCCCGAGTCCAAAGCGATCGGCAGGTAGTCCAGGTATGACCACCGGGCGTCAGATCGCCGCCGATATCGGGCCGGTCGGTTACGCGCTCGCCCGCGCCACCCGGGCGCACCGCTCGGTGTTGCAGCGCCGGATGGCGCAACTGGGCCTGCACCTGGGCCAGGAGCTCCTCATCGTCGACATCCACCACAACCCCGACACCACCCAGGCCGAACTCGTCGAGCGGATCGGCCTCGAACAGCCCACCATCGCCAAGGCGCTCACCAGGATGGAACGGACCGGGTTCATCCAGCGCACCACCGACCCCGGCGACCGCCGCGTCACACGCCTGCGGCTGACCGAACGCGGTGCGGCCGTCGTGGACGCCGTGACCGCCGCATGGGCGGACACAGAGGCCCAGGCCACCGCCGGGCTGACCGACGCCGAGGCCCAGCAGCTCGCCCGCCTGCTGACCGCCCTCCGCGACAACCTCGAATAACCCCACTGACCGAGACAGAACATCAGGAGATGAACGTGGACCTCGGCCTGGCAGGAAAGGTCGTGCTGGTGACCGGCGCCAGCTCGGCGATCGGCAGAGCCACCGCATTGGCGTTCGCCGAGGAAAAGGCGCACATCGCCGTCGGCTACCACTCCAACGCCCACGCCGCCGGCGAGACGGTGGCCCTGGCCGAAAAGCGCGGCGCCCGCGCGATCTGCTGGTAACTCGACCTCGGCCGGCCCGACTCGCTGGAGGCCGCGGTCGAGCACGCCCGCGAAGAACTCGGGCCGATCGACGTCCTGGTCAACAACGCCGTCCGCTGGCCGGACCGACCCAAGCCCGACGAACTGTTCGAAACCGCACCCCCGCAGCGATTCACCGCCTCGATGAGCGCCAACCTCGTCGGCCCCTACCTACTCGCCCGCGCGGTCGTCGCCGACATGTCGCGCCCGCAGCTGGGGCCGCATCGTCAACGTCTCCACCGGCCTGGTCGAGGACGGCTTCCCAGGCAACGTCTCCTACATCGCCGCCAAGGCGGGACTGCACGGCCTCACCCGCGTCATGTCCCGAGAACTGGCCGCCTCCGGCATCCTCACAAACGTCGTCATGCCCGGCTTCACGCCTGCGGACAAACCCATGCCACCCGAACTCATCGAACAGGCCGGGAGCGCTGCGGCGACCCGCAGAGTCACCCACCCCGACGACGTCGCCCGAATGATCGTCTTTCTCTGCTCGACCGCGAACACCAACACCACCGGCGAAGCCATCAGAACCGACGGCCACTTCCTCAGCCCTGGCTGACCCACCCACAGTCCCAAGACCGACACGGGGGGGCGACCAGCCTCGGAATGAAAAGTCGCGGCAGGCGGTCACCAGCAGCTGACCGCCGAGGCGGCGCACTGGTGGCAGGCACTGCTGGCCAACGATGAAGCGGCCGTGTGCGAGGCGGTGAACACCGCGTTCGCCGACAACCCCGCCGCCGGCTGCGCCGTCGGCGTCCAGGACCGGATCCTGTCGGTGGTCATACGCCAGCCGGACCTGGACTCCCTGCCCGACCAGACCCCCGCCATGACGCCCGCCGGGCGGCCCACGTTGAAGAAGCTGACCCAGCGCGACCGCATGCTGTGGTGGCTGACCACCCTCGGCTCCAACATCATCGCCACCCTCAAAGAGGCCTTCGCCACCGCACCCGCCATCACCGCCATCGACCTGGCCGCCCTCACCCGCATCCCCGACACCCAAAGCCTGGGCATCATCGCCTACGGCCGCTGGACCCGCCACGCCGTCGACACCCGACAAGGTGGCAGGACTGCGCACCCTGCTGGAAAGCCTCCAAGACGAGGCCGAACCCGCCACCGCATCACTGGCGCGCATCGACACCGACATGGCCGCCGCTCCGGCACCGCAGCCGCCCGCCGACCCCTACCAGCTCACGCCCTTCGACCAGTGGCATCAGTGGAAGCAGCAGACGGCGCCACCGCCGCCCCACCCGCAGCCCTCCCCCACGCCGTCCGCGCCGAGCCCACATCCACCGCGTGGTGGTCTCGGTCAACATGGACGTCGACACCGGCCTCACCTGCGCAGCCCTCACCAACGCCTACCTCGAAGCCAGCTGCATCACCGGCGCCGCATGGCACTTCCCCGTGCCCGCCGACCCCACCATCAAGGCCATGGTCACGGCCGAGTTCTACCGACACACCGCCAACGATGTCCTGGTGTGGAAGCTGCGCGCCGTAGGCCAAGGCTGGTCCGACGGCCTAGACGGACTGGCCCGCGCCTACGGCGTCCAGGTGGACTGACAACCCAGTCAGATCAGCGCCGTGCCTCGGATCTCGATGCCCGGGGCGCCCATGGATCGATCGTCGCCAGGTCGTCCACGACGAAGGCGACTGTGCTGCCTTGCTGGATGTTGCAGAACTTCTTCGTCCTGCCCAGTGCGCCGCCGCCGATGACGATCGTGCCGGTGGTCCCTCAGTGGTTCGTGGTGGCGGCCGCGGCGAGTGTTCGCCAGTAGGTCTGCTTGGGCGCAAGCAGCTCTCGATAGTCGCTTCCTGTTCGGGACAGGCCGTTCCTCGGACAGGTGCCGCTGGTCGGCCATGACGCCGTGTTCGGTGTCGGCGGGACACCGGTCAAGAAGACCTTGGACGGTCGCTGAAACTTCAGGGCATGCCGCCCACCAGAGCGACTGGCCCTGGAACGGTTCCCGCCCCGGGGACACCTGGTTCCACGGAGAGGGGTTGCTCAGCTTTCGATGTCGTCGGCCGCGGTGGAGGTCGGGGTGTTGAGGACGCCGTCGAACGCGTCGAGGACGGGTGTGTGCAGGTAGGTGCTCTGCATCCGGATGCGGTCGGGGCCCGGGGCGAGACGGGCTCTGTCGGGGCCCTCGCGGCGCGTCCAGCGAAGGTCGGCGATCGCGGGCTGCCCGAGGCCGGCCTCGGCGAAGGCGGCTTCGATGCTTCCCTGTTCGGGCGGTTGTAGTGCGGTGTGGTCGATGGTGAAGCCGAAGCGCGCGCTCTCGTCGCGGCGCATCTCCGCGGTGTGCCCGGTCGTGCTGGTCAAGCCGAGGGCGAAGTAGTCGTCGCCGAGAGCGCTGTGCAGGTGCTGTCCCATTGGTAGCCCGGTGAGGTGGCCGTCGAAGGAGACCGGCGTCTTCTGGATGTGGGCGTTGTGGGCCACGAGCACGATGCGGGCTCCAGGGTCGAAGTGCTCCAGGTGCCAGAGGACCGATCCGGCCATGTAGAGGTCGCGCGCGGAGGTGTCGGCGGTCAGGCCGTTTCCGGCGAAGAGGCCGGCCATGGCGCGGAAGGTGTAATCGGCGTGGCAGGCGCCTTCGAGGCGGCGCAGGGCGATGTCGTAGCCCTGCTGGTCGCCGCGGGAGACGTACAGGGGCTGGAGGGAGCGGAACCGGATGAGCAACCGTGCCAGAACCGCGCTGAGGGCATCCTGCTCGGCGGTGGGCAAGCGCGCCCACGCGGGCGCGGCCACGGCCCCGGAGCCACCGGCGAACGTTTCCGCGATCCGCATCGCCGTCTGGATGGTCGGCAGGGTTTCGGGGTCGATCCGGCGCAGGTAGTCGGCGACCGGGGCCAGGGCGGGAAGCAGCGACCCGCCGGCCGCCGGAATGTCGATCCCGGCGAAACGCACCGCCCGCGATGCCGTGCGGTTGTACCTGCGGACCCAGCGCAGTGGCTCGGCGACTCCGACGGGGATGGTCCCGGCGAGGTGGGCCGACAGGTCGTCGTCGGTGCCTTCGCCTTGGGCCCAGGCGTCCAGGGGGAAGCCTTCGCTGAAGCCGTACTCGAAGGCCAGGACGGTGAAACCGCAGCGTTCGACCAGGAACCGCACGATCCGCCGGCGCATGAGCGCGAACTCGTTGATGAAGTGGGAGTGCTCGCCGATCGCGACGACTCGTGCATCGCCGATGATGCCGCGCAGCGGCTCCAGGTCGTCGAGCGGGGCGTCAGGGTCGAGGTGGGTGAGCGGGACGGCGTGGTCCCCGAGCCAGTCGGCGAACGGGTTCGGGTGGGATGAGGCGGACATGCTGAAAAGCTCGATTCTGATGTGCTGGATGGGCGGGAGGACAGGTCAGCGCTTGCGAGGCGGCGTGGGGGCTGCCTTCTCCAGGTCCTCGATGCTGCCGGACATGATCGTGCGCAGATGCTCGGTGATGTGTGGCAGTGGCCAGTCCCACCAGGCCAGTGCCAGGAGGCGGTCGATGTCCTCGTCGGGGTAGCGGCGGCGCAGGAGCTTGGCCGGGTTGCCGCCGACGATGCCGTAGTCGGGCACATCACGCGTGACCACCGCACCGGTCGCGATGATGGCCCCGTGCCCGATCCGGACACCGGGCATCACGGTCGCGCCGTTGCCGAACCACACGTCGTTGCCCACCACGGTGTCGCCGGGGTTCGGCAGTCCGGTGAGCAGGTCGAAGTGCTCGGCCCAGGAGCCGCCCATGGTGGGGAAGGGGAACGTGGACGGACCGTCCATGCGGTGGTTGGCGCCGTTCATGATGAAACGCGTGCCCGTGCCCAGTGCGCAGAACTTCCCGAGGACGAGCCGCTCGGGCCCGTAGTGGTAAAGCACGTTGCGGGTCTCGAACGCGGTGGGGTCGTCCGGGTCGTCGTAGTAGGAGAACTCACCGACCTCGATCAGCGGGGACTTCACCAGCGGCTTGAGCAGCACCACCCGGGGCTGTTCCGGCATGGGATGCAGGACGGTCGGGTCGGCCGGTACGGGGGGCATCGTGGAAATGGTTCCTCTCGGTCTGGCCGGCAGGCGTCACTATTGCGACATGCGTCGCTTTAGCATGTTCTCACAGTCCAGACTGTTGATCCACTGCTCGGCACGACGAAGGCGCTGTTCGAGCCCCTACTCGAAGGAGGCGCCGCCGGACTGCCGGGCGCGGACGACGGCCCCGAGGACCGCGCCGATCTGCCGGGTGGTGCTGCTGACGCCCGACGCCAGGCCGCCCTCCTGCGGGCTGACCGACTGGATGGCGGCGCCGGTCAGCGGAGACATGGCCAGGGCGAAACCGATGCCGACGACAGCCAGCCGCCACACGTTCGTGTAGCCGGTGTCGGCGTGCACGAAGCCCAGGGCCAGCAGTCCCAGCCCGGCCGGCGTCAGCCCGAGGGTGACCATGATCCGGAAGCCGTACCGGGCGGCGAGCCGTCCCGCGAACGGGCTGACGACGACCATCGCGAGCGTGGCGGGCAGGGTCTGAACCCCGGCTCGCAGGATCGAGCCGCCCTGGACGTAGACGAAGAACTGGGAGAAGAAGAACGAGCCCATGAGCGCGGAACCGACAACGATCATCGCGGTGTCGGAGACCGTGAACAGCCGTTGCCGGAAGAGCCGCAAGGGCAGCATCGGTGCCGAGCCCCGCCCTTCGACCACCTCGAAGGCGGCGAGAATGACGGCTGAGTCCGGCCCACAGCCCGATCGCCCTGACCCGCTCCTGCGAAACCGGATACGCGGCGGTGAGCAGGCTCAGCGAGGCCGAGCTCCGCGCCGCGTCCCCGATGCCCTGCAGCACACGCCCGGCGATCAGCCAGCCGATCGTGGGCGCGGCCGAGCACACCACGGACACGGCGGTGAACACCACGACACCGGCCAGGAACAGCTTCTTGCGGCCGAAGCGGTCGGCGAAAACGCCGCCGGACAGCAACAGCATGGCGACCAGCAGCACGTAGGCGTCGACGATCCATTGCAGCCCCGTCAGCTGGGTGTGCAGCCGCTGCTGCATGTCGGGCAGCGCCGCACCGAGGATCGTGTTGTCGAGCAGCACCATGAACTGCCCCAGGCAGCGTTGATCGTGTGGGGGCTGACCGACGCCCAGACCGTGGACGTTGAGTTGGTGGTGTCGGAGCTGGTGACGAACGCGGTCAGCCAGGCGCGACACGAGAAGTTCAGAGTGCGGATCTGCGAAGAGATCCCCGGCACGCTCACCATCGAGGTCTGGGACCCCGTCCTGGCGCCGCCGTACCGCAAGTTTCCGAACCGCTATGCCGGGACCGGGCGTGGACTGCTCATCGTGGAGGCGCTCGCCGCCCACTCCGGCTGGCGTCCGGTTGACGGCGGCAAATGGGTCTTCACCGTTGTGGAGGTACCCCCGTATGTCTGACAGCTCCGCGATCGTCGCAGGCGAAACCCTGATCTCGGTCCCGGCCGCTCTGGAGATCGCCCATGGTGCTTACGAGCAGGCGATGGTGCAGCACGGCCTGTTGCCTGACTCCATCAAGACCATCCGGGCGATGGCCGAAAACAACGTCCAGGAGTTGGGACCGAGGAGTGGCCCTCACAAAGACGCCTCCGGACCGCGCTCGGGGGTCTCTGTCCGGCCCCTGCGCCCCGGCGCGGCTCGGAGGGCACCAACGGACGCAACGGCAAGGAGAGGAGGGAGGGTTCCGCGAGAAAGGCGGATGGGGCCTGCCGACTCGGCCAGCGGCGAGCCACCGCCGCGCCCAGTGGCCCAAGGAGAGCCAATGTCGATTTGGAGACGAGAGTCGGCAACCGAACGGCGAAACTGCGCCTCTGTGCGGGTGAGAGAGTCTCTGAGAACGAGTTGCACCCTCCGCGCATAGCGCGCCACGGCTGCTGCTGTGGGCGCGTAAGGGCGCTCTACGGGCTCGTGGGCGAACTGCGGAAGACGCTCTGTTCTGAGGCGGAGGTCGCCGACGTTCCCGCAATGGTCTGCGGTGAACCTCTCGTCGCGCTGACCGAGGCCGTGCGACCGGGGTCCTTAGTCCGGCGGGGCGGTTGATCCATGCGACTTGGCTCGATGGGCGGACGTTGCGGGAGTACGCAGCCGAGCCGGGGGTGTCAGCGGAGCGGTCGTACAAGCAGCGGCGGATGGCGGAGACCGCGTTGGCCCAGGCGATCGACGAGGGTCATATCTGGACCAATCCCGACGATCGGGCTCCAGTCCAGGAGGATGAGACGCCTCACCGAAGCATTCCGGCCTCGATCCGCCGGGGAACGGTTCCTCGGCGGTAGCCCCGGCCTCAAAGATCCCGGCCACGCCGTCCTTCTTCGGGAGCGACCGGGAACCCGGACGCGGCGGAGGGCGTTCTACTCTGAGAAAGGGATCTATCCGCAGAGAGCGCCCTCCGCCGCGTTTGACACCATCGTTCCACCCGTACACGGCATCGAGCCAAGGGGGCACGGATGCACGAATTCGGCATGGACTCCTCCAGCGATTCCTTCTCGGCACCGAGTTTCTCGGACCCTTCACCGGTCTCCTCGGCCGAAACCTTCAGCCAACCACCCGCATCCTCATCCGAGACGTTCTCGGCGAGCCCTCCGACCGGGTTCGATACCTGCGCGCAGGACATGAGCGGTGGTGGCGCCGCTGCGCAGGGCACCGAGAGCTCGAGTTGGTTCGGCTCGTTGCTGAGCCAGGTCGCATCCTCCTTCAGCAGCGGGGAGGCGAGCGCCGCCGAAAGAGCTGCGGCGTCGACCGCCACCTCCTTCGACGCGGCGGACCCGCCTCCGGCGGCCGGGCCGGTCGTCGATGCTGCACCAAGTGGCGTGTCCGGGCCGGCAGCGGATCCTTCTTCCATGCGATCGGCGGGTGAGGCCGTCTCCACCGGCGGCGAGAGCTCCGACGGGACCGAGCGGGCAGAAACCCCACCCAGGTCCCGGACACGGCAGTTCTTCGCCGACCTCCAGCAGAAGGGCCTCGAGCAGACCCTGCTGGACCGCTACCGGGACTCGCACCTCAAGGCACGCATCGAGGATTACATGGAGAAAGGCGAGAAAGCCTGGGCGAAGCTGGACCTCAAAGGCAGTGAAGGGGCGGGCCGGAACGGCGAGTTGGCGACTCCCTACGGCGGTTCCGACTATGAGGTGGCCGTCGATCCTGATCTCGAACCCGTCATCGTCTTCGACGACGACACGATCACGGTGCGTCCGGCCAAGAAGCCGCCGAAACCCGCCCCGTCCCATGAGCACGACCACAAATCCTCCGGCGCGCATGTGACGTCCCCGCCAGAGCCACGGGCTCACTCGGAAGCGCCGCCCCGGACACCCCCCGGAGGGCCACGACCAGGCGCAAGCCTACTCCGCACCGGACGGCCCCGCCGAGGAGAACCTCCGGCACGCGCTCAACCGCGCGGCAATGAAAGAAGGGCTTCTCCCTGCCCCGTCGCCGGACTTCCAGATGACGGAGTTCGAGCAGAAGATCGAGGGCAACGCCTTCTTCCACAAGATCTTCGACGCGCAGACCGGCGACATCATCGGCTACCGGTACGACTCGAATGGGTTCTGGCAGGTCCTCGACCGGCAGGGGCACGTGCTCCGTGCAGGAGAGAAGATGCTCGAGGAACCGCTCGTGGATCCGATCGACTTCGTCGATCCCGAGGCGTTCGCGGAGATGGCCGCCGAACGCGCCGCCACCGAACGGATCCGGCGGGCTCTCTCTCCCGAGCACGTCGCCGTGGTGGAACACGCCATGGCAGGAGATCTGCGGAAAAGCATCGGCGCCGGCGGGGAGGCCAGCGCCGCTGCGATCCTGCGTTCTGAGGGCCGGACAGTGATCGACCTGAACAGGATCAAGCCGAACCACGTGCTCCTCGACCTGTCTACGGGGCACTCCTTCATCTCGGTCAAGACGCGCGGGATCTACGAGGAAAGGCTCTCTCCCGGCACCCTCAACGCCTACGGGCGCGACCTCATCGCCCTGCTGGAAAGACCCGAACCGGGTATCGCCCCCAACCCTGCACAGAAGGCCGCCGAGGTCCTGTGGTCCAACCGGGAGCGCCTGGCCGAGGCCGGCGCGTGGCCTCGCGGCCTGCGCCCGGACGCCTCCCCCGAGGAGATCACCGCCTTCATCAACAAAGAGGGCAGGCTCCTGGTGCCCGAGGACCAGGTCGCCGTACTGCGCGAGCACATCAGAGCCCGCGCCCTCACCTCACCCACGATCTTCGAACTCGAGCCCGGTCCCGACCTGGAGCGCCGCGTGGACCACCTGCTCTCCCGAATCGAGTCGTCGGGAATGACCACGGCGGAGTACCGCTCGCTCAACGACCGCGCCCACCGCCACTGAGCCCTGTTGACGATCGTGCCCTCACGGGCCAGCGAGAAATGCGCCCCCTTGACCTCCGGCGCCCGTCCCTCAGACCGGCGGACACGGTGGCCGACAACGTGCGCTCCTGCTGGTATCGATCCCTGCGCAGCACCGGCGAAAGCCAGCAACCGAACCGCAGAACCGCGCGTCTATGCAGGTGAGAGAGTTCCTGAGAACGAACTGCACCCACTGGAAGAGCGTCCGCACCGACCTGCTGGAGTCCCGCGAGACCGGAGCAGGCCCTGGACTACATCCGCCGGCACGGCCGCCTCACCACCGACCCGGGCGGAGGTGTTGACGACGGCGTACGCGGTGTACTCCTGGCTGTTCCGCCCCGAGCACCTGGCGGACCCGTCGCTGCAGCGCATGGGCGTCAGCACCGCCCACCTGCGCGGCCGGGGTCGAGATGGGCACGATGATGGCGCTCAACCGCGTCGAGCTGTCCGGCGAGATCACCAACGTCGGCCCCGCCTGGATGTTCGGCGAAGCCGCCAAGGTCGTCTTCGGTCTCACCACCGCCGAGGCCGAGATGATCGACGAGCTGTACCGCGGCTCGTGGTTCAACGAGCCGCGCAGGGTGGAGCAGGTCTAGGCGCACGTCGCCCTGGGCGGGCGGCTGGTCCACGGCTGCCGGTCCGGCGCCGAGGTCGACATGGCCGGCGGATGCGTCGCGCCGTTCGGCTTCGACCGCTTCCGATCGATCTACCACGCCGCGGCCTGCACAAATCGTGCCGCGCGACATCCAGTAGCCAGCGTCGGAACGGCGGGTGCGTCGCGGCGGAGATCAAGCCGGCCGCGTCGAACCCGATCATGCCATGAGCACCGCGTCACGCACCGAGTTCTCTCATGTCCTGACGATCAACGAGGTCGGCCACCGAGATCGGCTGTCACTCGACCACCGTCCGCAGCAGGACCCGATCAGGTCATAAGGCGATGTGCGAGGTCGAGGAGTTCCAGTGGCCGCAAGACACCGTCACCGTAGCCAGGCGAGCGGACGTGGAGCGGGTCGGTCCAGCCGTTCGGGATCGCGTCGAGACCGTAGCAGGTGCCGACGCGGGCGCCGATGCCCGCCGCGACGGTGTCGGTGTCGCCGCCGCGGTCGGTCGCAGCCCGTGCCGCCTCCTCGTATGACCGCGCCCTGCACAGCCCAAGGCAAAGGGTTCGGTCCTGCACGACCACCGGCCAGGAAGAGCCAGGAGGCCTGGAGCTCCGGGGCTTCGGCCGCACCGGATCTTTGCTCAACACCGCCCTGGTGCCAGGTCCGACGCGGTCATCGTTGCGAGCTGGGTCGTCCCGCCTCTCGTGATTGCCAATCTCAGCAATTGCCTATGTAGTCAGCTCGATGATGCCCTGTAGACTGCGCGCTCGTTCAGGCTCACTTCCGTTGAGGCTCGCGCGTCAAGACGTACGTTGGCGCTTGGGCGGGCGGATGTCTGAGGATCGGCCTTGATGGCGGGAACGAACTGCTGAGCGCCGGCGGCGGGCCGGTGAGCATGCTGGACCGGGGCACCTGGCGCCGCCGTCTTGGAGCGGTGAAGGGAGATGGGCAGTGTGAGCGCGCCGCTTTACCAGTTGAAAGCAGAGTTCTTCAAGACGCTGGGGCACCCGGCCCGGATCCGGGTGCTGGAACTGCTCAGCGAGCGCGACCACGCGGTGTCGGAGATGCTTCCCGAGGTGGGGATCGAGCCGGCGCACCTGTCTCAGCAGCTGGCGGTGCTGCGGCGGGCCGGTCTGGTGGTGTCGCGCAAGGAAGGGTCGACGGTGATCTATTCGTTGACCAGCCCGCGTGTGGCGGAGTTGCTGGCGGTCGCCCGGGCGATCCTGACCGGGGTGCTGTCGGGGCAAGCGGAGCTCTTGGACGATCTGCGGGCGGCCGGTGTCGGCTCCGAGGGATCCGAGCAGGCCTAGGGTCTCCGTGTGACACCGAGGGGGCTCCGGTAGGACGAGCCGCAATCGCCTCGCTGAGCCCTCCTCGGCTTCAAAGCGGCATCTCGCAGAGCTAGTGGCGCCGCCGCTCCCGACCCACGGAGCAGCTTGCTGCACAGTTGCCAACATTGGCAATTGCGCAAGGCTGTAGTCTTCCTGATGGTCGGCCCCCTTTCGGGCTCTCATACAGAGGAAGTTCGTGAAAGATCTGCTGCGCAAGATCCTCAAGACCGGCCGGGTGGCCGAGGATCGGCCCGACCGCCCTGAGGCGGCCTTGTCGGCCGGAACCCGTGCTCTGGGCGGTTCCGTGCAGGTCCGGCATGTTGATGCGGGGTCGTGCAACGGGTGCGAGGTGGAGATCGCCTCGGCGTTCGGGCCGGTGTATGACGCGGAGCGGTACGGGGCCCGGCAGGTGGCCTCGCCGCGGCATGCCGATGCGCTGATGGTGACCGGGCCGGTGACCCGCAACATGGAGGTGGCGTTGCGCCGCACCTATGAGGCCGTGCCGGAGCCGAAGGTCGTGGTGGCGGTCGGTGATTGTGCCCGCAACTGCGGGGTGTTCGCCGAGGCGTACGGGGTGGCCGGCGCGGTGGGGGACGTGGTTCCGGTGGATGTCGAGATGCGTGGTTGCCCCCCGGAGCCGGAGGCGATCGTGGCGGCGCTTCGGGGACTCACCGGCCGATGAGCCTGACGGGTGCCGCGTTCGGTGTGGCGATGGGGTCCAGTGCGCTCGCCGCCGCGGCAGGGACGGTGCTGCCGCGGCGAGCCCGCCGCATCACCGTTGGTGTGGGAACGGGCGCCGCCGGTGCGGCCGCGATGGTGGCGGGGGCGGCGGCGATGGCGGGCCACTCCTGGGGTATATGGCTCCCGGACGTGCTGCCCCTGGCGGGGGTGCGGTTGGCGGTCGATCCGCTGAGCGGAGTGTTCCTGGCGGTCACGGGCGCGGTCGCGGTGTGCGCGGCGGTGTACGGCGTCGGGTACACCCGCCGCCACCCTGCTGGTCATGAAGCTGCTGGTCATGAAGCTGCTGGTCATGAAGCTGCTGGCCACGGCTCGGGTGGTCTCGGGGTGGACGGCCGGGTCGCTCAGGTGATGGTGCCGCTGTTCGTGGCGGCGATGCTGCTGGTGCCCGCTGCGGCGAGCGTGAGCACGTTCCTGGTGGCGTGGGAGCTGATGGCGCTGGCCTCGCTGCTGCTGGTGGCGGCCGAGCATCGGCGGCGGGCGGCGGTGGCCGAGGCCGGGCTGTGGTACGCGGTGATGACGCATCTGGGCTTGGTGGTCATCCTCGCGGGACTGGCGGCGTTCGCGGCCGAGGCGCACGGCGAGACGTTCGCCGCCATACGGGCGGCCTCCGCCGGCCTGTCGCCGGCGGTTCGCGGGGCGGTGTTCGTGGCGACCTTCGCCGGGTTCGCCTCCAAGGCGGGCATCGTGCCGTTGCACGTATGGCTGCCGCGCGCTCACCCGGAGGCGCCGAGCCATGTGTCGGCGTTGATGAGCGCGGCGATGGTGAATCTGGGCGTGTACGGGATCGTGCGGGTCGGGTTGGACCTGCTAGGCGGCGGACCGGCCTGGTGGTGGCTGCTGGTGCTGGCGGCGGGCGCGGTCTCGGCGCTGTACGGCATCTTGCAGGCGGCGGTGGCCACCGATATCAAGCGTCTGCTGGCGTACTCGACCTGCGAGAACATGGGGTTGGTGCTGATCGGTGTCGGCGCCTGCGGGTTCTTGGGGTCCTCGGGCGCGGGTGCGCTGGCTGCGCTGGCATTGACCGCCGCGCTGCTGCATGTGGTCAACCATGCGGGGTTCAAGACGTTGCTTTTCTTGGCGGCGGGATCGGTGCTGCACGCCACCGGGACACGCGATTTGGACGCGCTCGGCGGGTTGCGGTCGCCGATGCCGGCGACGACGGCGCTGTTCGGGGTGGGGGCGTTGATGGCGTCGGCGCTGCCGCCGGGCAACGGGTTCGTCTCCGAATGGCTGCTGTTGCAGAGCCTGATTCACGCCCTGCCGTCGGGAGGGACCCTCGCCGCGGTCACGATGCCGGTGGCGGTGGCGGTGGTGGCGTTGTCGGCGGGGCTGGCGATCGCGACGTTCGTCAAGGCTTTCGGGGTGGGTTTTCTGGCCCGTCCGCGCACGCCTGCGGCCGGACGCGCTCACGAGAGTCCGCCGTCGATGGTGACGGGCATGGTGGTGGCCGCGGTCTGCTGCACCGGGCTGGCGCTGGTCCCTGGCCCGGTGGCCGGCGGGCTGTCGCGTGCGGTGGCGGTGGCGGTGCCAGGGCACAAGGCGGGGTACAAGGCGGTGACCGGTCCGGTGGCGGATGCGGGGACGCTGCATGTGGCGGGGTTGCCGAGCACGATGTCCCCGCTGCTGATCGTCGGCGCGTTGCTGGTGGCGATGGTCGCGCTGACCGCCGTGCTGCGCGGCGCCGCCTCGCGGCGTACCGAACGTCTCGCGCGGAGGCGGGCGCGGCTGTGGGATTGCGGGGCGGGGCCGATGTCGGCGCGGACGGAGTACACCGCGACCTCGTTCGCCGAGCCGTTGCAGCGGGTGTTCGACGACGTGCTGGCCCCCGAGACCGATGTGGACGTCACACCGGTGGCCGAGTCGGCGTATCTGGTGGACAGCGTGACCTACCGGGCGCGGGTGGGCGACCGGGTCGAGCACCGGCTGTACCGGCCGGTGCTGGCCGCGGTGGCGTGGGCGGGACGGGCGGCCCGGCCGCTGGCCAACGGCAGTGTCCACCGCTACGTCGGGTACGGCTTCTCCGCCTTCACCGGCGTGCTGATCGCTTTGGCGGTGCTGCGATGAGCGTGACGGTCGCCGGTTCGGTCGGCGCGGCCGCGCAAGTGGTGCTGGTGGGGGCCGGGGCGCCGCTGCTGGTGGGCCTGATGCGGCAGATTCGGGCCCGTTCGGAGGGACGCGCCGGGGCCGGTGTGCTGCAGCCGTGGCGGGATCTGCGCAAGCTGATGCGCAAGCAGCCGATCACGCCGGACGGGACGGGCCTGGTGTTCCGGGTGGCGCCGCTGCTGCTGGCCGGGACGGCGCTGGTGATCGCCGCGGTGATCCCGATCGCCACGACGGCGTCGCCGCTGGACGGCGCCGCGGACCTGTTCGCGGTGACGGCGCTGCTGGCGCTGGGCACGGTGGCGCTCGCGCTGGCCGGGCTCGACACCGGTACCGCCTTCGGTGGAATGGGCGCCAGCCGCGAGATGACGGTGATGGCGCTGGTGGAACCCACCATCCTGGTGTCGGTGTTCGCGCTGTCGGTGCGGGTCGGCTCCACCAACCTGGGCGCGATCGTCACCTCGACGCTGCACGAACCGCAGCGGGTGATCTCGCCCGTGAGCCTGCTCGCCGCGATTGCGCTGGCGGTGGTGACCATCGCCGAGACCGGACGGATCCCGGTCGACAATCCCGCCACGCATCTGGAGCTGACGATGATCCACGAGGCGATGGTGCTGGAGTACGCGGGCCCGGACCTGGCGATGGTGGAGTGGGCGTCGGCGGCGCGGCTGACGCTCCTGCTCGGCCTGGTCGCGAACCTGTTCGTGCCCTGGGGCATCGCCGGAGCGTCGATGGTGATGCTGCCGCTCGCGGTGGCGGCCTACGCGGTGAAGGTCGCGGTACTGGGCGGCGTGCTGGCCGCCGGTGAGGTGTTCATGGCCAAGCTGCGCATGTTCCGGGTGCCCGAACTGCTGGCCGGCTCCTTCGTCCTGGCCCTGCTGGCCGTCGCCGCTTCCTTCTTCCTGGCGGGCACGTGAACCACACGCTGTATGTGCAGCTTCTGGACCTGGCGTGCGGCGCGTTCCTGCTCGCGGGCGTGCTGGTGCTGTGGCGACGCGACCTCGCCGCGATCGTGCGGCTGTTCGCCGTTCAGGGCGCCGCGCTGGGCGCGCTGGTCGCCGTCCTCGGCGTTCACAAGGGCGACGCCGAAGTGATCGGCCTTGCGGTGGGGATCGGGCTGCTGCGCGCGGTGCTGCTGCCCTGGCTGCTGCGGCGTGCTCTGGCTGCGAGCGGTGGTGCGGCCGGTCCTGCGGGGGGTGCGAACCGGGAGAGTAAGCCGCTGGTGAATGTGGCTACCTCTCTGGTGGTCGCGGCGCTGCTGGCGCTGGTGGCCTACGCGGTGACCCGTCCGGTGGTGGCGCTGGATCCCTCACCGGCTGCGCACGCGGTCCCGGTCGCGTTGACCGTGGTGCTGATCGGGTTCTTCGCCCTGGTGACCAGGCGGCGGGCGCTGTCTCAGGTGGTGGGGTTCCTGCTGGTCGACAACGGCATCACCGCGGTGGCGTTCCTGACCACCTCGGGGGTGCCGCTGATCGTGGAGGGCGGCGTCTCTCTGGACGTGCTGCTGGCGGTGCTGGTGCTGCAGGTGCTGACGGCCCGGATCCGGGCCGCGTTCGGCGATACCGATCTGGACGACTTGCGGGAGTTGCGGGACTGATGACCGTGATGTTGATCGTCCCGATCGGGGCACCGATCGTTGCCGCAGGCGCCTACGCGGCGCTGGGATGGCGGCGCTCCACGGCCTGGCTGGGCGCCGTCGCCGCGGCCCTCGTGCTGGCATCTGGGATCGTGCTCGCCGCCTGGGGCGCCGGCCGTCCGCGTACCGGCCTGGGTGGGCTACTGCGGGCGGACGCGTTGAGCGCGTTCATGCTGGTCGTCATCGGCGCGGTAGCGCTGCTGGCCATGCTCGCCAGCCCCGGATACCTGGCCGCCGAAAAGGCCGCTGGACATGCCACCGGCCGCGACATGCGCCGCTACGGCGTCCTCACCCAGGCGTTCGTCGCGGCGATGGCGCTGGGCGTGCTGGCCGCGAGTCTCGGCGTGCTGTGGGTCGCGGTCGAGGCCACCACGATCTTGACGGCGTTCCTGGTCGGGCACCGCCGCACCCGCAACGCCACCGAGGCCGCCTGGAAATACGTGGTGATCTGCTCCACCGGTATCGCGCTGGCGTTCCTGGGCATCGCGCTGCTGCACTTCGCCGCCCAGCATGCCCAGGTGCCCTCCTCCGGATCGCTGGACTTCACCCAGCTCACCGCCCACGCCCGGCAACTGGATCACGGCGTCACGCGGATCGCCGTCGCGCTGCTGGTGCTGGGATTCGGCGCCAAGGCGGGCCTGGCCCCGCTGCACGCCTGGCTGCCCGACGCGCACAGCCAGGCGCCCGCACCGGTCTCCGCGCTGATGTCGGGAGTGCTGCTGTCGGTGGCCTTCTACGCCGTGCTGCGAGTGAAGGTGATCGCCGACCTCGCGCTCGGCGCCGGGTTCGTCCGGGTGCTGCTGCTGATCACCGCGCTGGCCTCGCTCATGTTGGCCGCGGCGCTGCTGCTCGCCCAACGCGACTACAAGCGGATGCTCGCCTACTCCAGCATGGAGCACATGGGCCTGCTGGCTCTCGGCGCCGCGATCGGGTCGCGACTCGCCGTCGCCGCGGTGCTGCTGCACGTCCTCGGGCACGGGCTGGCCAAATCCGTGGCGTTCCTGGCGTCGGGTCAGATCCAGCAGGCCGTCGGCGGCAGCCGGATCGACGCCGCCCGCGGACTGGCCACCCGCGCCCCTCTGGTGGCCGGCGGGTTCGGCGCGGCCGTTGTGGCACTGCTCGGCTTCCCGCCGTTCAGCCTGTTCGCCAGCGAGATCGGCATCTTCCGCGCCGGCTTCAACGCAGGACTCGGCTGGGCCGTCGCTGCCGCCCTGGGGTTGCTGCTGCTCATCACCGCGTCCCTGGCCGCCCGGACCGGCCGGATGCTGCTCGGCGCCCCCAAGTCCGGCCCCGGCGCCGCCACCGTCCACTTCCGCCCGGCCGCGGCGGCCGCAGCGGCTCTCGTTGTGGGGCTGGTGGCCTGCGCCGCGGTCGGCATCACCGTCTGGCCGCTGCATTCTCTGCTGGACCACGCGGCCGCGATCCTGGAAGCACACCGATGAACTCGCCTGACGACAACCCGCCCGACCCGCACCCCGGCCAGGCCCGCGGCCGGACCGAGGGTCCACCGGTCGATCCGTCGACGCATCAGCCCGAACGGGTGAGAGCCGACGTCGACGCCCGCGTACTGCCCGGCCGCGCCGCCGCGCTGCTGGGCGACGGGTTCCGGCTGGCCCTGACCGCGGCTCACCAGGACCCCGACACCCTGCGCGTGGTCTACCTGTTCACCAAGGCGAGACACGGCCAGAACGAGCCCGAGCGCCGTACCGAACTGCACGTGCGGCTCGACCCGGCCGACCCGGTGCTGCCGAGCCTGGCCCGCCTCAGCTTCCCCGCCGGCCGGTTCGAACGCGAAATGCACGATCTGTACGGAATCGTCCCGCAAAACCACCCGCTCCCGCGCCGCCTGGTCCGCCACCACCACTGGCCCCGCGGCTGGTACCCGATGCGCGACGACGCCGGCGCGCCGCCCCCGTTCGGCGACCCGGAGGGCCCCTACCCGTTCGTCCAGGTCGAAGGCCCCGGGGTCTATGAGATCCCGGTCGGGCCCGTGCACGCCGGAATGATCGAACCCGGCCACTTCCGGTTCTCGGTCGTCGGCGAGACCATCCTCAAACTGAAGGCCCGCCTGTGGTACGTCCACAAAGGCCTGGAGAAGCTGTTCCACGGAAAATCCCCCGCCGCCGCCCTGCCGATCGCCGAACGCGTCAGCGGCGACACCACCGTCGGCCACACCCTGGCCTTCTGCCTGGCCGTCGAAGACGCCCTCGGCCTGCAGGTCTCCCCGGACGCGCAGCGCATGCGGGCGACCCTGCTGGAACTCGAACGGCTCTACAACCACGTCACCGACCTGGGCGCCCTGTGCAACGACGTCGGCCACTCCGTCCTCAACGCCCAGTTCGGCCGCGTCCGCGAGCAGCTCCTGCGCCTCAATGCCCTGACCACCGGACACCGGCTGCTGCGCGGCGGGATCGTCCTGGGCGGCGCCATCGTGCGCGTCATCCCCGACCCGCAGGCGCTGCGAGCGCTCGAGGCCGACATCACCGAACTCGTCGACCTGGCACTCGGCCACACCGTCGTCGCCGACCGCTTCACCGGCACCGCCCCGCTCACCGCCCAAGCCGCCCGCGACCTGGGCGCCCTCGGTTACATCGCGCGCGCCAGCGGCATCGACACCGACGCCCGCCGCGACCACCCCATGACCGACCTGCAGCCGGCGCTGACCGTCCCCACCGCCGCCACCGGCGACGTCCTGGCCCGCTTCCAGATCCGCACTCGCGAGATCACCACCTCGATCGCCGTCATCGACGACCTCACCTACGGCATGTCCCCAGGCGCGGCGTCCTCCTGGCCGCCGCTCACCCCGCGAACCGAGCCGGCATCCGGCGTCGGCATCGTCGAAGGATGGCGCGGCACCATCGTCCACCGCGTCGAGCTCGCCCCCGGCGGCACCCTCACCCGCACCAAGATCGTCGACCCCTCGTTCTTCAACTGGCCCGCCCTACCGGTCGCGCTGACCGGCGCGATCGTCCCCGACTTCCCGCTGGTCAACAAGAGCTTCAACCTCTCGTACGCCGGCAATGACCTGTGAACGTAGGCAACACGGGCTGCGGGGGCAGGTCGGCTTTGGCATGGTGGGTACGGACGAATGCTGCATCCGTCCTCCGGCCGCCCGATGGGGACGGGAGGTCGCCTCCGGTGCTCCGGACGAAAGGCACGAGGGTGAGCTCATCTCAGCTGTCGCATCGCCACCCCGTCGAGGGCGTCACAGTGATCATCGTGACCGGATACGTCAGCGCGGCGATGGCGGACGACTTGGGCACCTACATCCAGCAGGTGCACCGCCGGCCCAGCGACCAACTCGTGTTCGACCTCTCCCAGCCCGGTGGTCTGGATCCCGCGCCCCGCGAGGTAGCGGCGCGCGGGGATCGACGGACACGTCGAACGGCCACGGTGTGATGACGTAGAGGGCTCCGCATCGGCGCGTTTCGGCGGACCGCCTCGTCCGCCGCCCAGTCAAGGCGAGCAGGCTCTGCTCGGATCCGTCGCTCCCGACGACATGCCGTTCATGCGCTCACCGCCCGCAGGTCCGCGGCGATGCCGTCCGTCCACGCGCGGACGCGGTCGCGATCGCGGTGGTCACCGCCCGCCCGCTTGGCGATCCTCTCGGCCAGGAAGCCGCGGGCGCCGGGGTCGAGCCGGCCGCCGAAGGTGGTGTGCCCCCGCGCGCCGACGCGGCGGGCGAGCTTCGCCACGCCCGGCACCGGATCGAGCCCGCCTTCGTCCGCCGAGCGGTCGAGGGGCCCGCTGCTGAACAGCCACACGGGCCGCTCGGCCAGGGCTCCGGCGTGGTGGCGGACGAAATGGCGCGCCTCCCGATGCCAGCGCCCGGCATAAAGGGCGCCGCCGAGGACGACGGCGCCGAAGCCGTCGAGCGTCGTGACGTCCCCGGCCGGGCTGACCTCCGCGTCCACTCCCGTGCGGAGCAGTTCGGCGCCGATCCACTCGGCGATCTCCGCGGTGCCCCCGCGTTCGGAGGCGTACGCCACCAGGACCTTCATGTTCTCTCTCCTCACCAGTCGCGGCGTGCGCCGCCTCGGCAGAGTCGGTCGGTGCTCGCCGACAGCTCCAGCGTGGACAGGCGCGGACCCGCGCGCAGGGGACGAAGGTCCCTGCTTCGCCGGTGCCTACGTCCCCGCCGGGCTCGCACGCAGGATCCACCGCCGCCCACGCCCTCGCCCTCCCCGGCGCCGCACCCGGCTCCGGGGTGGCGGCGCACGCCGCAGCGCCAGGCGCGCGAGCTGCCCTACACCGCCTTCTCCGCCAAGGTCGACGCCGGCCAGGTGAAAACGGTCGGCATCGACGAAGAAGGCGGCGTCGACGGGAGACTCGCCGGCGGGACCAGGCTCACCTCCCGCCCCTGCTCGCCCACCGGCCGGCGCTCGATCGGCTGGCGTCCCTGCTGATGGAGAAGGAGACCGCCGACGACGGCGCGGTCCTGGACGCGCTCCGCGCGGAGCGTCCCGGGAACGGCGCCGCCCGCGCGGACGTGCGCCCCGCCACGGTCGCTCAAGGGGTCGTCTGAGGCCGAAGGTCGCCCTGACCCACGGGGGTCCTATGGCCCTGTCCCTTAACCGCTCCGCGGACTGCAATGGAGATGAGAGAGGCACTTCCGGCCGAGGGGGCGAGGAACCCATGAGCGAAGGCCTCGTGAGAGAGACGGCGGGCACGGCCCAGCCGCCCACCACGCAGATCGTCATCCTCATCGGCGGGCCCGAGGAGGCGCGGCGCACCGGCGCCAAGGTGATCGCACCGGCGCGGCTGCTGCGCGCCTGGCGCCGGCTCACGATGCTCGACCGTGAGGTGCACGCCGGCCGCCACGACGACGCGGAGAGCCGCCGGATCGGCCGGCTCTTCGACCAGGTGCGAGGGGAGATCCTGGCGTCGGTGTCGGCGCCGCTGGCCGAGGAGGCGCACCGGCTGATCCCGGCGCTGGGCGAACGTCCCGGACCGGCCGACACGCGGATCGCGTGCTCGGGCACCCTGTCCTGGCTCGACAGCCTGGTGACCTCCATGCTGCTGCAGCTCGGGAGCGAGGCGGCGCCGCGGCCGGTGGTCCCCCGCCCCGCCCCGGCCGGCCTCGCCGCATCGGGGGCGTCTGAAGCGGCCGGCGCTCCGGAAGACCCGGACTTCCACGGAAGCGCACGGGACCTTGGTCCCTGGAGTCGGCTCCGCCTCTCACCGGAGGCTTGAGACGGCCGCTCGGCGAGCGGGACAGGAGACGATTCGCATGAACACGACGACCGGATGGCCCACGCCGTCCGCACAGCTGCGCACCACGGTCCGGCCCGGGCCGCCCCGATGCGTCATCGTGGCCGGAGAGCTCGACATCCTCACGGCCGCCCGCCTGGAGGACCTCCTGACCGAGATCGTCGAGACGGGCTCACCGCGGGTCGAGATCGACGCCCGCGACCTGAGGTTCTGCGACGCGACCGGGCTGGGGGCACTGGTCGCCGCCGACGAGATCGCGGTGCGGCGCGGCGGCGGCCTGACGCTGACCGGCGCCCAGCCGCTGCTGCGCACGATCCTGCGCGTCACCGGCCTCGACCGGCGCTTTCCCGCGGGCGAGCGGACCGGAAGCGGGCGGCCGGTATGACCACGGTGATCGAGACCCGGGGGCTCACCAAGCGCTACGGGCGGACGACGGCGCTCGACGCGCTCGACCTGGAGGTCGAGCAGGGCGAGGTGTTCGGGTACCTGGGGCCGAACGGCGCCGGCAAGTCCACGACCGTCGGCCTCCTCCTCGGCTTCATCCGCCCGACCTCGGGTTCCGCGACGATCTTCGGGCTGGACGTCCGGAGCGCGGCCCGGGAGATCCATCGGGACCTCGCCTACGTGCCGAGCGAGGCGAACCTCTGGCCGTCCCTGACGGGCGCGGAGACGCTGCACTTCCTGAACACGGTCCACGGTTCGGTGGACGAGCCCTACCGCGCCGAGCTCGTCCGCCGCTTCGAGCTCGACGTCGACAAGAAGGTCCGCTCCTACAGCCACGGCAACCGCCAGAAGGTCCTGCTCGTCGCGGCGTTCGCGGCCCGGCCGCGGCTGCTGGTCCTGGACGAGCCGACGACCGGCCTCGACCCGCTCATGGAACAGGTGTTCCGGCAGTGCGTGCGGGAGGCCCGGGACCGGGGGCAGACCGTGCTGCTGTCGTCGCACATCCTCAGCGAGGTCGAGGCCGTGTGCGACCGCGTGGCGATGCTGCGGGCCGGCCGCATCGCGGAGACCGGCTCGCTGGAGGTCCTGCGCAGGCTCGCGGCGACCCACGTCCGGGCGCGCCTCGACTCCGCCGTCCCCGACCTGTCCGCCGTTCCGGGCATCCGGAACGTCGCCGTCGACGGACGCCTCGTCGAATGCGACGTGTCCGGGCCCATGCGCCCGCTGCTCCACGCCCTCGCCACCGCGGGGCTGGAGAAGCTGACGACCCGCGAGCCCTCCCTGGAGGAGCTGTTCATCGCCCAGTACGGCACGGCCGGCTGACCGGCGCCGAGGAGACGAGATGCAGGACGCATTGACACCGCTCGCCGTCCACGCGAGCCGCAGCGGCGCCGCCGAGCCCGCCATCGCCCGCAGCGCGCTGAGGAGGACGTGGGTCGCCGCCACGGCGTGGGCGCTGGTGTTCGGAGGTTCCGCCGCGGCTTCGGCGGTCACCTACGCCGGCACCTATCCGACGTCGGCCGAGCGTCAGGCCATCGCGTCCACGACCGGGCGGGACAGCGGGTTCGCGGTCCTCCTCGGCCCCGTGGCCGACATCGGGACGGTCGGCGGCTACACCGTCTACAAGAACTTCGTCTTCCTCACCACGATCGGCGCCATCTGGGCGCTGCTCGCCGCCACGCGCCTGCTGCGCGGCGAAGAGGACGCCGGCCGCCGGCAGATGCTCCTCTCCGGCCGGACCACCCCCGTCCGCGCCACCGCCGCCACGCTGGCGGGGCTCATGGCCGCCGTCGGGATCGTCTTCACGGGGGCGGTCGCCGTCCTGCTGCTCGCGGGCCGCGACTCGCGGCTGGAGTTCGGCACGGGCTCGACGCTGCTGTACGGGCTGAGCCTGGTGATCAACCCCGTGCTGTTCGCCGCCATCGGCGCGTTCACCTCGCAGCTCGCCGCGACACGGCGCGGCGCGGCCGGGATGGGGTTCGGTGCGTTCGCCGTGCTGTTCGTCCTGCGCATGCTCGGCGACAGCGGCCCCCACATGCACTGGCTGCTGTGGCTGACCCCGTTCGGGTGGTCCGAGCTGCTCCGCCCGTTCACCCGCGACGCCCTGCTCCCGCTCCTGCCGGCCGCCACCGCGGCGATCGCCCTGACGGCCGCGGCGATCGGGCTGTCGGCCCGCCGCGACACGGGGGCCGGGCTCCTGGCGTCGCGCGACACGGCGCCTCCACGGCTGTCCGGTCTCGGCTCCCCCACCGCCCTCGCCGCGCGGCTGGAACTTCCCACGCTGGCCGCATGGTGCGCCGGCGCGGGCGCGGCCGCCCTCTCGCTGGGCAGCCTCGCCAAGGTCGTCACCGACACCTCGACCCGATCCCTGGCGAACGCCCTGGACAAGTTCACGCCACAGGGCGCCCTGGTCGACCGCTACCTGAGCGTCGCGTTCCTGTTCGTCGCCGCAATCGTCGCCCTGATCCCCGCCGGCCAGCTCGCCGCGATGGCGGCGGAGGAGACCTCCGGCCGGACGGCCCACGTCCTGGCCGGTCCCGCGTCCCGGATCTCCGTGCTCGTCGGCAGGCTCGCCCTTACCGGCGCCGCGATCACGACCGCGGGGCTGCTCTCCGGCGTCGGTGCCTGGCTCGGCGCCGCGATGCGCGGCACCGGCGTCGGGTTCGGCTCGATGGTCGTCACCGGCCTGAACCTCGTGCCGACGTCCCTCCTCGTCCTCGGCATCGGCGCCTGCGTGCTCGCCCTGGCGCCCCGCGCCGCCGGCGTCGCCGTCTACGCCGCCGTCATCGGCTCCCTGCTCGCGGACATGCTGGGCTCGCTGGAACCCGGCACCCACTGGCTGAGGAGGGCTTCGTTCTTCCACTACATGGCCTCGGCGCCCACCGAATCCCCGGACGCCCTCACGGTCGTCATCACGGTCGCCCTGGCGGGGGCGCTCTGCGCGCTGGCATGCGTCCTCTTCCAGCGCCGAGACCTCCAGCTCTCCTGACCCCAAGCCCCCAGCACGCTCCTCTGAGCCCGTCCGGTCGCCGGCTGCTGAACACCGACTGCTGCACTTGTTCGAGTAAACGTTCAACGGGCGGGGCGGGCTCGTCGGTCAGCACCATGGTCGACGCCGTGGACCCGTTGTCGCCGGTGACGACGTGGACGCGCAGGTCCGCGTCGTTGCAGCGGCGGACCACGGCGGCCACCTGGAGGTGCGGCGGGTCGTACAGGCCCACCAGCCCGATCAGCCGCAGGCCCCTCTCGGCATCCTCCCGCTTTCCTGGCACCGGCCGCCCGGAGGGCAGCTCGCGGGCCGCCACCGCGCCCGGCAGCCGGCGCCGCGCGCGGACCGCCCGCGCGGCGACCGGCGGCGGCGCGCCCGGGGCCGGAGCCGGTGATCCGGGGGCCGATGGTCTCGGCCCGTTCGGGACTTTGGTCCGCGCGTGCGCGGGACCGATGCCCGGCGCGCGCCCGGGCCGGCCGGTGATCAGCTGATGGCGCGGCACGCGGGCCGCTCATCGAGGAGGCGCTCATGCGCACGCAACCCGTCCGCCGGAGACTGGGGCCATGGATGGCCTCGGCCCTGGTCGTGGGCAACATGATCGGATCCGGCGTCTTCCTGCTGCCGAGCTCGCTGGCCAAGTACGGTCCCGTCTCCCTGGTCGCCTGGGTCTTCACGGCCGCCGGCGCCGTCCTGCTGGCGTTGGTGTTCGCGCGGCTGGCGCGCGCCTACCCGGAGACCGGCGGGCCGTACGCCTACGCGCGGCGGGCGTTCGGCGACTTCGTCGGGTTCCAGACCGCGTGGGGCTACTGGATCGCGGTGTGGGCCGGGAACGCGGCGATCGCGGTGGCGTTCGTCGGGTACCTCGCGCACTTCTGGCACGCGCTCGGCACGGACAAGCCCCTGGCCGCCGGCGTGGGGCTGGCAGCGATCTGGGCGCTGACCGCGGTCAACTCCTACGGCGTCCGGCAGGGCGGGCTCGTCCAGGTCGTGACGACCGCGGTGAAGCTGGTGCCGCTGCTGCTGATCGCGGTCGGCGGGCTGTTCTTCGTCGAGTCCGCCAACTTCGGTCCGTTCAACGCCAGCGGGACCAGTGCCTTCTCGGCGGTGACCGCCGCCGCGGCACTGACCCTGTGGTCGTTCATCGGCCTGGAGTCGGCGACCGTCCCCGCCGAGGACGTGGAGGACCCCGAGAGGACGATCCCCCGCGCCACCATGGCCGGCACCGTCGTCACCGCACTCATCTACATCCTCGGCACCGTCGCCGTCCTCGGCCTCGTCCCCGCGGCGGCACTGGCGACCTCGACGGCGCCGTTCGCGGACGCCGCGGACGCCGCGTTCGGCGGCTGGGCGGCCGACCTGGTGGCGGCGGGCGCCGCGATCAGCGCGTTCGGCGCGCTGAACGGCTGGATCCTGCTGCAGGGGCAGGTGCCCTACGCGGCTGCGCGCGACGGGCTGTTCCCCCGCTTCTTCGCCCGCACCGGACGCGGCGGGACCCCCGTCGCCGGGCTCGTGGTGTCCAGCGTCCTGGTCACCGTGCTGATGGTCATGAACTACAACAGCAGCCTGGTCGACCAGTTCACCTTCATCATCCTGCTGGCCACCCTCACCACCGTCATCCCCTACGCCTACGCGGCCGCCGCCGAGCTGGTCCTGCTGGCCACCGACCGCGCCGCGTTCTCCGGGCGCCGTCTCGCCCGCGACGCGGTGATCGCGCTGCTGGCGTTCGGGTACTCGGTCTGGGCGATCGCCGGCGCCGGGTACGAGGTCGTCTACAAGGGCACCCTGCTGATCTTCGCGGGGATGCCCGTCTACGCCTGGCTGAAGTACCGCGAGAACCGCACCCCGATCAAGGCCGTGGGCAGCGGGCCCGAGTCGCCCGCCAAGGCCGCCTGACCCGCCCCCTGAAAGGACGTCTCTGTGTTCACCGTTTCCTCCGAGGTCGGGCGGCTGCGCCAGGTGCTGCTGCACCGCCCCGACCTCGAACTCCTCCGCCTCACCCCCGACAACAAGGACGACCTGCTCTTCGACGAGGTGCTCTGGGCCAAGCGCGCCCGCCAGGAGCACGACGTGTTCGCCGACACCCTGCGCGAGCGCGGCGTCCAGGTCCACTACCTCGGCGAACTGCTGGCCGAGACCCTCAAGATCGAGCAGGCACGGGCGCACGTGCTCGACCACACCGCGTCCGAGACCGCGCTCGGCCCGACGCTGGCCGGCCCCGTCCGGGCCGCGCTCGACGGCATGGACCCCGACACCCTCGCCCGGCACCTCGTCGGCGGCCTGACGAAGGCGGAGATGGGCCTGGCCGTCCACAGCCTGCTGCTCGCCTCGCTCGACGACGGCGACTTCGTCCTGCCGCCGCTGCCGAACCACCTGTTCACCCGGGACCCGTCCGCGTGGGTGTACGGCGGGGTGACGCTGCATCCGATGGCCAAGCCCGCCCGCCGACGCGAGACCCTGCACCTCAGCGCGATCTACCGGTTCCACCCGATGTTCGCCGAGCGGCCCCCGACCGTCTGGTACCCCGGCGCGGACTTCACCCTCCCCACGATCGAGGGCGGCGACGTCCATGTCCTCGGCAACGGCCTCGTCCTGATCGGCATGAGCGAGCGGACCGCCCCGCAGGCCATCGAGTTGCTCGCCCAGCGCCTGTTCGCCGCCGGAGCCGCCGAACGCGTCATCGCCGCCCGGCTGCCGCGCCGGCGGGCGTTCATGCACCTGGACACCGTCATGACGATGGTCGGCAAGGACGTCTTCACCGTCTACCCCGAACTGCCTCCGCTGCGCTCCTACACCCTGACGCCGGGGCGCGCGGGCGAAGTCGCGGTGCACGAGAACGAGGCGCTGTTCCCCGCGATCGCCCGCGCCCTGGACCTCGCCCACGTCCACGTCCTGACCGCCGAACAGGACGTCCGCGCGGCCGAGCGCGAGCAGTGGGACGACGGGAACAACGTCCTGGCCGTCGAGCCGGGCGTCGTCGTCGCCTACGAGCGCAACGTCACCACCAACACCATGCTCCGCCGCCACGGCATCGAGGTCGTCACCATCCCGGGCGGCGAGCTCGGCCGCGGCCGCGGCGGCCCCCGCTGCATGACCTGCCCCCTCCACCGCGACGAGGTGACCCCGTGAAGGACCTGCTGCGCGTCGCCGACCTGAGCGCCGACGACCTGTCCCTGCTGCTGAAGCTGGCCGCCGGGTTCCAGGACGAGCCCGCCGCCGAACCCGGCCTGCTCACCGGGCGGATCGTCCCGATGTACTTCGCCAAACCGTCCACCCGGACCCGGCTGTCCACGGCGGCGGCGGTCACGCGCCTCGGCGGCACCCCCGTCACGGTCGGCCCGGACGAGCTGCAGCTGCGGCGCGGGGAGACCATCGGCGACACCGCGCGCGTCATGGGCTCCTACGCCGCCGCCGTCGTCATCCGCACCTTCGCCGACGCCGACGTCGCGGACCTGGCCGCCGCCGCTCCGATACCGGTGATCAACGCGCTGACCGACGGCCATCACCCGCTTCAGGCCGTCGCCGACCTGCTGACCATCCAGGAGCACTTCGGCGACCTGCGCGGCCACCGGATCGCCTACGTCGGCGACGGCGGCAACAACGTCGCCCGCAGCCTGATCGAGGCCGCGACGCTCGCCGGCATGGACATCGCCATCGCGGCCCCCGACGGCTACCTGCCCACCGGCGAGACCATCGCGTCCGCCGAGGCCGAAGCCCGTCGGCGCGGCGGAAGCATCATGGTGACGCAGGACCCCGTCGCGGCCGTCAGCGGCGCGAGCGTGGTCTACACCGACGTCTGGCTGTCCATGGGCGACTCCGAGGACGAACGCAGGCACCGCAAGGACGTGCTCGCCGCCTACCAGGTGAACCAGTACCTCATGGACCGCGCCGCCGAGGACGCCGTGTTCATGCACTGCCTGCCCGCCCACCGCGGCGAGGAGGTCGCCGCCGCTGTCATCGACGGCGGCCGGTCGCTGGCCTTCCGGCAGGCCGCCAACCGGCTTCCCGCCGCCCAGGCCGTCCTCTACGCCCTCCTGACCGACCGGCTGGAAGGACACCGATGAGGATCGTCGCCGCGCTCGGAGGCAACGCGCTGCTACGGCGCGGGGAACCCCTGGACGCCGCCGTCCAGATCGCCCACGTCCGCGAGGCCGTCCGCGGCCTCGCGGCGCTGGCCGGCGGCAACGAGCTGATCGTCACGCACGGGAACGGCCCGCAGGTCGGGCTGCTGGCGATCGAGAGCGCCGCCGACCCCGAGCTGTCCGCGCCGTACCCGCTCGACGTCCTCGGCGCCGCGACGCAGGGCATGATCGGCTACTGGCTGATCCGGGAACTGCGCCGCGCCCTTCCCGGCCGCGAGGTCGTCGCCCTGCTGACCGAGACCCTGGTCGACCCGGCCGACCCCGCCTTCCGGAACCCGACCAAGTTCATCGGCCGCGGCTACCCGCCGGCCGAGGCCAGGCGGATGCGGGAGGACCGGGGCTGGGCGATGCGGCAGGACGGCCGCATGTGGCGAAGGGTCGTCCCCTCCCCCGAACCGCGCGACATCCTGGAGCTTCCGACCATGCGGCGGCTCGTCGACGGCGGCTGCGTGGTCATCGCGGCCGGTGGCGGCGGCGTCCCGGTCGACCCCGACCACCACGGCGTCGAGGCCGTCGTCGACAAGGACCTCACCGCCGCCCTCCTCGCGGAGCGCCTGAAGGCGGACACGCTGATGCTGCTCACCGACGTCCCCGCCGTGATGCGCGACCACGGCACCGTGAACGCCCGTCCCATCCGCGCCATCACCCCTGACCGGCTGCGCGCGATGGATCTGCCGAGCGGCTCCATGGGGCCGAAGGCGGAGGCGGCCTGCGGCTTCGCCGAGCACCGGCCCGGCGCCGTCGCGGTCATCGGCTCCCTCGCCGACGCGCCCGCCCTGCTCGCGGGCGGCGCGGGCACCAGAATCGAGGCGCCATGACCACCCGACTCCAGACTCTCGACACCGGCGCCTGCCTGACGTTGCTGCGCGGCGCCGCGGTCGGCCGGATCGCGTGGGCCGGGGACGACGGCACCGCCTCCGTCCTGCCGGTGAACTTCGTCATGGACGGCACCGCGGTGGTGTTCGCCACGGCGCCCGGCGCCAAGATGGACGCGGTCCAGGCGGGACGCCCCCTGACCTTCGAGGCCGACGACCTCGAACCGGCACTGCGGACCGCGTGGAGCGTCATCGTCACGCGGTGGGAGGCGATCGAGGAGATCAGCGGCCGGGCGGGATAGGCGCCGCCCGGATCTTCTCGGGGGTGAGCCGGACGAAGAACCAGCAGCCGCTGCTCCGCGCCCGGCTCCACCGCTCGGGCCGCCTCGGAGAGCGCGGCCCCGACGAGGCGGTGCTCGTGCACGAGAGCCTCGAAGTGGTCGGGGAAGCCGACGGCCCTCGCCGGGGGCCCTGGTCCACCGCGCGGCCGGCGGAACGCACCTCACCGATCAGGTCGACGACGAGATCGTGCTCATGGGTCAGCCGCTTGATCGACTCTATGGCCTGGCATCCGCAGTGTTCGCACATGACGTACCGCTGTACCGCTCCCCTGGTCTGTCGTCCCGCCGAATCCCCCGGCGGCGCGGAGGCGCGCGACGACGAGTTCCGCGAACCGCCGCGTCAGCTCGTACCCGAGGGCCGTGTCGACCGCGCAGAGGGTCCGCACCAGCCGGGCATCGAACTCGATGGCGTCGACACGCGTGCTCGCCACGGCCCCGTGCGCCCAGCGCCGCGGCTGGAACAGCCACGACCAGCCGAGCACGGACCCGGGCCCGAGGGTCTCGACGATCGAGCACCGATCGGGCAGCAGCCGGTCGACCGTCACCGTCCCGCCGTCGATGAGCCAGAACCGATCCGCCGGCCGCCCCTCCGCGCACATCCGCTGCGCGGCCGGGATGGTGACACGGCGACCCGCCGTCGCGAGCCTTGTCAGATCGGCCTTCCTCATGCCCCGCAGGAACGGCTCATGAGCGAGCTCTTCCCCGGTCAGTACGCCCACCGCGCTCACCTCCCCCGCCATGGCGGGCCGCTCCACGGTCCGCGGGGCCAGCCCCGATCAGAGATCGACGACGCCACTTCGCCGCCATGACCAGCACACCACCGCGGGGAGGCACCGCACAGGGCCGAAGGACCCGCCCGGACCACCCCCGGAAGGCGCCCGGCGAACGGGACCATCCTCCGCGGGGCAAGGGACCTACGACCGTGCCCGCCGGACGCGTCCGGACGGTCCCCTGTAATCGGTCGTCGACGGAGGAGGATCGCGATGGACACGAGTCGCCCCGAGCCGGTTCCGGTTCATCCCCGTGCGGTGCCGCCGCCTGCGTGGTTGACGAAAGCGGCGGGGCGCGACTGGACGGACCTCGCGGCGGTCCCGGAGTCCGGGACGCCCTTCGACCCGGAGATCACCCGGTACCTGCCCGAGCCCGCCCGCCGCTGGCTGGGCCACGCGATCCGACCCGGCACGCCGCTGTCGCCCGCTGCGCTGCTGCACATGCGCGGGCGGATACGGCTCGGGTCCTGGCGGGCCTTCCGCGCGACCCAGATCCTGCGTCCCCCGCACGGCTTCGTCTGGGCCGCCCGCGCCCGGGTCGCTGGGCTGCCGGTCAGGGGTTTCGACCGCTACAGCGGCGGCGACGGGGAGATGCGCTGGCGGCTGCTCGGCGCGGTCCCCGTCATGTCGGCCTCCGGACCCGACATCACCCGCAGCGCCGCGGGACGGCTGGCGAGCGAGTTCGTCTTCGCCCCGGCCGTGGCGCTGTCTCCCACCGTGACGTGGGCTCCGGTCAGCGGCGACCGCGCTCGCGCCGACCTGATCATCGGCGGCACAGCGCACGCGGTCACCGTGACCGTCTCGCCGGAGGGTGCGCTGACCGAGCTGACGCTCGACCGGTGGGGCGCCCCGGAGGGCGGGGCGTTCGGGCGGCATGTCTTCGGCGCCCGTTTCAGCGGGGAGGCTTCCTATGGCGGCTACACCGTCCCTGCCCATGTGCGGGCCGGATGGTGGTACGGGACCGGGCGTTGGGACCGCGAGGAGTTCATCAGGTTCGCCCTCGACCGGGCCGAGTTCCTGTGAGTCCCGGGCGGGCCCCGCCCGCCGTCCCGGCGGGCCCAAGAGGAGTTCAAGCCCGACGACGCTGGCGAGCGCCCGCTGCGGGGCGGCCACCGGCACCGCCTATCCGAGGGCGTGAGACGCGATGCCCGACCAGGTGGGCGCCGTGAGCGAGACCGACAGCGGCGTCGTCTTCTCGTCGGAGACCGGGCCTCCAAGCTGAAGAAGCCGCTCGACCCCGGCTTCCTCGACTTCGGCACCCGGGAGCGGCGCGAGCACGCCTGCCACGAGGAGATCCGGCTCAACCCGCGCAACGTGCTGACCTGCGACGCGCGCTGGTGCGGGACCCGGGTGTGTGGGCTCCGGGCCTTCGACCGCAAACCCACGCACCTGCGGGAGCTGCCGCCGAAGGAGTCGGCGAGGCAGCACGTCGAGTTCATGGGCGGCGCGGACAGCATCATGCCCAAGGCCAGATCGGCCCTCGAAGCCGGTGAGACGCGCTGGGCCGCGCAGGTCCTCGACCTCGTCGTGTTCGCCGACCCGGGAACCCGAGGCCCGCGACCTCCTCGCCCAAGTCCACGACCGGCTCGGGCGGGGCAGCGAAGGCGGCATCTGGCGCAACTTCAACCTGCAGGGCGCGGCGGAACCGCGCGGGAAGAAGCCCACGAATATCTTCGCCACCCTTATCGCGCTCCTGAACGTTCCCGACCGCGACTTCGACCTCGTCCCCCTGAGGCGCTCGATACGGCCAGGCGCCGGGCGGCGAGCGTCGTCGCGTCCCACACCGCCCGAGACGCCTGCCCCTGGTGGTCTCCCCGGTCGCCGACCCGCTCGTGCGCCGGGGGAAGGTGAAACTCGACCGGCACGCCGCAGGGGCGCTCACCGGAGTGAGCGCCCCTGCGGATCCCGCTTCGGGTCACTTGAGGATCGGGAGGCGCTCGACCAGCGGGATCTTGGCCCACCAACGGCCCAGGCCGAGGGTGTCGCCGGCGCTGACCAAGGCCAAGCCGATGATCACGACCGCGTAGACCAGGTGGTCGTCCATGAACAGGTTGTTGGCCGGGGGCAGGACCGCCGACCACATCATGACCAGCAGCGCCGCGCCGCCCGCCGCCGCGATCCGCATGCCGATCCCCAGGACCAGCGCCGCACCCACACCGGCCAGCCCGATCATGAACAGCCAGTCGGCCCAGGCCGCGCCGGCGATGTCGTGGTAGAACCCGGCGAACGGGCCCTTCGGCGAGAACTTCAGGAACCCCTCGGTCGGGCTGCCGCCCTTGGTCCACGCCTTGGCGGCCGGAGTCTCATGACCCAGCCCGAACAGCTTGTCCAGGAACGCCCACAGGAAGACCCAGCCCAGGGCCAGCCGCGCGACCGCCCACACGTACCGGGCCGCGGGCGACTCGGTCAGCGGCTTGGGGGCCACCACCCGCACCAGCGCGTGGTGCCCGTGCCGGGTGCTCATCTTGTGCTCGGAGACCGCCATCGCGTCTCACCTTCCATCGCATCGCCTTTTCTCTATCCACCCCGAACTCAACACCTCGGCAAACACGCGCTGTAGGACCGTTCGGCGCATGATCGACGGGACCTAAGTCCTGTCTCCCGGCCGTTTCCACGCTCATAAAGCGTCCATTTTCAGGCCGGACGGCCCTGCCGCACTGAGGGCCGGCGTCTTAACTTCGCCGAGGTGGACTTGAGCGAGAGGACATTATGAGACCGGCAAGGATTGAGCGCACGATGGATCGCCGGCGCCGCAGCTGCGGCTTCGATCGGAACGACTTGCGACGCGGAATTGACCGGTGGCAGTGGTCGATCGGATTGATTCTGCTGATGGCCGGGGCCGCCGTCGCCTCGGTCGCGGCCGTTCGTGTCAGCGGCGCCATTTACGAGTCGGGTGTACGAACCGAACGTCACGAGGCAGCCGTCTTCAATGCGACCGACGCGACGGTCGTGAAGGTCCACGAAGCGAGTCGCACCCGCGGAGTGACGGTGTCCTGGGTCGCCCCGAACGGGTCTCACCGGACCGGCAGTTACGAGACCTGGCACGGAGCGTCCGTGGGCGATCACGTGCGGGTCTGGGTCGGCCCGGCGGGTGTCAGGGAGGACCCCCCACGGCCGCACGCGCGGACGATCGGTGACACCACCGCCTACGCCGTGGGCACGGTGGCCGCGACCGCCACGGTCTTCTTCTGCGCCTACCAACTCCTCCGGCGCCGCTTCGACGAGATCCGATACAAGCGTTGGGACGCCGCGTGGGCCGATTTCGACCGGCATCGCATCGGGCCGTGAGCGGTCAGCCGTTCTTGAGCGGGACGCGCCAGGCCAGGATCGTGCCGCCGCCGGGCCGGGGCCGGGTGGTGCAGGAACCCCCGCACGCCTCGGCGCGGTCGGTCATGTTGCGCAGACCGCTGCGGCGGCCGCCCTCGCCGATGCCGACCCCGTCGTCCTCCACGCGCAGCGTCAGGTCGTCGCCGACATCGATGGCGACGACGGCCTCCCCGGCGTGTGCGTGCCGCGCCACGTTCGACAGGGCCTCGCGCACGACCGCGAGGAGCTGCTCGCCGGTCTCCTCATCGACGGCGGTGTCGAGCAGGCCGTCGAGCCGGACGGACGGAGAGAACCCCAACTGCTCGGCGGCGCTGTCGACCAGGGCGTGGACGCGGCTGCGCAACGACTCCTCGTCCCCGGTCGCCTGCAGCGCGAAGATCGACGAGCGGATCTGCCGGATGGTGTCGTCGAGATCGTCCACGGCCCGCTGGACCCGGACCGCGACCTCCCGCTTCTGGGTGATCTTGATCGCGGCCATCTCGCCGCTCGGCCAACTCCAACGCCACCGCCGCCTGCCCGGCGAACGCCTCCAGCAACCGCTGCGTCCCCTCGGAGAACGGCGGCTCGCCGGGCGCGTTGATGACCGTCAGGACACCGCGGGCGGACGACCCGACGCCCAGCGGCACCGCCAGCAGCGGACCGATCTCCACCTCGACCGGGTGCCGGCCTCGCTGACGCCGGGCGCGGAGCCCATGCGGAGAAGCGGGGCGCGTCGAAACCCGCGAGAACGCACTGTCGGTCCATGGTGCCGTCCTCCCTCCGATCCCGAGGACCATCAGTCGACCCTCGCCGGGCGAGGGGCCGAGGGTCGCTCGTTCCGGGGACCTTCGCCCCTGCCGGGCGGCCTGCCCGCCGGGAGACGGTGGAGCCGTCAGGAGGTACGGCCATGAACATCGGGTACGTCCTCGCCGCCGCCGCTTCCGGCGACGGATGGGGGCACATGGGCAACGGCGGCTGGTCCGGCTGGATGTGGATCTGGGGGTCGATGATGATCATTTTCTGGGTCGTCCTCATCGGTGCGGTCGCGTGGATGATCGTGCGTGCGGCGACGTCGCGGCGGGACGCTCCGGCGATCAGCGAGCAGACGGAGCACCGGCACGCCCGGGAGATCCTCGCCGACCGCTACGCGCGCGGTGAGATCACCTCGGAGGAGTACGACGAGCGGCTGGCCAAGCTCGGATGACGGCCGCGCAAGCGCCGTACCGCACTCAGGCGGACGAGGTCGCGGCCGCGCTCGGCACCGACGCCGAGCGCGGTCTCGACGGCCCGGAAGCGGCGGACAGGCTGACGCGGGACGGACCAAGCGAGTGAACGCCGGGTCGTTCGTCCCGCCGGCGCGGGACGTCCGCTCCTGCCGTCCCTTCATGACGCACCTTCCCGAGACCGATCGGATCGTCGTAGGCGTGGACGGATCGGCGGCCTCGCTGGCCGCACTGCTGTGGGCGGCCGACGAGGCGGAGCTACGGCATGCCGAACTCGTCGCCGTCCGCGCCTGGCGGGCCAGCCGGGAATGGCTCGCCCCCTACGCGGTGGCAGCCGCCCGGCCGTCCCCGGAACAGGAGCGCGAACGGGCCCGGAGCGGGCTGGTCGCGGATGTCCGCAGGACCCTCGGCCCTGCCCCCCGCATATCCGTCCGGCAGGAGCTGGTTCGCGGTGCGGGCGCGAGCGCGCTGATCAGCCGCGCGGCCGGCGCCCGGCTGCTCGTCCTCGGCGGACGCCCCGACGGCCATTCGCCGGAGGTGCCTCCCGGGCCGGTGGCCTCCGCCTGCCTGAGGCACCCGCCGTGCCCGGTCGTCCTCGTCCCGCCCGTCTACGTGCCGGAGGTGAGCGCGGACGGCGGCGCCGATGGCCGGAAGATCACCCAGTCAGAGCCTGGCCCGGCCCCTGGTCTCCTCACCCGGGACCGGTCGGACTCACCCACCTCCGGAAGGGAGTCGGCGTGCGCGTCAGCCACAGGGACGCGTGGGCGATGCACACGTGTGTCGATCAACCAGTGCGGCGACCTGCGATGATCTCCCGGCAGAAGGCACTGCACCTAGATGTTGGCAAGCAGGCGACTACCAACAGTAGCCGACTCAGCATGAATCGATGCCGACACGGGTGAGGAGCGGTAGTGCCCGAAGGCCGTGAAGGGCCTGCACCGCTGCTCGGCCCGGTGCCCACGTGCGGGGTCGTCACGCGATGTCGCCTGGGAGAAGGCGTCGGATGCGACGGAGGTGGAGAGGATCGCCACTGGAATCCTCGTCACTTCTGACGTGGCGCGGATGTCGGTGATGACCGCTCACTGAAGCTGCTCGGCGAGCGCGACGATGATGCCCTGGGGGCCGCGGAGGTAGCAGAGCAGGTAGGCGTCCTCGTACTGCGCGATCTCGCCGACGAGTTCGGCGCCGTGGGGGCGCAGGCGGGCGACGGTGGTCTTGAGGTCGTCGACCTCGAACATGATGCTGCGCAGGCCCAGCGTGTTCGATGGTGCGGGGTCGGGGTCGGCGCTTATCGCGGCCGGCGAGCGGAACGTCGTCAGTTCGAGCTTGCCGTGGCCGTCCGGGGTCCGCATCATCGCGATGTCGGCGTGGAAGTCGTCGAACCCGTTGACCCGCTCCGCAGCGCGGCCCTGGATCGGGGCCCTGCCCTCCAGCTCCATGCCGAGTTCGGCGAAGAAGGCGATGGCGGCCTCGAGGTCGGCGACGACGATGCCGACGTGGTCCATGCGAAGTGTCATGTCTCGTGCTCTCAGGAGTCGGTGGCCTGGCGTTCGGCCTGCTGCTGGATCAGTTCTTCGACGGCGGTCGGAAGGGTCGTCTCGAAGTCGATCAGTTTCGCCCAGGTCGGTGTGACGACGATGCGGACCATGCCCTCGCGGTAGAGCGACCGCACCCCGGCTTCCCATTCGACCCGCTGCTCGGGCGTCATCTGGTAGGTGGTGTTCATCTCGAGGTATTCGTCTGGGATGCCGTCGGTGACGTCGAGTTCGGCCCGGCCGCGGATGAGCAGGATCTTGGGCGGGTGCACCTCGGTGTCGATCGTCAGGGCGACCGCCGGGTTCTGGCGGAGGTGGGCGAGCTTGGGGGCGTTCTTCGCGGTGCACATGACGATCTCGGTGCCGTTCCAGCTGAACCCGACGGGGACATTGCGCGGCGTGCCGTCCTTGGCGACGTAGGCCAGGCGGGTGATGTCGCGGGCCAGCAGCTCCCGGCTCAGCGGGCGGTTCAGGATCTCGGTGGTCTCGTCCGGTGTGGTCAAGGCGTGTCTCCGGTCAGTTCTGGACGGGGAGGTCGTAGAAGCGGCGGGCGCTGGAGTCGATGCGGTTCAGGTCGGTGCCGTAGATGTGCAGGGAGACGGCGGTCTCGTCGCCGATGTTGCGGACGCGGTGGATGTCGCCGGGCGGGGCGAAGGCGCTGACGTCGCCGGTTCGGTTCGGGTTGTGGCCGGCCTCGATCAGGGACGTGCCGTCGTCGGAGAGGGTGTACAGCTCCTCGTGCTCAACACCGGTCAGGACGCCGAACACGCACCAGGTCACGTGGTCATGGATGCGGGTCAGCGCGCCGGGATGCCAGGCGATGGCCACCATCGAGAACGAGCCGTCCGGCTCCACATGCAGGCGGTGGCTGCGGTAGGTGCCGCGCTCGCCGGCGAGCTGGTCCGCGGTGAGCAGGGCGGGCGAGGGCAGGTGCTCGCGGAGTGCGTCCCCCACGTACGACGCGGTGTCGCGCCAGCCGGCGTCGCGGGCGACGGCCGCACGGACCGCGATGACCAGTTCGTCCAGCTCCGCGGCGGGGCGCGCGGTTAGGGTGTTCATGGTGCCTCCCTGGCGGGTGTGCTTCCAGCGTCCGCCCCGAAGGGACCTGTGGTCATCCGTGCCGACCGCAGAGCACCACGGATGCCACCACGGAAAGGGGACATCGGTGGCTGAGCGGATCTCCGAGCGGGAGGCCGAGGTGCTGGCCGCGCTGGGCGCGCGGCTGTCCAACGCGCAGATCGCGAATCGACTGCACATCTCCGTGCGCACGGTAGAGAGCCACGTGTCGTCGCTGCTGCGCAAGTACGGCATGGCCGACCGGTGGGCGCTGGCCGAGCTGGCCCGCGCCGGCGAACGGGAGCCGGGCCGAGTGGCCGGGCTGCCGGTGCCCGGGACGACGTTCGTGGGCCGTGCGGCCGAGCGCGCCGCCGTCCTGGCCGCGGTCGAGCAGGCCCGGCTGGTGACGCTGTTGGGCCCAGGCGGGGTGGGCAAGACCCGGCTGGCCGCGGTGGCGGCCGGGGAGGCCGTGGCGCTGTTCCCGTCCGGCGGGGCCTTCGTGGACCTGGTGCCGGTGCGCGAGGGGTTCGTGGCCCGCGCGGTCGCGACGACGCTCGGGGTGACCGAGGGCTCGCATCAGCCGCTGGAGGAGGCGGTCGCAGCGCGGCTGGGCACCGGGCGGTCGCTGCTCGTGCTGGACAACTGCGAGCACGTGATCGACGAGGCCGCCGCGTTAGCCGAGCGGATCCTGGCCGCCTGCCCTGGCACCCGTGTCCTGGTCACCAGCCGCGAACGCCTCGGCGTCCCGGGCGAGCGCACCGTGCCGATCGCCCCGCTGCCACTGGGCTCGGACGCCGAGCGGCTGTTCCACGACCGGGCGCTGGCCGCGGATCCGGAGTTCGTGGCCGAACCCGCGGTGGTCGCCGACTTGTGCGCGCGGCTGGACGGCATGCCGCTGGCGATCGAGCTGGCCGCAGCCCGGAGCGCGTCGCTGGGCCCCACGGGACTGCTCGCGGCGCTCGACGACGCGCTGCGGCTGCTGTCGGGCGTACGCGGCGGCGATGAGCGGCACCGTTCGCTGCGCGCGGTCCTGTCGTGGAGTTACGACCTGCTCGATGAGGAGGAGCAGGCGCTGTTCCGGCGGCTCGGGGTGTTCGTCGGGGCCTTCGACCTGGACGCCGCGGCCGCTGTCGGCGGCGACCGCGCCTGCGTCGCGGACTTGCTCGGCCGGCTGGTCGACAAGAGCCTGGTGGTGCACGTGCGCGGGCGGGTCAGCCGCTGGCGCCTGCTGGAGACAGTCCGGGCGTTCACGCTGGCGCAGATGTCGGCCGCGGGCGAGGAGGACAAGACCCGGGCGCACCACCTTCGCTGGGCCGCCGGCGCGGCATCCGCCGCGGAGAGCAGGATCAGCGATCCCACCTGGCGCGAGGACTTCGACGCCATGGCCGCGGACCTGCGCGCCGCGCTCGCCGCGGCCGGCGGCCCGGGCGAGGTGACGCACCGGCTGGCGAGCGCGCTGGCGCACCTGACCTACGCCCGCCGCCACCTGCTGGAGTCCTACGCCCACCACCGGACCGCCGCCGCGGTCGCGCCGAGCGCCGCGTCGGCGGCACGCGACCTGCGCGCTGGAGCCGGGTGCGCGCACGTCAGCACCACGTCCAACCAGCACGTGTACGAGCTGCTGCTGGAGGCCGCCGAACAGGCGGCACGGGCCGGCGACGACCGCGGCCGGGCGATCGACCTGGCCCGCGCGGTCGAGACGGCCTGCCGGTTCCCCGAGGCGTTCGAGACCAGCGTCCCCTACGAGCGTCTGCGCGACCTCCTTGGCGAGGCGGCCGCCGCCGCACCCGCCGACGACCCGGAGGTCACGGCGCGCCTGGCGCTGGCCCGCGCCTGGCTGGCCGGCCCCGGCAAAGGCGCACCCGACCCCGCCCTCGCCGCCACCGCCCTCGCCGCCACCCGGGGAACCGCGGACCCGGTCCTGGTCAGCGCCGGCCTGTGCGCCGCCGGGACCGCGGCCCTGCACGCCGGACGAGTGCGCGAGACCGACCGCGTGACCCGCGAACGCCTGGCGCTGCTGCCGTCCATGGACCGCCACGACCCGTACTGCGCACCGGAGATCTGCAACACCTACGGCCGCGCCTGCACCTACGCGATCATGACCGGCGACCTGCCCGGCGCGATGGCCGCCGCCCGCGCCGGCATCGACGACGACCTGCTGCGCGACACCCACATCACGGCCAGCCGCCTCGTCCAGCCGCTCGCGCTGACCGGCCGCTTCCACGACGCGATCGAACACGCCGAACGGATGCTGGACCAATGGGAACGCGCCGGACGCCCCGCCCCGCTCTGGATGCTGCCGGCCGTGAGCCTGACGGTGCTGGCCACCGGGATGCTCGACGAGCCGGGTGCGGGGCCGGGGCAGGTGGCGCGGTGGCGGGCGCACGCCGTGGAAATGGCCGGTAGAGCGCTCGACACGGCACCGGTCGCGGCGTTCGTGAACGCCCGCCTCGCCCTCCACGACGAGCGGTACGACACCGCCGAACCCCTCGTACGCACGGCCTTCACCGTCGACACCCCACTGGACAACTACCTCGCCTACGCGCGGGCGGCGGGCGCGGAACTGGCCGTGGCCGCAGCCCTGCCCGACGCGGCGGATCTGCTGGCGGCGGCCGCCCCGCTCGCCGAAGAGAACGCCTGGGCCGCGGCCTGCCTCGCCCGCGCCCGCGGACGCCTCCACGACGACCGCGACGAACTCGCCCACGCCCTCACCTCGTTCGAACACCTGGACGCACAAGCCGAACGCGCCCACACCCACGCCCTACTGGCGCGGCTCTAAGAGCGTGTCTCATGTGGATTGTTCGGCATCCCGCCCGCCGGCCTCGACCTCGCCCCGATCATCGACCGCGCCACCCCGAAGACCGGCCAACCCCCTTCAAGATCGTTTTTAGCCCCACGAAGCCGCGCATGGCATCATAATGATCACAATCAGCACCCTCTCTGTTGAGGAGTAGAAGGTGGGCGAACGGCCTCAGGCCGTCAGAGGCTTCGATCCGGGTGTGCCCAGCATCGCGCGGATGTACGACTACTACCTCGGCGGGAAGGACAATTACGAGGCGGATCGGCGCCGCGCCGAGGAGGCGATGGAAGCCGACCCGACGCTGCTGACCACCATCAACGGGAACAGGGCGTTCCTCGGGCGCGCGGTGCGCTACATGGCGTCCCAGGGCATCGACCAGTTCCTCGACATCGGCACGGGCCTGCCCACCCAGCAGAACGTCCACCAGATCGCCCAGGCGGTCAACCCCGGCGCCCGGGTCGTCTACGTGGATTACGACAAGCAGGTCGTCGCCCACGGGCGGGCGCTGCTCGCCGGCTCGGACACCACCAGGATGATCCATGCCGACGTGCGCGAGCCGCGGGACATCCTCGAGCACCCGGAGATCAAGCTTCTGGACTTCGACCGGCCGGTGGGGCTCCTGCTGGTGGCGGTCCTTCACTTCATCTCCGACGAGGACGATCCGCCCGGCATCATGGCGGAATTGCGCGCCGCCCTGGCGCCGGGCAGCCACCTGGCGCTCACTCATGCCTCGGCCGACGGCATCCCCGACGTCGTCGCCAGGGTCGTCGAGGTGTACAGGCAGACCTCGGCGCCGGGGACGCCGCGCACCCACGCCCAGGTGACCGGCCTGTTCGGCGACTTCGAACTGGCCGAACCGGGCCTGGTCTGGGCTCCGCTGTGGCGCCCCGAGCACCCGGTGAGCGCCGAAGAGGCCAAGCGGACCTGGTTCTACGGAGGAATCGGCCGCAAGAACTGACAACCGGCGGCGCGGGGACCGACCATGTGATGGTCTGAACGATCACCGGTCTGGGAGGACGGCATGCGGGCTATGACGGTCGGGGCGGTCCTGGAGCACGCGGCGACCAGGGACAAGGCGTTCTTGCACGACGGCGGCGAGACCGTGACGTTCGCGGCCTTCGACGAGCTGACCGACCGCGTCGCGACCGGACTGCTGGCGCGCGGGGTCGGGCATGGTGACCGCATCGGGCTGCTGGGCCTGAACACGCCGCAGTGGCTGGCCGTCTTCTTCGCCGCGGCCCGGATCGGCGCCATCGTCGTCCCGCTGAACGTGCGCTACCGCGAGAACGAGCTGTCGTACATGCTCGGCCAGAGCGGCGCCCGCACCGTCATCAGCGTGGACAGCGCGGGCGGCTTCGACTTCGCCGCGTTCTTCGACGGGTTCCGGGAACGGACGCCCAGGGTGACCGACCATGTCTTCTTCGGCGAGGGCTTCGCGGGCAGCGGCACCTTCGACGAGCTGGCGGCGGCACCGCCCGCCCCGTCCGCACTGGCCGAAGCGCGCGGGAGCGTGACCCCCGACGACCCCTTGATGATCCTCTACACATCGGGGACGACCGGGCGTCCCAAGGGCGCGGTCATCACCCACCGCAGCATCCTGGCCTCGGCGTCGGCGCAAGCCGCCCACTTCGGGACGGACGACGCCGATGTCCTGCTCGGGCACCTGCCCTTCAACCATGTCGGCGGCATCACCTGCACCATCATGGCGGCACTGGTGAGCGGCGCCTCGGTGGCGCTCCTGCCCGCGTTCAGCCCGGACGGAGCGCTGCGCGCCGTCGAGCAGCACCAGGTCACCCTGCTGAGCGGGGTGCCGACGATGTTCGTGCTGATGCTCGGCCACGAGACGTTCGCCGCCCGCGACCTGTCCTCGGTGCGGAGATGCGTGGCTGGTGGCTCGAACGTGGAGCCCGCACTGGTCGAGGCGATCCGGCGCGGCTTCCCGCAGGCTTCGCTGCATGGGCTCTACGGCCTGTCGGAGTCGTCGGGAGCCTGCGTGCTCTCGCCTTTGGAGGACGCTCCGGAGACGGTCTCGCGCACGCTCGGCAAGGTGATCGGGGATTTCGAGGCCCGGGTGACCGGACCGGACGGGGCGGCCCTCCCGCCCGGGGAGGCCGGCGAGCTCCACATCCGCGGGGCCTGCGTGGCCGCCGGGTACTGGGACATGCCGGAGGAGACGGCCGAGGTGTTCCACCGCGACGGCTGGCTGGCCACCGGCGACGTGGTCACGATGGAGCCGGACGGGCACCTGGTCCTGCGCGGGCGCAAGAAGGAGATGTACCTCCAGGGCGGATTCAACGTCTATCCCGTGGAGATCGAGAACCTGCTGACCGCACACCCCAAGGTCGCGCTGGCCGCCGGGATCGGAGTGCCCGACGAGGTCCTCGGCGAGGTCGGACGGTTCTACGTGGTGCCGAGGCAGGGCGGCGAGCCGCCCACCGCCGAAGAGCTCACCGCCTACTGCCGGGACCGGCTGGCCGGCTACAAGGTGCCCCGCCAGTTCGTCATCACCACCGAAGTGCCGCTGACCCCGGTCGGCAAGATCCACAAGTCCCTGCTCAAAGAGCGCTACCTCGCCGGAGAGCACCTTCGCTAAGGAGTCCGGCCGCGGTCGACGAGGAACGCGATCGGCTTCCGTTTCCGGTGATGTGTGTGTCGCCCTCGTCCAGCAGATCACTCTCGTCTACCTGCGCCGCGTCCTCGGCATCGACAGTTCCGCATGGACGGCGGCGCCAGCGGAACTCACCGGCGCGCCGCACCCGATGGGTCGACTCGAATCCAAGTGAGGCGCCGCAAGATGTCGATTTTCAGTTCAGGCTTCGTCGATCACGCGAACGCCGGGTGGTCGCAGGGTCCTCGGATCGATGGTCAATGCGATGCGCTCGCCATTTCGAATGTCGATGAGGTCTTCTTCCCATCCACCGTCGCGCAGTTCGGCATTCGTCATGAACAGGTCTTCGCCATCGCGGCCGGTGGCGGCCAGGTGCCCGATGAACCCGAGTGGCAGGCGCTCGACGGTCCAGCCAGGCCATGCGGCGGACACTTTCGCCACGAGTTGAGGCGGGACGCTCTCCGTCGTCCAGTAGCGAAGCCGGCGTGAGGGAAGATCGACCACCGCGCCGGCGTGAACGGTTTCCTCGGCCGGCCTGGCCTCTGAAACCACCTCGACGAGACCCTCGCGTCCGCTCCATGCATAACCGACATCCCAGCCCGACCATCCAGGAGCCGAAGCCACCCGCACGGCGGTGCTTTCGAGGTAACTCACGCCCGGCTGCAAAGTTTGGAGGTCGCAGCCGAAAAAGCGATACCGGTGCGTGACGAGATCGAGGACGACGCCACGGCAGAACCACGAGTCCACGAGACCCTGTGCGGAGTCGTCGTCCACCGCCACGCCACCGCGCAAGATCGACTCGACGATCCGAATGCGATCGCTTTCCTTGGCGAGGCACCAGTCTCCCCACTTCTCGCCCATCGTCCAGCAGGAGCCGTCTTCGGCCCGCAAGACGTAAGCGGTCCAACAACCCATTCCCTACCTCTCCGCAGTGTCTTCGAGTGGGTCGTTGGAATCGCTACGGCAACGACATCTCGGTGTCGGACATGCGATGAGCGTCCGCCGCCCGGCGGGTCGCTATCTCGCGGACGCAGTACATCGCGATGGTCAGGACCGCAGGGAGGACCGTGCCCGGTTCCGGGCGGACGAAGGCGATGTAGGGGGTGACGGATACGGAGCGGTCCACCAGAGTGGCTCCGGAGTCGAGCACCGCGACGGTAGTGAAGGCCGCGAGTGCATAGCCCGCTCTCCGGGTCCAGAGTCCGGTCCGCGGTGTGAGCGCGGCGGCGAAGGCGAGCAGGCTCACGAGAGCGACGGTCGAGATGGCCAGTGTCCACCAGTACCGCCCGTAGCCCCCCTCTTGCCCAGCCGTACCGGCGATCACTGCGCCGTAGACGCCGAACAGGAGCAGTGGCAGGACGAACCGGGTCACCTTCGTCACCGCCGCACGCCGGCCCGGACGTGACATGAGAACGAAATGCCCGATGAGCCAGGCCGTGGCGAGAGTGACCGCGAGGGCGCCTGTCGCTGCGTCGCGGGCGTCGGAGACACCGTTCACGTTGATCGAGACCAGTACTGCGGTCGCCACGACGATCAGGAGCCATACCGTGCCGGGCAGCCAGGGGCCGCCCACCGGCGTGCTTTTGGGGGTCGGAAGCGGCGAGACGTCGTTCGGCCGTGTGAGCGCCTTGGTGGGCGCCTGGTCGAGTTGCCGCAGGGCACGGGAGACGTCAGCGGCGGTTTGGTACCGCTCGGCCGGGTCCTTCCTCAGAAGTCCGTGTAGGAGACCGTCCCACGAGCCGGGGATGCCGGGCCGCACCGAACTGGGAGCAGGTGGTTCCTGGCTGAGGTGGGCGGTCAGATAGCCGACACTGTCGGGTGCGCGGAAGGGCAGCCGGCCGGTGATCAGCTCGAACAGCAGACAACCGAGCGCGTAGAGGTCGCTCCTGGGCTCGGGGTAGCCGCGTGCCTGCTCAGGGGCCATGTACGAGGGCGTGCCGACGATGAACCCCGTCTGGGTGAGACGGTCGGCGGTGGCGTTGGGATCGACCGCTCGCGCGACGCCGAAGTCCAGGACCTTCACCGCGCCGGTGTGCGTGATGAAGATGTTGGACGGCTTGATGTCCCGATGCATGACGCCCGCCGCATGCGCCTCGGTCAGTGCTTCGCAGACCTGCGCGCCCCACCTGGCCGCCTCTTCCAGGCTGACATCGCCCCGGGCCAGCTTGGCGTCCAGCCCCTCGCCCCGGACCAGTTCCATCACCAGAAACGGGGCGTTGCCGTTCTCGGGGCCGCTCTCGCCGAGATCGTGGACGGTCACGATGTGCGGATGCTGCAGACGAGCCGTGATCCGGGCCTCGCGCAGGAACCGGGCACGCGCCTCGCTCGCGCGGCTTCCGCCCCCGCCGAGCAGCGAGATCACCTTGACCGCGACCCGCCGATCCAGGGTCTCGTCCTGTGCCTCCCAGACCTCGCCCATGCCGCCCTCGCCGAGCTGCCGCACCAACCGGTAGCGGCCTCCCAGGAGTTGATCCTGCACAATGGCCCCTCACCCTCGGTTTCGCCCCGCCTGATCTTGCCACGGCACCCGGGACCGGACCGTACGGTTTCCGGCTCTGTCGCGCCTGACGGAGAAGCTCGCCGAGGCGCCAGGGCCAAGGGTCTGGAGAATGCCATCTACCTTTACGGCCTGGAAGACGTCGGCCCTTGCGCGGCCCTGACGGCGCTCGCACGCAACACCCGCACCTGCGGCTAATGGTCCGGCCCGAACAAGCCTCAATACCGCTGCGCGTACCAGGTCGGTTGCTCGCCGAACATGCCCTTGAAGTCGCGAATGAAGTGGCCCTGGTCGGCGTAGCCGAGGTCCGCCGCCAGCGCGGCCCAGTCGATCGTCCCACCGGCGGCCATGCGTGCGGTCACCTCGTGCAGGCGGAAGCGGCGGATCACCCACTTGGCCCCGATGCCGACATACTCCGCGAACAGCCGTTGCACCCCCCGCACGCTCAGCCCCAACTCGCCGGCGAGGCGTTCGACCCTGGTCACGGCCTTGTCCTTGGCGATCAGCTCGACCGCGGCCACCGCCTGGCGTACCCGGGGGTCGTCGTCTGGCAGGTGCTCCAGCAGGAACGCCTCCACGGCCGGCACGTCGAGCGTCGCGGGCAGGTCCGGGCCGAACACCTCGGTCGCCGGGACGACGCGGTCGGTGATCGCCGAGACGGAGGCACCAAGGAACGGGCGGAAGCAGCCCGGCCGGAACGCGACGCCGAAGACGTGGTCACGGCCCTCGAGGACCTTGATCCGGTAACCGCTGCACACGCCGTTGACGTCCGCACGTCCGCCGCCGAACGACAGGTGCACGTTCGGGTACGGCACGATCTTCTGCCGGTAGGGCTCGGCGTAGTCCCAGCGAGCCTCCCAGTACCGCTCCACCCATGGCGCGAGCGCCGGCGACGGATCGTGGAACGTGTGGCGCTGATACCTGCTCCAAGCACCGCGCAGCTCACGAACGTCCCGCTCCACGCGGCAGAGTGTACGTCGCCTTTGTCCAATACCCCTCCCGCCCCGGCCGCCTAGCGTCGCCGCCATGTCACATCTGTCCAACGCCGCCGAGGCCATGGCCGCGATCGCCCGCACCATCACCGACGACCAGCTCGCCAACAAGACTCCATGCACGGAGTACGACGTGCGGGCATTGGTCAACCACCTCCTGTTCTGGGGCCCGTCGCTCGCCGGCGGCGGCCGCAAGGAATCCGTCCCGCAGCCGGCGGCCGCCGAGTCCGATGTGGACCTGGCGGCCGGCGACTGGCGCGGCCGCCTGCTCGCCCTGCTGGACGACATCACCTCGTCGTGGGCGCCGCCGAGCGCCTGGGAGGGCGAGACGGACATGGGCACGCCGCAGACACTGCCCGCGCCCGTCCTGGGCGACATGATCACCGGCGAGCTGGCCATGCACGGCTGGGACCTGGCCGTCGCGACCGGGCAGCGGCTGGAACTACCCGCCGACCTGCTGACGCATCTGCACGACACCGTGTTCGCCGGCGTGGAGCAAGGGCGGGAGATGGGCATGTACGGACCACAGGTCACGGTGCCGGCCGACGCACCCACCCTGGACCGCATCCTCGGCCTGACCGGCCGTGATCCCGCCTGGGCCTAGGTCGTGTCCGGTGGATCATGCGTTGATCCACAGCAGTGCTGTGACCGCTCTCCGGAGACACCAGGCGCGATGTCAAAGGTCTGGGGGCGACGCCGGTGCCGGTCACGTTTTCGGTCGCTTCGCACTCGTAAGATCAATCTGAGGCGGCCACCTGCCAACTCCGTGGGCTACAGCGTCCGACGCGGTGCTCCGGCCGCCCCCAGCGCGCACGGCGCCGCCGCCCCTGGCCGACGGCGCTTTCGGCCGCGGCCGGCCAGGCCCGGAGCAGCAGTACGGCGATCACGGCGGCCAGTTCCTCGTCGGTGACCTCGCCCTTCTCGATGCGGATGTCCATGTGGGGCTCCTTGAGGTCAGGATGCGGTTGACATGAACCTTGGTTGAGGTATCAAGCTGGAGACATGACCTTCACCAAGAGCGAGCGCGAATACCTTGCCAAGCACCGGCGCGGGCATCTGGCGACCATCGGGCCCGACGGGGCGCCACAGGTCAAGCCCGTCGCTTACACGCTCAACAGCGACGACACCATCGACATCGGCGGGCCCGACCTGAGCGCCTCGCAGAAGTACCGCAACATCCAGGCCGACGCCAGGGTGACCTTCGTGCTCGACGACGAGGCGGACGAGCCCGTCGGGCCCGGCGGACAGACCGGCCGCGGTCTGGAGGTCCGCGGCACGGCCGAGCTGTTCTCCCTGGAGGAGGAGCTCCTGCCGGGCTTCAGCCGCGAGGTGATCCGGGTCCGGGCCCGCCGGGTGATCGCCTGGAACATCGACGGCCCAGGCCCCAACATCCGCGACGCCGGGGACGGAGGGCGCGTCCGGCAGCAGGCGTGACGGCCGATCAGGTGGCGGGGGTGAGCTTGTTCTCCTGCCACCACCAGCGGTTGTCGCGATACCAGGTGACCACGTCGGCCAATCCCTGGTCGAACGGCACGGTGGGCTCGAACCCGAGTTCCTCCCTGATCTTGCCGCCGTCCAGGGAGTACCGCCGGTCGTGGGCCTTCCGGTCCGGTACCCGCCGCACGCGTTCCGGACCGGCCCCGCACAGCGTCAGCAGCCGTTCGGTCAGTTCGAGGTTCGTGAGCTCGGCTCCGCCGCCGATGTTGTAGACCTCGCCCGCGGCCCCGGCGGTCAGGACCAGGTGGACCGCGCGACAGTGGTCGGTCACGTGCAGCCATTCGCGCACATTGCGGCCGTCACCGTAGAGCGGGACGTCGAGGCCGTCGATCAGTCTGGTGACGAACAGCGGGATGACCTTCTCGATGTTCTGATGGGGCCCGTAGTTGTTGCAGCATCGGGTCACGGAGACCGAGAGGTCGTGGGAGCGCCAGTAGGCCCGCGCGAACAGGTCCCCGGCGGCCTTGGAGGCGGAGTACGGGGAGTTGGGTGCCAGCGGGAACGCCTCGGTCCACGAGCCGTGCGCGATCGAGCCGTACACCTCATCGGTGGAGACGTGCACGACCCGCTCCACGCCCACGTGGCGGCAGGCCTCCAGCAGCGTGTGGGTGCCGGCGACGTTGGTCATGACGAACGGCGCCGCGTCCGCCAGGGACCGATCGACATGGGACTCCGCGGCGAAGTGAACGACCGCGTCGTGCCCCGGCAGCAGATCGGCCAGCAGCGCGAAGTCGCACACGTCGCCCTTGACGAACGTGAGCCGCGGATCGCCGGTGGGGAGGTTCCGCAGATCGCCCGCGTAGGTCAGCTTGTCCAGCGCCGTCACCCGGACGTCGCGCGTCCCCGGGTAGCGGCCGTCCAGCAGATCCCGGACGTAGGCCGAGCCGATGAAGCCGGCGGCGCCGGTGACGAGGAGGTTCATGCGGGCACCTCGACGCGGCTGTCGTCGCCGACGATCAGCCGGTGGGCCCGCAGTTCCTGGCGCCGCCCGCGCACGCCGGCCTGCTGGCCGATCACCGAGCCCTTGACGCCGCGCACACCCTGGACCGAGGACCGATCGAGCATGATCGTGTCCTCCACCGCCGCGTCCCGCACCGAGCAGCCGCTGCCGATCGCGGTGTAGGGGCCGATGTAGCTGTCGACGACGGTGCTGCCACGGCCGATGATCGTCGGTCCGTCGATGCGGGAGGCGGTCACGCTCGCCCCCGGCTCGATGACCACCGACGCCCCGATCTGGGTGAGCGCGTCCACCGAGCCGGAGATCCGGGGCTCGACGTCGTCCAGCATCGCGCGGTTGCAGTCGAGCAGCTCCGGGACGGTGCCGGTGTCCTTCCAGAACCCCGCGCACATGTGCGCCCGCACCTCGTGGCCCTCGCTCACCAGCCGCTGCACGGCATGGGTGATCTCCAGCTCGTTGCGCCAGCTCGGCCGGATGGCCCGGACGGCCTCGTGCACCTGCGAGGTGAAGAAGTAGGCGCCGGTCACCGCGAGGTTGCTCCGCGGGCGCTCCGGCTTCTCCTCGAGTCCGAGGACGTGGCCGGAGTCGTCGACCTCGGCCACCCCGTACGCGGACGGATCGCTGACCTTCACGAGGATGAGCTGGGCCGCGGGCCGGGTGTCGCGGAACTGCGCCGCCGGTACGGCCAGGCCGTCACCGAAGATGTTGTCACCCAGATACATCAGGAAATCGTCGTCGGCGAGGAAGTCCTGGGCGATCAGCACGCAGTGGGCCAGTCCCCGGGGCTCGTCCTGCGGGATGCAGGTGATGGTGAGGCCGAACGCCGACCCGTCACCGACCGCCGCGCGGACGGCCCGGTCATCGGCGTTGATGATGAGCCCGACCTCGGTGACCCCCGCCTCCCGCAGGGTCTCCAGGCCATGGAAGAGCACCGGCTTGTTGGCGACGGGAACGAGCTGCTTGGGCATGTTGTAGGTGAACGGGCGCAGCCGGGAACCGGTGCCACCCGCGAGGATGAGAGCCTTCATGCTGTCCTTTCCGGGGTCGTGGCCGCGCCGAGCCGCGTGCGGGCGCCGTCGTTGCGGCGGCCCACCGGCAACAGGGTGCGGAAGGACGCCAGGCCGAGCGGCGGAACGATGCCGTAGATCGCCTCGTAGCGGCCGGCGGGGACCACATAGGTCTCGTGCCAGAGCCCGACCGCGGCGCCGTCCGTCGCGAGCGCGTAGAAGTCCCGCCAGGCGCGGCGGTGGGTCGCGCCGTCGGCGAACGCCATCAGGTCGTCAAAGGTGCGCCAGTACTGCAGCGCCACGGTCTCGCGCCTGCCGACGCGCAGCACGCGGTAGCCGAGCAGGCCGCTCTCCGTGTCGGCCTCGGCCTGCCGCAGCATCGGCCGCAGCGCCCTGATGACAGGGACCCACTTGCGTACGGCTCGCAGCTTGTTGACGCGGATGCCGACCAGGAACACCACCACGTCCTGGTCGTTCTTGACGCTGAACCGTCCGTTGCGAACCTTCCGGTCCTTCTCCTTCTCCTTCATCACGCCCTCCTGCATCAGTGGAAGAACCCATGGATCGCCTTGATCCGCTCTCCGTCGAGGAGCGCGACGTCGAGCCCGGCGACGATCGATTCGGCGTCCGGCGGCCCGCACTCCCAGCCGAAGAGGATCTGGTCGTGGTGGCCGTTGACGGGGTCCCGGGGCACGAACCGGCTCCCGGCGAAGTGACGTCTGGTGGTGCCGATGTAGTCCGACAGCTCGGCGAGCCCGCGGGTCGCGACGAGCGGATCGACATAGAGGACGTCCGCGGTGAACACGTCCGCCATGGCGCCCGGCCGTTCCTCGTCGGGCAGGTTCCAGACGGCGATGTACGCGCTCACCAGCGCCTTGGGAGCGACGGTCATGGCCGTCCCCCGCGGGAAGCGCCGTAGATGGACTCGGCGACCGACCGTTTGCGTCCCTGGAGCTCCGCCAGCACTCCGGGCGGGTAGCCGCCCGACCGCGGCCGGTCCGGGATCTCCTGCCGCCGGTCGAACGGACGGTAGTGGGCGAGGGACCACCCCGATCCCTGCTCGATCAGGGAGCCGTGTTTGGTGTCGTAGTAGCCCTTCATCAGGTTCACGGCGACGCCCGAGGCACCCGCGGCGGCGGCGAAGAGATGGGGATGGAACCGGGTGGACAGCCACGTCTGCCCGGGGACGGCGGGGAACCCCTCGTGCAGCACGTCGCGCAGCGGGTAGCGACGGACGCTCGGCGCCAGATCGTCGGCCATCTCCCAGGCCCGCCGGTCCGCGTCGGGCCAGCACTCGATCAGGCCGACCTCGTCGGCGCCCCACGCGGCGAGCGTCTTGGCCGCGAAATCGATGAGCATGCGCATCCCCTGTTCGGACCGCGCTTCCCTGACCCGCAGCTCGCGTTCGTCCGGCTCCGCCGCGCCGCGCGCGGTCCCCGGCGTCCGGGCGGACGGCGGCGGGAACAAGGTGACGGGCGGCTGGGTGGACTGGATGGAGACCATGACCTCCGGCAGGTCCGCGCCGGGTTCGGCGAGCCAGGCGTCCGGGAGGAGGAAGACGTCGTCACAGGAACGCGCCCCTGGCCGGCCGAGGAGCCGGGACGACGGCTCGTCGCGGACATCCAGCACGTCGAACCCCGCGGTCAGCTCGGGCATGATCTCCCCGGTGCCGCCGATGGCGGGGTACAACCCGAGTCCGGTCGCGGCTGCGGTCCCGCCGGAGATCCCGGTCGCCGCGGTGATGCCGGACAGGAGCCCGGCGAATGCGGGCCAGATCCCGTTCAGGAATCCGCCGCCGGTCAGGTGGACGACATCGGCCCGCCGCAGCAGCTCGACGCCCGCGGCGAGGTCGCCCGCCAGGGACGGATCGGCGATGACCTCGCGCGCGATCTCGCGGGTGCGGGCGCCCGCCTCCCAGTTCCGGAAGCAGATCTGCCAGAGGGTGGAGGTCAGGCGCAGGCGGGGGTGGAGACCCGCCAGCGGGGCGAGCGACGCGGCCGGGTCGATGCAGTCGAGCACGACGTCGGCCTCAGGATGCCGCTCGGCCAGGTGTTTCAGCCAGGTGGCGGCGATGAGCTCGTCGCCGAGATTGGGTATCCCCGCCGTCGAGACCAGATAGTGGAGCGGACGGTGGTCAGGGTTCATCGGCACTCCCGGTCGGCATGGGCCGACGGTCGGATGGGCGAGTCGGACGGGCGAGTCAGATGGGCTGCCCGGCGGCGCGCGCCGCGACGCGCTCAAGGACCGCCTCCAGCGCGGGCAGTTCGGGCTTGTTGCGGCGGAGTGTCCCGCTGACGAAGGGGGCGTCGACGCCCATCTCGGCGAGGGTCCGCGAGATCGAATGGGTGACGACCGGGTGCGGGGAGATCTCCAGGAAGGCGCGGTGGCCGTCCTCGGCCGCGGCCGTCACCGCGGCCACCAGCCGGACGGGGTTCCGCAGGTTGGCCGCCCAGTAGGCGCCGTCCGCCCCGGGCACCGTCCGTGGGTCGGGCAGCGCCGTGGAGTAGACGGGCACCGCGTACGGGCGGGGCGTCAGATCCGCGCCGGCCGCACGGAGATCGTCCACCAGCGGGTCCATGTGCGGGCTGTGGAAGGCGACGTCGGAGGCCACCCGGAAGATCCCGACGCCCTCGTCCCGCCAGCGCGCGACGAGATCCTCCAGTGCGTCGGGTGTGCCCGCCACGACGCTGGCGGCGGGTGCGGCGGCGATCGCGGCGACCACGTCCGAACGGTCCGCGAGCCGCCGTGCGGCCTCGTCGAACGGCAGCGTCGTCATGACCATCGCGCCGTGGCCCGCGACCCGGCGTAGCAACACCGACCGCCGGCAGATGAGCCGGGCGCCGTCGGCCAGCGACAGTGCCCCGGCGGCGACCGCGGCGGCGATCTCCCCCACCGAATGCCCGATGACGGCGCCGGGCTCGATGCCGCGGTCCCGGAGCAGCCCGACCAGGCCGACCTGCATCACGAAGATCATCGTCTGGACGCGGTCGACGCCGTCCAGCTCACCGGTGAGCAGCACCTCCCGCGGGGAGAAGCCGATCTCCTGGAGGAAGACGGGTTCGAGGGCGCTCACCACTGCGGCGAACGCCGGCTCGCCCAGCAGGTCGCGTCCCATGCCGGGCCATTGCGAGCCGTGCCCTGAGAAAACCCACACCTCGCCCTTCACACGGTCCTCCTCACGGGGATCACTCCGGTGAGCGCGACGAGGAATCCGAGGAGCCCGACGAGGGTGAGGGCCACCGGGTTCGCCGTGACCGAGACCAGCGCCAGGACCAGGACCCCGCCGAGCTGCACCATGGTCTGGTAGGCGGCCGAGGCCGCGCCGTGCCGGGCGGGTTCGAGCCCGCTCAGCGCCTGGATGTGCAGGCTGGAGAAGCACATCGCGAAACCCGTCCCGACCAGGAGCAGCCAGGGCAGCACGTCCACCGCGTAGGCCGCCGGGGAGCCGGTCCGTTCGTGCGCGGCCGACCAGGCCAGCAGGCAGCCGAGCGGCACCAGGGCCGCCCCGGCGGTGATCTGCCGGGCCGTTCCGAAGCGCCGGACCAGCCGTCCCGCGACGGGGCTGACAAGGGCGGCGGGCAGGCTGGCCGGCACCAGCGCGATCCCTGCCTGCCACGACGTCCAGCCGAGTTCGTCCTGCAACCGGAACGTCCACTCGACGAGCAGCCCCCAGACCGTGCCGTTCAACGTGGCCGCGCCCAGCGCCGAACGCACCAGCGGCGCATGGACGAGCAGGGCACCGATCTGGAGCCGCGGGGGCGGGCCGCCGGGCGTCGCGGGGAGGAGGCGGAGCCCGGACACCAGCAGCACCAGCGCCACCGGCGCCGGGAGCAGGAACGTCCAGCGCCAGTCCGCGGCTGTCAGGAGGCCGGAGATGATCAGCCCCAGGGTGAAGCCCCAGGCTCCGAGGAACGTGTAGACCGAGATCGCCCGATGGCGCGGCGGTCCCTCCGGGAAGTACCGGGCGATGAACGCCAGCCCGGCCGGCGCGGTGAGCGCCGCGCAAGCACCCTTGACCAAGCGGGCCGCGACGAGGATCGCGGGGGCGTCTGCCAGCGCGCACACCACCGAGGCGGCGGCGAACAGCGCCAGCGCGGCCAGATATGCCTGCCGCTCGCCCCATCTGGCGGCGAGGTTCCGGAGCACGATCAGCAGGCCGCCGAAACCGAGCGCGAACGCCCCGACCACCCACGTCGCCCCTGCCGCGCCGATCCCGAGGTCGGCGGCCAGCGCGGGGAGGGCGACGATCGCCGTCGACACCTCCAGGGCGTCGAGAAGCATCGTCCCCGACAGCACCGCCAGCAGTCCCCACGAACCGCGGGTCTCCGCGGCCGTCTCCCGCGCCGTCAGCGAACGCGTCGTCAGCGAACGCGCCATCAGAGCACGATTCCGCCGTCGACCTGGAGCACCGCTCCCGTGACGTAGCGCGCCCCCGCCAGATAGCCGACGGCTTCGGCGACCTCCTCCGGATCGCCGAAGCGCCTCAGCGGGATCGCGCCGAGCACGCTGTCCCGGCGTTTGCCGGCCAGCGCCGCGGTCATGTCGGTCTCGATGAGGCCGGGCGCGACCACATTGACGCGCACGCCGTAGCGCCCGACCTCCTTGGCCAGGGCGCGGCTGAACCCGATGATCCCGGCCTTGGCCGCCGAGTAGTTGGTCTGCGTGGGGTTTCCGAGCACGCCGGAGACCGAGGAGATGTTGACCAGGCACCCGGCCTTGCGTTTCATCATCGGGAACACGGCGGCGCGGCAAACGTTGTAGGTCCCGCTCAGATTGGTGTCGATGACCTGCCGCCAGTCGTCGTCGGGCATCCGGACCAGCGGCCCGTCGCGGACGATCCCGGCGGACGTCACGACGACCTCGACCGGTCCCTGCCGCTCCTCGGTACCGGCGACCCATTCCCGCACGGCCGCCGCGTCGGTCACGTCGACCGCGGTGGCGACGGCCTCGCCGCCCGCCTCGGCCGCCTCCTTCTCCAGGCCGCGCGCGGCCGCCTCTTCGGAACGGAAGCAGAAGGCGATACGGCGTCCCTCCCGGGCGAACCGCAGCACCGTGGCGCGGCCGATGCCCCGCGATCCACCGCTCACCAGGACGACGCCTGAACTGTCGTTCGGCATGAACGGACTCCTTCGGTCGTGTGTGGGCGAACGTGGGACGAAACGTGGTGGGAACGAAACGTGGTGGGGGTGAGGGTGGCGAGGGTGAGCGTGATGTGGGTGAGCGCGGCGAGGGGCGCCGCGGTCATCCGCGGCGCCCCTCGTCTGCGACATACGGACGGCCTAGGCGGCCGTACCCGCCAGGCGGTCGCCGAGGACCTCGTACACGCCGGCCAGATTGACCATGCGCTCCAGCTCGGACTGGTCGATGACCACCCCGAAGTTGATCTCCAGGGAGGCGAGGATCTCGATCGCCCGCATCGAGTCGGCGCCGTGCTCCTCGACGAACAGGCTCGTCTCGGTCACCTCTTCGGTCTCCAGTTCGAGGATGTCGCACACGATCTCCTTGACCTTCGCGCGCGTGGCATCGGTGAGTGCGGTCATGGGTTACCTCCTGGTCGGGTTCCTTGTGATGCGGGGAAGTGAGCCATGGGCAGAGGTCACTGCGGTGAGTTGCCGTGCTTGCGGGCAGGCAGGTCGGCGTGCTTGCTCTGGAGCATCTCGACCGAGCGGATCAGCACCGCCCGGGTGTCCGCCGGGTCGATCACGTCGTCGACCAGCCCGCGCTCGGCGGCGTAGTAGGGATGCATGAGTTTGGCCTTGTACTCCTTGACCAGCCGGGCGCGCGTCTCGTCCGGGTCGTCGGCGGCGGCGATCTCGCGGCGGAAGATGACGTTCGCGGCGCCCTCGGCGCCCATCACCGCGATCTCGTTGGTGGGCCAGGCGAAGCCGAGGTCGGCGCCGATGGACCGCGAGTCCATCACGATGTAGGCGCCGCCGTACGCCTTGCGGAGGACGAGCGAGATTCGCGGGACCGTGGCGTTGCAGTAGGCGTAGAGCAGCTTCGCGCCGTGCCGGATGATCCCGTCGTGCTCCTGTCCGACGCCCGGCAGGAAGCCCGGCACGTCCACGAGCGTGACGATCGGGATGTTGAACGCGTCGCAGAACCGGACGAACCGCGCCGCCTTCTCCGAGGCCTTGATGTCCAGGACCCCCGCCATCGACAGGGGCTGGTTGGCCACGATCCCGACGATGTGCCCGCCGAGACCGGCCAGCGTGCAGATGACGTTGCCGGCCCAGCTCTCGTGCACCTCGATGTGCTCGCCGTAGTCGACGATCTCCTCGATGACGCGGCGCATGTCGTACGGCAGGTTGCCGTGCACCGGGACGAGGTCGGCGAGCGCGTCGCACCTCCGGCCGGCCGGGTCGTCGCAGTCGGACCGCGGCGGCGCCTCCCGGTTGTTGGCGGGCAGGATCGCGATCAGCTGCCGCACCTGCTCCAGGCAGGTCTCCTCGTCGTCGAACGCGAAGTGGCACACCCCTGACGTCCCCGCGTGCACGTCCGCGCCGCCGAGGCCGTTGTGGTCGATCTCCTCGCCCGTCACGGCGCGGACCACGTCCGGACCGGTGATGAACATCTGCGCCGTGTCGCGCACCATGAACACGAAGTCGGTCAGCGCCGGGGAGTAGGCCGCGCCGCCCGCGCAGGGGCCGAGCATCACGCTGATCTGCGGGATCACCCCCGAGGCCCGGGAGTTGCGGCGGAAGATCCCCCCGTAGCCGGCCAGGGCCGTGACGCCCTCCTGGATGCGGGCGCCGGCGCCGTCGTTCAGCGAGACCAGCGGAGCGCCCGCCGCCACCGCCATGTCCATGATCTTGTGGATCTTCTGCGCGTGCGCCTCGCCCAGGGCCCCGCCGAAGATGCGGAAGTCGTGGGCGTAGACGAAGACGGTCCGGCCCTCCACGGTGCCCCAGCCGGTGACGACGCCGTCGGTGTACGGGCGCCGGTCCTCCAGGCCGAACCCGGCGGCCCGGTGCCGGCGCAGCGGCTCCACCTCCTGGAACGAGCCGGGGTCGAGGAGCAGGTCGATCCGTTGCCGGACGGTCCTCTTGCCCTTCGCGAGCTGCGCGGCCGTCGCTTGTTCGCTCGGGCCGTCGAAGGCCAGCCGCTTCAGGCCCGCCAGCTCCTCCGCCGGCCCGGTCGCCGGCGGGGCTTGGTCTTCAGCCACCTGCCTCTCCTCTCACTGGGTGCCGCCGAGCCGCAGGATCGCGGCCGCGACCGTTCCGCTCGCGGGGTCGACCGAGGTGAGCACGGCGGCGCGGCGGGCCGCGGCGGGCGTCCGTCCGGCCAGGGCGAGCACGGCGGCGAGCTGGAACGCCGCCGAGACCGCATGGGTCTCGCCGAGAAGCCCGGTCAGCGCGGGCAGGGTGACCTCGGCGTCCACCTCCGCGTCGAGGGCGGCCGACTCGGCGGTCCCCGTGGATCCGGCCGCTCCGGAGGCGCAGGCCGCCCAGACGTCCGCGGCGGCCGGCCCGGCCGCGGCCAGGGCCCGCCGCGTCACCCGCGCCACGGCCGCCTTCCAATCGCCGTCCACGCACACGCCGAACTCCGTCGCCGCGATCTCGGCGAGGACCGGGACATCGCCCCCAGAGCCATCGGTGAGCGCGAAAATGGCGCAGCCCTCACCGAGCGGTCCGGCGTCTCCGGCGTGGAACTCCAGCCACGAGCGGGCGCGGCTGTACTCCTCGGCCGCGCCGAACAGCACGGTGCGGGCCCGGCCGGTGAGCAGCAGCCGACGCGCGTAGCTCATGGCCGACAGTCCGGTCGGCCGTCCCGCGGCGATCGTGGCGTTGGGTCCCTTGAGGCCCTGCCAGATGGCGCACTGCCCGGCGGCGCCGTTCATCACACCGTAGGGCGTGGTGGCGGGGTCGGTGTGGTAGGGCAGCGCGGCCTGCAGCGCGGTCCGGATGGTCTCCATCATCGTCTGCGCGCTGCCCGTCGTGGTGCCGAGGACCAGCCCGGTCGCGGCGTCGGCCGCGACCTCCTCCTGCAGGCTGCGCACGGTCGCGACGGCCAGGCCGGAAACCCGGTTCATGCCGCGGGTGCCCTTCTTGCCGAGCACCCCGCGCGTCTCGAAGCCGGGCACCAGCCCCGCCCGTTCGTCGGGGGTCCCCCACATGGCACGGTCGATGGCGGTGACGGCCGTGCGCCGGCCGGCCACGCCCGCGGCGAACGCGTCGCGGCCGGCGCCGAACGCCGACAGCGCCGTCCACGCCGTGATCACCGGCGTCACGATCTTCCGGGGCGAAGTTCCCGTCATGCGGCCCTCCCTCCGTGGGCACCGAAGATCACCACGGCGTTGTTGCCGCCGAAGGCGAGCCCGTTGCTCTGGACGACCCGCAGGTCCGCGGGGGCCGACCGGTTGGGCACGCAGTCGATCTCGCAGTCCGGATCGGTCTCCTCGTGATGGATGGTGGGCGGGATGAAACCGCCCGTGATGGCCAGGCAGCAGGCCGCCGCGGCGATCGCGCTCGCCGCGCCCATGGTGTGTCCGAGCATGGACTTCAGGGAGACGGTCCGCGGCGGCCGGCGCTCGAACACGTCGTTGATCGCCCGGCACTCGGTGACGTCGTTGGCCTTGGTGCCGGTGCCGTGCGCGGAGATGAGATCCACGTCCGCGGCGCGGACGCCCGCGTCGGCGAGCGCGGCGCGCATGCAGCGGGCGATGCTTTCCTGGTCCGGCGCCACCGGATGGAAGGCGTCGCAGTTCAGCCCGTACCCCAGCACCTCCGCGTAGATCCGGGCGCCGCGGGCCTGGGCGGACTCGAGGCTCTCCAGCAGGAGCACCGCCGCCCCCTCGCCGGTGAGGATGCCCTGCCGGTTCCGGTCGAACGGGCGGCAGACGTCCGGGCTGATGGTGCCGAGCCGATAGAACGCGGTGAAGGTCTTGCGGCAGACGGCGTCGGCGCCTCCGCACAACGCGTAGTCGGTCTCGCCGAGCCGGATGGCGTCCAGCCCGTTGCCGAGCGCGTAGTTCCCCGCCGAGCAGGCCGTGGCGAAGGTCGCCGCGTCCGCGTCGGGCAGGTCCAGTTCCAGGGCCACCGCCGCCGCCAGCCGGGCCGCCGGGATGCTCCCGACGATCTCGGGGTCCCACGCCTCGGGGCCCGCCGCGACCTCGGCCTCGGTGAGCTCGTCGATCTCGCGGGAGCCGCCGTCGGTGGTGCCGATGGAGATCAGACCGCGCCGGTCCCGCAGGGCGTCCTCGTCCAGCCCCGCGTCGGTCACCGCCATGCGGGCGGCGGTGGCAGCGAACCGGGCGGCCCTGCCGGGTCCGTCCGCCGGGGTACGGCGCAGCCACTCCGCGGGCTCGAAGTCCGTCACCTCGCAGGCGTTGACGTGCTCGAACCCGGTCGTGTCGAAGGCGGTGATCGGTGCGGCGCCGCTGCGTCCCTCCCGCAGTCCGGCGGCGAACTCCTTCGGCCCCACGCCGATGCTGGAGATCACCCCGATCCCGGTGACCACTACGCGGCGATCTATCGCGGACATGAGACTCCCCTGGTCGTACGGATGTCGTCCAGCAGCTCGGCCTGCCGCAGGCAGTCGGCCGCGCCCGGGGCGAGCGATCCGTTCCGGACGGCGGCGACGAAGGCGGCCACGGTGCGCGCGACCTGGTCGTCCGGTTCGAGGACCAGCTCTTCGGTACCGGACGGGCGTTCCAGCAGCAGCGCCGGGCGATGGTCGGCGGGCGGGGTGAAGGCCCGGTCCACGATGATCTTCCCCTCGCTGCCCCACAGCGCGTACCCCGAGGTGTAGGCGTTGTCGAGCCCGAAGGTGAGATGTGCGGCGACGCCTCCCGACGAGCGCAGCAGCGCCGTGCCCCAGGTGTCCACCTCCCGGCCGGGCCCGCGTTCCGCGGTGGCACCCGCGACCGTCAGGTCCGGCCCGAGGAGATGCAGGGCGGCGCGGACCGGATACAGGCCCGTGTCCCACAGCGCGCCGCCGCCGAGGTCCGCCCGGTGGCGGATGTCACCGTCGGGCCGCCGCGGAATCGCGAAAGCCGCGTGGAACGAGCGCGGCTCACCGATCCGTCCCTCCGCCACCAGCTTCTGGACCACGGCGTGCTGCCCGTGATGGACGAACATCACGTTCTCCATCAGGACCAGGCCCCGTTCGGCGGCCAGCGCGAGCAGCCGCCCGGTCTCGGCCGCACTGGTGGTCAGCGGTTTCTCCGCCAGCACGGGCCGGCCGGCCCGCAGCGCGGCCTCGACCCACCGGGCGTGCAGCGCCGGCGGCAGCGGGACATAAATCGCCTCGACGTCGGCCAGTTCCAGCAGCGCCTCGTACCCGTGGACGGGGCGGCCGCCGAACCGCCGCGCCGTGTCGGCGGCCCGGGCGGCGTCCCGGCCGGCGACCGCGACCAGCTCGGCGTCGGGCGCGGCCGCGATCGCGGGCAGCACGCGGCGCCGGGCGATGTCCGCACAGCCCATGAGCCCGATGCGCAGCGGCCTCATGCGGGCTGCCTCTCCGCCAGGAAGGAGTCGATCACCCTGCGGTGGTAGCCGGCGTCGAAGCCGAGGGCCGCCACCTGGCCGGGCAGCAGCGCGCGCAGCCGCTCGACGCTGACCAGGTGGGCCGCCCCGCCGGCGATGTACTCGCGGCGCGCGGCGACCCCGATCCGCCGTTCGAGGTGGTCGACGATGTCCCCGACCGGAACGGCGTGGCCGGAGGCCAGGTTGACCGTCCCGCCGCGTTCACCGCGGGAGAGCAGCGCGTCGATGAGCGTGACCGCGTCGCGCACCCCGATCAGGTCGCGGGTGGCGTGGCGCTGCACCCGGACGGGGCCACCGGCGCGAACCAGCCGTGTCAGGCTGGGCAGTAGCTGATGCGGCGGCTGCCCCGGCCCCACCACGTGGGAGAGCCGGAGCACCAGATGGGCGGTGCCCGATTCACGCAGCAGCCGTTCCAGCGCCAGCTTGTGGTCGCCGTACGGAGTGTGCGGAACGGCCGGGTCGCTCTCCCGCCCGGGGCGGTCCGCGCCGTAGACCGCCGCCGACGACGTGGAGAAGAACAGCAGTGTGCGGCCGGTCTCCCGGCACCGGGCGGCCGTGTCCCTCACCAGCGCGGTCTCTCTGCCGAACGCGGTGTCGGAGGTGTCGGCCGCCCAGGACACGCCCGCGGCCAGCGCGACCACGTCGGCGTGCCGGTGCGCGATCGCCCGCAGATGCCGAGCGAGGAAACCCCTGCCCACGATCTCCATCCGGCTCACCTGTCCCCGCGCGTCACCGGTGCTCCGCGGCGAGGTTCTGCAGCAGCGGAACGGTCTCCGCCGGGCTCGGCATCGCCATCAGGTCCCGGTAGAGCTCGTCGACGCCCGGCGTGAACACGGGGTCGTTCAGCACCTGGGCGAACTGGCTCTTCACCATGTCCCGCTCGAACGCGGCGTCGTCGATGACCAGCCCCGCGCCGCTCAGGCGGACGGCCCTGGCGATGTCGTCGTAGTACGGGCCGCGCTCCGTCCACACCAGATGGGGCAACCGGTTGTGCACCGCGGTGGCGAACGTCCCGCTGCCGCCGTGGTGGATGAGCGCCGCGCAGGTCGGCAGCAGCACGTTGAGCGGGAGGTAGTCGACGACCCGGACGTTGTCCGGCACCGACCGCACCGCCTTCAGCTGCTTGGCGTTCAGCGTGGCCACCAGCTCGACCCCGAGGTCGGCGGAGATCTCGAAGAGCTCCTCGATCCCCACCTTGCTGGTTCCGTCGGGGAAGAAGCTGCGGATCCCGGCACCCAGCGACACCGCGACCCGCGGGCGCCCGGGATCGGTGTGCACCCAGTCGGGGACGACCGCCGAGCCGTTGAAGGCCACCAGGCGGGTGTGGACGTAGCGCTGGTCGGTCTGCAACCGCAGCCGCGGCGCCGGGTACTGGTCGATCGTCCACTGGCCGAGCAGAAGGTCCTCGCTGAACTCCAACCCGAAGCGGTCCAGCATCGGCGCCATGACCTCGGCCATCGGGTCGGGCTTCGCCGTGCCGCGCAGCCGGTCGAGCACTTTGCGCCGGGTCCAGGCCACGTCGTCGATCGACCAGAGCACCCGGGCGTGCGCCGCGCCGGTGGCGCGCGCGGCGATCGCCGCCGGGAAGGAGATCGAGTCCCAGAGAATCAGGTCCGGCTTCCAGCTCCGGGAGAACTCCACCAGGTCGTCGGTCATCAGGTTGCCCTGCGCGCCGGGCGGATCGATGTTGGAGTAGCGGTCGAGCGCCCGGATGACGAGGTTGGAGGGCGGCCGCCCGCTCCCGTCGGCCGCCCCCTGGGCGACGTCGGGTTCGATGAGGTCGAGGATGCGATGGTAGAGATCGTCGCTGCCGACGGCATTGGCCTTGGGGAAGTCCCGTTCGCCGACGGGCACCGCCGGCACCCCGAGCCGGCTGACGATCTCGGTCATCTCGGGGTGGGTGGCCAGCCGCACCTCGTGTCCCGCGGCCTGGAACGCGCCGGCGAGCGGGATCATCGGGTTGATGTGGGCGTGCGACGACGGGGCAACGAACAGGACTCGCATGTGGCACTCTTCCTGTCGATCGGACGGCATGACGAAGCGCATGCCGCAAAAGGGCAATGAGGGCATGACGGCACGAGCGCATGACGGAATGACGGAATGACGGAATGACTCAGCCGGCGGCGGGCATGACGTTCGAGCCGCCCGATCTGGCGATCGAACGGCTCGGAACGGGTCTTCTCAGGAGGTCAGGGCTCGCGCATCCGGACGGCCCCCGGCCCCTCCTCCGCAAGCCGATCTCCGGGATTGAGAAGCGCGCACGCGTCGACCGACAGGCAGCCGCAGCCGAAACAGCTCGCCAGCCGGTCGCGCAGCCGTTCCAGATAGTCGATCTGCTTCTGCAATTCCTGGTGGTAGCAGAACGACGCCCGCGCCCAGTCCTCCTGGGTGGGCGTGCGGCCTGCGGGGAGCAGCGAGAGATAGAAGCGGATCTTCTCCAGCGGCGCGCCCACCTGCTGGGACGCGCGGATGAACGCCACGCGGCGGAGGGTGTCGCGGGTGTAGCGCCGCTGGTTGCCGACCGTCCGGGTGCTGGAGATGAGCTTCTGGCGTTCGTAGTAGCGGAGAGTGGAGCTAGGCACACCACTGCGCCGCGACAACTCTCCGATGGTCAGTTCCTTGGCCTGCGCGGGTAGCGGTAACTCGGTGATGGCTAACCTCCATCGGCTACCTTGAGGACGCCGTCATCGGAAGCCTCTGTCAACGTGCCGGCAAACTGGCTGTTGTACAGACGAGTGTAAGCGCCGCCGGAGGCGACGAGCTCTTCGTGCGTTCCCTTTTCCACGATCCGGCCGGATTCCAGCACCAGGATCAGATCGGCGTCGCGGATGGTGGAGAGGCGATGGGCGATGACGAAGCTGGTGCGGCCCTCTCGCAATGAGCTCATCGCGCGTTGGATGAGCAGTTCGGTCCGGGTGTCCACGGAGCTCGTGGCCTCGTCGAGGATCAGGATCGCGGGATCGGCGATGAACGCGCGGGCGATGGTGATGAGCTGCCGCTCACCCGCGCTGACGCTCTCGCCCTCGTCGTCGAGCACGGTGTCGTACCCGTCCGGCAGCGTGCTCACGAAGTGGTCGACGTGGGTCGCACGCGCCGCGTCGATGATCTGGTCCCGCGTCGCACCGTCCCGCCCGTAGGCGATGTTGTCGGCGATGGTGCCGCCGAACAGCCAGGTGTCCTGCAGCACCATGCCGATCCGGGAACGCAGGTCCGCGCGGGTCAGCTCGGTCAGATCGATGCCGTCGAGGGTGATCCGGCCACCGGACAGCTCGTAGAACCGCATGAGCAGGTTGACCAGCGTGGTCTTGCCCGCGCCGGTCGGCCCGACGATCGCCACCGTCTGCCCGGGCTCGGCGGTCAGCGAGAGGTCCTCGATCAGCGTGCTGTCCGGGTCGTAGCCGAAGCGGACGTGCTCGAACGCCACCCTGCCGCGGACCGTGCCGAGCCGGTGCGGCTCCGCCGGGTCGGGCCGCTGCTCGTCGGCGTCGAGCAGCTCGAAGACCCGCTCGGCCGAAGCCAGGCCGGACTGGATCAGGCCGAGCATGCCCGCCGCCGTGTTCACCGACTGCCCGAGTTGCTGGGAGTACTGGATGAACGCCTGGACCTCACCGAGCGTGAGCGCGCCCGCCGAGACCCGCAGCGCGCCGACCACCGCCACGACCAGGTAGTTGAGGCTGCCGAGGAACATCATCGCCGGCCTGCCGAGCCCGGAGACGAACTGCGCCCGGGCGCTCGACCGGTACAGGCCCTGGTTGTACTCCTCGAAGGTCCGGGCGGACTCCTCCTGGTGACCGAACAACTTGACCAGTACATGCCCGGTGAACATCTCTTCGACGTGCCCGTTCAGCTTGCCCGTGGTGCCCCACTGGTCGAGGAACCAGGGCTTGGACCGCTTGGCCAGCCACTTGGTGGCCAGCACGGTGAACGGCAGCGTCGTCATCGCCACCAGCGCCAGCAGCGGCGAGATCACGAACATCATGATCAGGACGGCGACGAACTGGAGCAGCGAGTTGAGCATCATGCTGAGCGTCTGCTGCAGCGACTGCCCGAGGTTGTCGATGTCGTTGGTCGTCCGGCTGAGCAGGTCGCCGGTGGGCCGCCCGTCGAAGTAGCTCAGCGGGAGCGCCGAGACCTTCGCCTGAACGCGTCGCCGCAGCCGGAACATCGTCCGCTGCACGAAGATCGTCACCAGGTAGGCCTGGAGGATCATCAGCCCGATGGCCCCGGCGAACAGGACGACGGCCCCGAGCAGGGTGCGGCCCAGCGCGCCGGTGTCGAGGGGCTGATGGGCGCGCACGCTGGTGAACACCAGGTCGGTGGCGTGGCCGAGGACACGCGGCCCGAACAGGTAGGCGGCGACGCTGGCGATCGTCAGCACGACCGAGCCCACCAGGAACGGCAGCTCGGGCCGGGTGACCCCGGCCAGCCGGCGGGCCGTCGCCACCAGGTCCCTGGTCCGGTCGAGGTTGGGCCCGGCGAGGAAGGCCGCCGGCCCGACCCGGATCCGGGAGCCGGTGGCCTGTGAGGGCGTGGACTTCGGCGTGGGCTGCTTCGGCGTGGTGGACATCAGGCCGCCTCCCGCACCGAGAGCTGGGAGTCGACGATCTCGCGGTAGACGGCGTTGCCCGCCACCAGTTCCTCATGGGAGCCCGTTCCGGCGATCCGGCCCTGTTCCAGGACCACGATCCGGTCGGCGTTCCGGATCGTGCCGACGCGCTGCGCCACGATGAGCACGGTCGCCTCGCTGGTCTCCCGCGCGAGCGCGGCGCGCAGGGCGGCATCGGTCGCCGCGTCCAGCGCGGAGAACGAGTCGTCGAACAGATAGATCTCTGGTCTGCGGACCAGCGTGCGCGCGATGGCGAGTCGTTGCCGCTGGCCGCCCGACACGTTGGTCCCGCCCTGGGAGATGGGCGACTCCAGGCCTTCCGGCATGCTCGCGACGAAGTCGGCCGCCTGGGCGACCTCCAGCGCGTGCCACAGTTCCCCGTCGGTCGCGTCGGGCCGTCCGTACCGCAGGTTGGAGGCGACGGTGCCGCCGAAGAGATACGACTTCTGCGGCACGTAACCGACGATCTCGCTGAGCCGGTCGGCGGCCAGGTCACGGACGTCCACGCCGTCCACCAGGACCGCCCCCTCCGTGGCGTCGAACAGCCGTGGGATCAAGTGGAGCAGGGTGGTCTTGCCGCTTCCCGTGCCGCCCGTCACCCCGATCACCTCGCCCGGGCGGGCGAGCAGGTCGATGTCGCTCAGCACCGCGTTCGCGGCGCCGGGGTAGCCGAACGCCACGCCGCGCAGCTCCAGGGTGCCGGTGAGCGAGGTGGTGCGGACGCCCGCGACGGCGGGCGGCACACTCGTCCGGGTGGCCAGCACCTCCTCGATCCGCTCCGCGCACACCTCGGCGCGCGGCATCATCAGGAACGTGAAGAGGGCGACCATGGTCGTCATCAGCATCGACTGCACATAGCTCATGAAGGCGGTGAGCTCGCCCACCTGCAGCGAGCCGCCGTCGACCATCCGGCCGCCGAACCACAGCACCGCGACGCTCAGCATGTTGGCCACCAGCAGCGCCATCGGGAAGAACGAGGTCATCAGGAACCCGAGGCGGCGCGAGACGGCCATCACGTCCCGGCTGGTGCGTTCGAAGCGGCGCCGCTCCGGTTCCTCGCGGACGAACGACCGCACCACCCTGATCCCGGTGATCTGCTCGCGCATGATCCGGGTGATGCCGTCCAGATGGCCCTGGAGGCGCCGGAACAGCGGCCGCATCCAGGCGATGGCCGCCCAGCAGGCCAGCACCATGATCGGCAGGACGACCAGCAGGATGACCGAGAGCGCCGGGCTCGACCGCAGCGCCAGTGCCGCCGCGCCGACCGCCACCACCGGCGCGCTCAGCATCATGGTGAGCGCCATGAGCACCATCATCTGCACCTGCTGGACGTCGTTGGTGGTCCGGTTGATGAGGGAGGGGGCGCCGAACCGGCCCATCTCGCGGGTGGAGAACTCCTGGATGCGGCCGAAGAGAGCCGACCGCAGGTCCCGGCCGACCGCCATCGCGACCCGCGAGCCGACCCGGACCGCCCCCACCGTGCCGGCGAGCTGGACGATCGCCGCCGCCAGCATCACGCCGCCGATCTCTCCGATCCGGCCGGTGTCGCCCTTGACCAGCCCCTCGTCGACGATGTCGGCGTTGAGCAGCGGCAGCGCGAGCATCCCGAGCCCCGACACCACCTGCATCGGCACGAGCAGCAGCAGCTGCTTCCAATACGGGCGCAGTTGCCTGCGCAAGAGCCGGAGCAACACGAGCGGTCTCCTTGGAGCCGGCGACGACGATGGACCCACGCTGCAAGTTGAACCATGGTTCAAGTCAAGCCCCGAGGACGGCCAGGTGGCCGTCCCCCGACCGGGGGTCACGGTCGCAGAGCACCAGCCGGTCGTACTCGGCCGTCCAGCGCGCGCCGTGCTCGGCCAAGGCGAGCCAGACGCTCGTGCAGTAGTGGCCGGGCCCGACCGGGTGAACGTCGGCGGCGACCTCCAGGGGCTTCTCCAGCCGGGACGCCCATGGCCCGACCACGACCAGCGTGTGCCCCTCCGTGCCCGCGGCCTCGGCCACCTTGTCCCACAGGCCACCGGGCTCCACCGGCGCGGGCACCGCCTCGACCACGCCCGGGCCGGGCGACACGTCGAAGACGAGCAGGACGCCCGAGCCGTGCAGCCGCTGGTCGTGGACCACGGGGTCGCGGCTCGGCACCCGGGCCTGCTCGACCGCGGCCAGCACGAACCGCTCACACCGGCCGACCCGGGCGAACGCGGCCGCGGTGCGCAGCGCGGTGAACGGGGCGCCCAGCCCCTGCTCGGTCACGGCGAAGCCGATCGCCCGCCCGCCGGTCAGATGGTTCAGGTACGGGGCGACGCTCACCGCCGGGCTGAGGTCCGGCAAGCCGTACGCGAGGAGCACGAGGTCCGGGTCCATCGCCGTCTCCGGGGCCTCCCCGACCAGGCGTTCGACGAGGTCGGTGTAGGAGACATGCCCGCCCGGGCGTTGCAGGAGGTCCTCGTCGACCTTGGCGCCGAACGGCTCGACCAGGTCGCCGAAGTACTCGCGTCCCGCCGGGGTGAGCTGGATCGCCTGTTCCGGGACCTCGGCGATCGCGGCGGCACCGTGCAGCCGCAGGCCCCTCATCGGTCACCCCCGACGTGGGTGATGACCATGGCGGCCAGGGTCATGCCGACTCCCACGGTCCAGAACAGCTGATGGCGTCCCGGCTCGAGCCGTTTCTCATCGCGCAGCGTCACGTAGTTGATGAACGGGTCGGCGGCGAGGCAGTGGCTGTATCGGGGGACGTTGTCCATGAAGACCATTCCGGGCCGGAATTCCATGTACTGCGTCATGTCGCCCAGGAAGACGATGTTGGAGTTGGTCGAGATGACGGTCTGGATGTCGGCGAGATCGCACCCTGCCCGCGCCGCCGCCTCCTTCATCACCGAGCCGAACAGCGTGGCGCGGTCCTCGGGGATGCGGTTGGCCACTGCGCCCTGCACGCGCTGCGGCCTGGAGTGCTCGCCGTGCGTGCGGGCGACGAACGAGCGGACGGGGTCGCCCGGGCCGTTCCACGACACCAGGCAGGCCGCCGCACCCTCGGCGAGAAGGCAGGCGTTGTAGATGACCTGGGTGCCGCGGCTGTAGTTCTTCTCCCCCGCCACGATCAGCGCGGTGGCGGACGGGTCGCCGTCGGCCTGCAGGAGCGCCCCGGCGGTGTCGATCGCGCTCAGGCCGCCCGCGCAGCTCTGATGGGTGAGCGCGAACGCCGTGGCGTCCCGAAGGCCCAGCGCGTCCCGGATCTCGCGGGCGGGGTCGACCGTGGACGGCCCGATCTCCTGCGCCGCGTGCACGTAGATCAGGTAGCGGACGGACCGGGGGTCGGCGGCGGCGAGGGCCTCGCGCGCGGCCGGCAGCAGCAGGTCGTAGAGATCCATCTCCGGGTCGATCCGCATCCGGTCCAGCCCCTGGATCCGGCGGAACAGATGGGTCTGCGCCGCGTTGAGCCCCAGCTCCGCGGCCCGTTCCTCGACCGTGACCGTCCGTTCCGGAAAGTGCGACGCGACGGCGTCCAGTGTGAGTGATCCGCTCAGCATCTCAGTCCTTGATCTCGCAGATGACCGTGCCGCTGGAGACGGTCTGGCCGACCTCGGCGGCCAGACCGGTGATCGTTCCGGCCTTGTGGGCGGTGAGGGGCTGCTCCATCTTCATGGCCTCCAGCACGGCGACGGTGTCGCCGGCCGCGACGGCCGCGCCCTCCACCACGAGGATCTTCACGAACGTGCCCTGCATCGGGCTGACCAGCGAGTCCCCGGACGCCCGGGGGTCACTGCCCTTCTTGGCGCCGCGCCGCCGGACGGGCGCCGCTCTCCCGTTCGTGGGCGGCGCCGCGGCAAGGGCGGGGACGAGCACCTCGATGCGCCTGCCCGCCACCTCCACCGTGATCCGCTCCCGCCTGACCTCCTCAGCGGCCTCGGGCGGATCACGCGGCAGGATCCGGTTGTCGAACTCGGTTTCGATCCAGCGGGTGTGGACGGTGAAGGGGGTGTCGTCGGCCGGGGTGAAGGCGGGGTCGTTGAGGACGGCCTGGTGGAAGGGCAGCACGGTGGGCACGCCTTCGACGCGGAATTCCGTCAGGGCGCGGCGGGCGCGTTGGATGGCCTGGTGGCGGTCGGCTCCGGTGACGATGAGTTTTGCGATCAGTGAGTCGAACGCCTGGGGCACGGTCTGGCCTTGCGTGTAGCCGGTGTCCAGCCGCACGCCCGGGCCTGTCGGTGGTTGCAGGGTGGTGAGCGTGCCGACCGCGGGCAGGAAGCCGCGGCCGGGCTCTTCGGCGTTGAGGCGGAACTCGATGGAGTGGCCGTGTGGTTCGGGGTCGGTGTAGCCGAGTGGTTCGCCGTCGGCGATCCGGAACATCTCGCGGACCAGGTCGATCCCGGTGACCTCTTCGGTGACCGGGTGCTCGACCTGCAGCCGGGTGTTGACCTCCAGGAACGAGATCGTCCCGTCCTGGCCGACCAGGAACTCGCACGTGCCCGCCCCGACGTACCCGGCCTCCCGCAGGATGGCCTTGGAGGAGGTGCGAAGCAGGTCGACCTGCTCGCCGGTCAGGAACGGCGCCGGAGCCTCCTCGACCAGTTTCTGGTGGCGGCGTTGCAGCGAGCAGTCGCGGGTGGAGACGACCACGACGTCGCCGTGCCGGTCGGCCAGGCACTGGGTCTCCACGTGCCGGGGCTTGTCCAGGTAGCGTTCGACGAAGCATTCGCCTCGGCCGAACGCGGCGACCGCCTCACGGACCGCCGAGTCGTACAGTTCGGGGATCTCCTCCAGGGCACGGCCGACCTTCAGGCCGCGACCGCCGCCGCCGTAGACGGCCTTGATCGCGATCGGCAGGCCGTGCTCGACGGCGAACGCGACGACCTCGTCCGCGCCCGAGACGGGGTCCTTGGTTCCGGCCACCAACGGCGCGCCGACCTTGGCCGCGATGTGCCGGGCCTGGACCTTGTCGCCCAACGCGGTGATCGCGGCGGGCGGCGGCCCGATCCAGGTCAACCCCGCGTCCCCGACCGCGGCGGCGAAGTCGGCGTTCTCGGCCAAGAACCCGTAACCGGGGTGCACCGCGTCCGTACCCGCCTCGGCCGCGACCTTCAGCAGCTTGTCGATGTCCAGGTAACTGTCGGCGGCGGACGCACCGCCCAGCGCATACGCCTCGTCGGCGACCCGAACGTGCAACGCGTCCAGATCGGGATCGGCGTACACCGCGACACTCGCCAAACCCGCATCGCGGCAGGCGCGAGCGATACGAACCGCGATCTCACCACGGTTGGCGATCAGAATCTTGCGCACGCGGCCTCCGGAAATTCGCCCAATAAGGACACTTATCGGGAGATACTTGATGCTCTCTTCGGCGCACCTCGGCACACAAGAGCGCCGGCTCTAAGATTGCGTTAATTGCACTAAATGGGCTTTATGGAGCGCACGGCCATCGTCGCCCTGCCGACCTCCATCACGGGCCGGTCCGCCACGGTGGTCCCCCCGGCGAAGATGAGCGTGTCGGCCACGTCCCGGATAAGCCGGACATGGTGCGTCAGCACGTCGCCCGGCCGCACCCGGCCGACCAGCCGCACGTCCGAGACGCCCCCCAGGAGCGGCACTCGGCCCGCCTCGCGGCCACCGCCGCCCGCCAGCACACCGGCCGCCTGGCACCATGATTCGACCAGCAGGACGGCCGGGTAGTCGTGCGCGAGATCGCCCGCCCCGTCCGGCAGCGCGGCATACCACGGTTCGTTGCAGGTCACCGCCTTGAGCGCGGTCAGCCGCTCGCCGGGCACGACCTCGGTCACACGATCGACCAGCAGCATGGGATAGCGATGCGGCAGCAGTCCCTTGAGCCCGTCCGCGCCGATCACGTCGCGTCCTCCCGCACGAATCGGATCCTCACCCTCGCGGTGACGCCGCGTTCCGTCGAGACCGTGGCCGAGCAGCGCCGGTCCGGCCCCTCGTCCGACCAGGTCCACTCGATCGTGAGCCGGTCGGCGGGCAGCACCGGCTGCAGGAACCGGCTCGACTCGATGTCCGCCAGCCGCCAGCCCGGCGGTGCGGTGGCCAGCCGCACGTACTCCACGACGCAGACGCCCGGCAGAATCGGCTGCCCGGGGTAGTGCCCGGCGAACACGGTCTCCGCCGGGTCGACGGTGACGCTCGCCCGTGTCTCCCCTGCCACGGGCACCGCCACGACCGGGCTCGCCACGTCCGGCGTCACCGCCGCTCCCCCAATCGCAGCAGCGCCGCGGCGACCGTGCCGCTCGGCGGATCGACCGAGGTGATCACCGCGGTCCGGCCGGCCGCCTCAGGGGTCCGCTCGGCCAGGCCCAGCACGGCGCCGAGCTGGAACGCGGCCGAGGCGGCATGGGTCTCCCCGATGAACTCCGGCAGCGGGGTGAGGCGGGTCTCCGCGGGCGCGGCCTCGTCGAGCGCCGCCTGCTCGGCCTTCCCGGCCGGCCCCGCGGCGCCCGAGGCACAGGCGACCCAGACGTCCGCGCCGCTCGGGCTCAGGACCGTCCGCACCGAGCGGTCGACGGCAGCGCCCCACTCCCCGTCCAGGCAGATCCGGAAGTCCAGCGCGAGCACCTCGGCCAGCACCGGGCCGCCGTCCGCGGGCGGCAGGCCGACCGCGAACATCGCGCAGCCCTCGCCCAGCACCGTGCCCTCGACGCCGTCTTCGCCGTGGGACTCCAGCCACGAACGCGCATGGCTGTAATCCTCGGCAGCGCCGCACACCACGGTCCGCGCCCGCCTGGCGCGCAGCAGCCGCCGCGCGTAGCCGAGGGCCGCCAGGCCGGTCGGCCTGCCGGCGGCGATCGTGGCGTTGGGACCGTGGTAGCCGTGCCAGATCGCGCACTGGCCCGCGGCACCGTTCATGACGCCGTACGGGATGGCGGCGGGGTCGATGAGATGGGGCAGCGGCGCTGTCAGCCCGGTCCGGGTGATGTCCATCATCGTCTGGGCGCTGCCCGTGGTCGTGCCGAGCACCAGCGCGGTCGTCGCGTCGCCGGGCCGCTCCGCGTGCAGGTCGCGCACGGTGGCAACGGCGAGCCCGGCCAGCCGGTCCATGCCGCGGGTGCCCTTCTTGCCGAGCACCGCGCGCGTCTCGAAGCCGGGCACCAGCCCCGCGCGCTCGTCCGGGGTGTCCCAGCCGTCCCGGTCGAGCACACCGACGGCCGTCCGCCCTTCTGCGACCCCCTCGATGAAGGCCGCTCGGCCCCGCCCGTACGGGGAGAAGGCCGACCAGGCCGTGATGACCGGCCGGAGGGCGCCGCCGCGCGCCGAGTCGTTCATGAGCCCTGCCCCTTGTATTTACCGAAGAGCACCACGCAGTTGTTGCCCGCGAAGGCCAGCCCGTTGCTCTGCACGATCTCCAGGTCCGCCGGCACGAAGCGATTGGGGACGCAGTCGATGTCGCACTCCGGATCGGTCTCGCGATGGTTGATGGTCGGCGGGACGAAGCCGTGCGTGAGGGCGAGCGAGCAGGCCGCCGCCGCCAGCGCGCTCGCAGCGCCCATGGTGTGGCCGAGCATCGACTTGAGAGAGACCGTGCGTGGCGGGCGGCCGCCGAACACCGCGTGGACGGCGCGGCATTCGGTGACGTCGTTGGCCTTCGTGCCGGTGCCGTGCGCCGAGATGAGATCGACCTGTTCGGGGCGCACGTCCGCGTCCTTGAGGGCGAGTTCCATGCAGCGGGCGATGCTGTCCTGGTCCGGCGCGACGGGGTGATACGCGTCGCAGTTGAGGCCGTAGCCGAGCACCTCGGCGTAGATCCTCGCTCCCCTTCGCCGTGCGGACTCCAGGGTCTCCAGCACCAGGACGGCGCCGCCCTCGCCGGTGATGATGCCCTCCCGGTCCTTGTCGAACGGGCGGCAGACGTCGGGCGCGATCGTGCCCAGCCGGTAGAACGCGGTGAACGTCTTCCGGCAGACGGCGTCGGCACCGCCGCACAGGGCCAGGTCGGCCTCGCCGAGCCTGAGCGCGTCGAGGCCGGAGCCGATCGCATAGTTCCCCGCCGAGCACGCTGTGGTGAGCGTGCTCGCGTCCACGTCGGACATGCCGAGCTCGGCCGCGATGGCCGCGGACAGCCGGCCCGCAGGGACGGCCGCCGCGGCCTTGGGGATCCACGACCGCGGCTCTTCCGCGAGCTGTGTCGCCCGTGGAGGGACGGCCCCCCGCACCCCCCGCTGCGGCTCCGCCTCGAGAAGGTACTCGGTGAGCAGGTCCAGCTCACGGGACTCGCCGTCGGTGGTGCCCACGCAGATGTGCGCCCGGCGGCCGGCCAGCTCCGGGTCGGTCAGGCCGGCGTCCGCGACCGCCATCCGGGCGGCCGCCACGGAGAACCGGGCGGCCCGGCCGAGCGTCTCCACCGGCGTGCGGCGGATCCACTCGGCGGGCATGAAGCCGTGCACCTCGCCGCCGTTGACATGCTCGAATCCGGTGGTGTCGAACGAGGTGATCGGCGAAATGCCACTGCGGCCCTCCCGCAGGCCCCGGGTGAACTCCTCCGCGCCCGTCCCGATGCTCGAGATGACGCCGATCCCGGTGACGACCACGCGGACCGCGGCTTCAGACATGTGGCTCCCCATCGGCGCTACGCGGACATGGAGTTGAGGCACGCGAGCAGCGTGCGGGCCTGGACATTGAGGTAGTGACCGTGCCGGACCAGCAGATTGAGCTGGCCGTGCGTGACCCAGCGGTAGTTGGGCGGGGGTGCGAACGGCTCGTCGACGTCGATCACCAGGTACCGGTTGTCGGCGTTCAGGAACCGGCCGCCCTCCTCCGACTGCACCGCCGAGTAGCGGACGCGCGCCGGATCCGCCGTCAGCACCTGGTCCAGGAACGCGGGCCGGTCCGCGGTGTCCGCGTGCTGGCCCGGCGTGCACTGGACGGTGGGGCCGATCTCCACCGAGTCGGCGAACCCACCCTCGGATCGGGCGTGCGCGAGGACGTGCGGGACTCCCTCGATCCGGCAGGAGAGGAATGCGATGACCCCTGGCTCGACGGGCTCCAGCAGCGGCTGGGTCCAGCCGGCGACCTCGCGGCTGCTCGCCTGGACGCCGACGCCGACGATGCGGAAGTAGCGGCCCGTCTCGTGCTGGATGACCGAGTCGGTGCGCACCCAGCCCGGCACGTCCGCGAGCGGCATGCAGGAGGAGCGCACGTCGTACCGGCTGCGCACGCCGGTGAACCAGGAGAGCACGTCGGCGTCGGCGTGCAGAGCGCCGGCCTCGACCCGGTCGAACGGCAGGCAGGAGAGCACCGACCTCAGGTCCATCGAGACGATGGTGTCGCGGCGCAGCAGCGCCCCGATCTGCCCAAGGGTCAGCCAGCGGAAGTCCTCGTGCGGTGGGACCTCGCCGGTCACCTCCACGATCACGTTGCGGTTGACCTTGCGGAAGAACCACGAGCCCTGCTCGGACTGCAGCACGTCCGCGAGCACCCGGCCACGCTTGGGCCCGTTGAAGTACTCGAGGTAACCGACCGCGGTGCCCTTGTGGACCCGGTTGTAGTTGCTCCACGTGGCCTGCACGGTCGGCGAGAGCTGGAGCAGGTTGGAGTTACCAGGCTCCATCTTGGCCTGCAGCAGGATGTGCGGGACTCCGTCGAACTCCTTGACCAGCAGCCCGAGGATGCCGATCTCGGGCTGGTTGAGGATCGGCTGCGCCCACTCGCGGTCCGGCACGACGCCGGTCGTGTCGTTCACCCGGGCCCGCAGCCCTTCGACGGAGAAGAACCGCCCGCTGCGATGGCGCAGGTCTCCGGTGGCCGCGTCGAACGACCAGCCGTCGAGCTCGGCGAAGGGGATCCGGTCCACCTTGAAGTCGTGGGTCGCGACGCGTTCGGCCATCCAGCCGAACACGCCCTCGGTGGTCAGGTCCGCGCCCTCGGTGACCGCGGCGGCGGACCGGGCGAGCCGCGCGGCCAGCCCGGATTCGGCGCGCGGCCGGAGCGGGGAGACGGTCGGGGTGCTCATCGGTTCCACTCCCAAATCAACGAGAAAGACCCCCGGAAACGCAGAGGAGGCGCGAGCGCGTCGCGCCTCCTCTGGGTCCCCTGTGACAGGGGATCGGCGAGACCGAGCGGGGGCCGTGAGGTCGGTCTCGTGCGGGGCCGGCTGTCAGGCCGGGTAGGGCGTCTTCTCCTTGGCGTCCGCGAGTACCCGCGCCCACCAGTGCAGCTGGACCAGGAGCCTCTTGGCCGCGTCGCGGCAGATCTCGGGCTCCTTGGGCCCATTGCCCTCCTGGTCCCAGTGTTCCCAGGCGTTGGTGAAGCTGACGGTCTCGCGCACGGTCACCGTGTGCAGCTCGGCGAACACCCCCCGCAGGTGCTCGGTGGCGCGCAGGCCACCGGAGACGCCGCCGTACGAGACGAACCCGACCGGCTTGGCCGCCCACTCGGTGAGGTGCCAGTCGATCACGTTCTTGAGCGCGGCCGGGTAGCTGTGGTTGTACTCGGGTGTGACGACGACGTAGGCGTCCGCCCTGGCCACCCGCTCTGTCAGCGGTTCCTGGACGGCCTTCACCTCGGGCGGGAGCTCCTCACCGAACGCCGGCATCGACAGCGGCAGATCGACGTCCGCGAGATCGAGCAGATCGACCTCGAACTCACCGAATTCCTTCGTCTCCGCGGCGAACCAATTGCCGACGGTCGGGGCCAGGCGCCCACCCCGCACGCTTCCGACAATCACAAGGAGACGCAGTTTCTTTTCGGCCATGACGGTCCTTTCGGAGGATCTTCGAATGCGTCTGTGATCTCGAGGCTAAAAGTTGAACTGAGGTTGAGGTCAAGCCTCCGGGCCAGCATTCGTGCGACGCTCTGAGCCGTCCCCGTTCACTCACTCCGCCTGCCGTTCGTCGAGCTGGGACTGCGCGGCCCGCCGGTAGACGCCGTTCTCCGCCATCAGTTCGTCGTGCGTGCCGATCCCGGCGATGCGGCCCCTGTCGAGCACCACGATCCGGTCGGCATGCCGGATCGTGCCGATTCGCCGGGCCGCGATGATGACCGTCGCGTCCTCGGCGGCGAGCGCGGCGCGCAGGGCCGCGTCGGTGATGTGGTCGAGCGAGGCGAACACGTCGTCGAAGAGGTAGATCTCCGGCCGCTGGACCAGCGCGCGGGCGATGGCCAACCGCTGGCGATGGCCGTCGGGCAGGCCTGCGCCGCCCTCCGGGATCTCCGTCTCCAGGCCCTGCAGCAGACTCACCACGAAACCCGTACCCTGCGCGATGTCCAGCGCGTGCCAGAGCTCGGCGTCGGTCGCATCGAGCCGCCCGTACCGCAGGTTGGCTCCGATCGTCCCGCCGAACAGAAAGGCCTTCTGCGGCACGTAGCCGACGATCTCGGCGAGGCGGCCGGGGGCCAGGTCCCGCACGTTCACGCCGTTGATGAGCACCTGCCCCTCGCGGGCGTCGAACAGGCGCCGGATGAGCTGGAGCAGGGTGCTCTTGCCGCTGCCGGCGGCGCCGGTCACCGCGACGATCTCGCCCGGCCCGGCCACCAGGTCGATGTCCTGGAGAACGGGCAGGCCCGTGCCCGAACACCTGAACTCCACGCCGCGCAGCTCGACCAGGCCGTGCGGCGGCACCACGCCGGGCCCGGCACCGGGTTCAAGGCCGGGTTCAGGGCCGGGCCCGGCACCGGGTTCAGGGCCCGGTTCGTCGTTGTGGATCTCCTGGACGCGCTCGGCACGGGCGGCGGCGCGCCGGGTCTTCGGGACCGCGATCACGGCGAGCGCGATCGTGACCAGGCCGAGGCCGAGCACCGCCACCGCGGTGCGGGTGTCCTGCAAGAGCCGGAGCAACACGGGGTCTCCAAGGTCCGTCTCGGGCGACAAACCTCACCGTGCGACTTGAACCGAGGTTCAAGTCAAGGCGCCGAGTCAAGGCATTGAACTCGGTTCCGTTCTTCACCGTCACCTCGCGCCCTCGGCGTACTCCTTCGCGTAGCCGAGGGTGGCGGTGCTGTTTCCGCTGAGCGCCTTCCGCACGAACGCCTTGGCTTCCGCGACACCCGCCCCGGCGCCGAGGACCGTCGCGATGTTGGCCGAGTCGATGACGACGGTGTGCTCGGCGGTGACGGTCACGCCGTCGCCTTCCGGCCGGATCAACCAGTAGCCGGTGTGCAGGCTGAGCAGCGCGGGCAGCCCGATCTGCTTGTAGACGATCCGCTCATGCGGGAAGCACACCCGGATCGACTTGGTGGTGTGCGTCGAGCCGTCCTTGGTCCGGGTGTCCATCTCCAGGATCTGGACGCCGGGCTCGTCCTCGGTGAGCTCGACCCTGGCCACGTGCGCCAGCCGTTTCTCCCAGAGCTGCGCCTCGTTCAGGAAGTCGTAGACGTCCTCAGCCGAACCGTCCACCCGGAGCGTGTCCTCGAACGACAGCAGCAGGTCCGCCTCGACGGCGATGGCCGCCTCGACGTTGGTCTTGAGGGCGGCCAGCTCGGACCGGCTGTTGCGGTCCACCGCCTCGTCGATCCAGGCCAGCCCGGCGGGATCGTCGTCGATCGCACGGTAGTCGTGCAGCAGCCGGATGCGGCTGCGGCCCTCGCCCGCGGGTTCGATCACCCAGGTGCCGCCCATCGAGGCCACCGGCGGGGTGCTCTTCTCCTGGCGAAAGGTGATGCACAGCCCATCGGGATCGAGGCTGCGGCGCGACGTCCAGGTCTTGGGCTCGCCGTTGGCGGTGGCCCAGATCTGGATTCGCTCCGCGCGGTCGCCGCGTTCCAGGTGGGCGACATGGACGGTCGGCGGAAAGATCCGCGGCCAGTTCGCCACCTCGGCGATGAGCCGGTAGACGTCCGCCGCCGGGGCGTCCACGGTGATCTCGTGCTCGACCTCGCGCGTCGTCATCATCTGCTCCCTTAGAAGTTGCCGAGGCCGCCGCAGACGTTGAGCGCCTGGGCGGTGATCGAGGCCGCGGTGTCGGTGACCAGGTATCCGACCAGCCCGGCCACCTCCTCCGGGGTGGAGTAGCGGCCGAGCGGGATCTTGGCGGAGAACTTCGCCATGACAGCGTCCTCCGTGATGTCCCACGCGGCGGCGTAGCCCTGCCGGACCCTTTCGGCCATCGGGGTCTCGACATAGCCGGGGCACACCGCGTTCACCGTGATGCCGGTCGGGGCGAGCTCGTTGCCCAGCGCCTTGGTGAACCCGACCACACCGTGCTTGGACGCCGAGTACGGGGCGCCGAGCACGACGCCCTGCTTGCCCGCCGTGGACGCGATGTTGACGATGCGGCCGCGGTCCCCGGCCCGCATGCCACCCGCGTTCAGCACCTCGCGGGTCATCCGGAAGACGCTGTTGAGGTTGGTGTCGATGACGTCGAACCACAGGTCGTCGGAGATGTCCGCGGTGACCCCGCCGCCGCTGCGGCCGACGTTGTTGACCAGCACATCCACCGGGCCGAAGCGGTCCACGGCCGCCCGGACGAGCCGGGCGATCTCGGCGGCGTCGCGGACGTCGCACGCGGCCCCGTCGACCTCGAGTCCCTCGTCGGTGAGCCGTTTGGCGACGGTGGTCACGTTCTCGGCGCTTCGGGCGCAGATGAAGACCCGGTGGCCCTGCGCCGCCAGGGTCCGGGTGACGGCGAGGCCGATCCCGCTGGTCGCCCCGGTGACGATGGCGTGCGGACGCGATGTGGTGGGCATGTCGGTTCCTCGGGTCGCTCAGGCCGCACCGGCGGCGGGAAGGGTGGCGTTGACGACCGCGAGCAGCGCCCGCGGCGTCAGGGCGTCGACGAGTGCCGATTCCTCCAGCCGGATGCCGTGCTCGCGTTCGATGCGGCCGGAGGCCTCCAGCAGGGCGAGCGAGTCGTAGCCCAGTTCCTCGAAGCCGACATCGAGGATGTCGCCGTCGAGCCCGGTCACCTCGCCGGCGGCCTGTACCAGCACGCGCCGGAGGTCGGGCAGGGTGAACTCCTGGTCAGCCATGGATCGATCCTTCTTTCGTGTGTTCCGATATCAGGCACGCAGCACGATCGCGGAGTTGAAGCCGCCGTGGCCGCGGGCCAGCACCAGCGCGGCCCGCAGGTGGGCCGGGCGGGCGGCGCCGGCCACCAGGTCGAGCTCGTACTCGGCGGCCGGGGTCACGTTCACCGTGGGCGGGATGACCTGGTCGCGCAGCGCGAGCAGGGCGGCCGCCAGATCGAGCGGGCCCGCCCCGGAGTAGAGGCGGCCGGTCATCGTCTTGGGCGCGGTGACCGGCACCCCGCCCGGGCCGAAGACCGCGCCGATCGCCGCGGCCTCGATCCGGTCGAGCTCGGGCACCGCGGCCGCGTCGGCGAAGACGACGTCGATGTCGGTGGGGGCCAGCCCGGCGTCGGCGAGCGCCAGTTCGATCGCGCGGCGCAGCCCGGGCGACCGCCCGCTGCCCGGCTTGGGGTCGAACGTGGCGGCGCAGCCCGCGATCTCGCCGTAGCGGGGGGCGCCCCGTTCGGCGGCGGACGCGGAGTCCTCAAGGACGAGGATCGCGCCGCCCTCGCCCGCGACATGCCCGCGGGCCGCCCGGTCGAAGGGCTGGTAGGCGCGGTCGGGGACGTCGCCGCGGCTCAGCCGCCCGGAGGCGAGCTGCGCCACCCAGCCCCACGGGCACACCGAGCCGTCGACGCCGCCGGTGAGCATCAGCCCGGTTCCCTTGCGGATCTGCCGCCTGGCCTGGGCGACGGCGTCCAGCCCGCCCGCCTGGTCGCTGACGACGACGCTGGACGGGCCGCGCATGCCGTTGCGGATGGAGATCTGGCCGGTGTTGACGGCGTAGAACCAGGCGAACGACTGGTAGCCGCTGACGTGCCGGCTCCCCTTGCTCCACAGGTTCTGCAGCTCGCGCTGGCCGAACTCGAACCCGCCCGACGACGCGGCCGTGGCCACCCCCATCCCGTACTCGGGCAGATCCGCCGGGACGGCCCCGGCGTCCTGGAGCGCCCAGTCCGCCGCGACCAGGGCCAGCCGGGTCATGTGGTCGGTCTGCGGGAGCAGCCGGCTCGGCAGGTGGTCCTCGGCGACGAACCCGGGCACCTCTCCGGCGAGCCGGGCCGGGTAACCGGCCGCGTCGAACCGATTGACGGGCGCGATCCCGCTCGTGCCGGCGCGCGTCGACGTCCAGAACGCCGCCGTGCCGAGACCGTTGGGCGCCGTCACACCGATTCCCGTGACGACCGCGCAGCGCCCCTTCGGCTCACTCACGTCGCGTCGACCCGTTCGGGATCGGCCAGCACCATCGCGCTCTGGAACCCGCCGAAACCGCTGCCGACCGTCAGCACCACGTCGGTGCGCTGCTCGCGGGCTGCGAGCGGCACGTAGTCCAGGTCGCACTCGGGGTCGGGCGTGTGCAGGTTGGCGGTCGGCGGTACCACGTCCTGGTCGATCGCCAGCAGCGACGCGGCGATCTCCAGCGAGCCGATGGCGCCCAGCGAATGGCCGATCATCGACTTGATCGAGCTGACCGGGGTCCGGTAGGCGTGGGCGCCCAGGCTGCGCTTGAACGCGGCGGTCTCGTGCCGGTCGTTCTGCTTGGTGCCCGAGCCGTGCGCGTTGACGTAGTCCACGCTCCCACCGGGCAGCCGCGCCTCCGCCAAGGCACCGTCGATCGCCTCGGCCATCTCCCGGCCGTCCGGCCTGAGACCGGTCATGTGGTAGGCGTTGCAGCGCGTCGCGTACCCCGCGATCTCGGCGTAGATCCGGGCCCCGCGCCGCCTCGCGCTCTCCAGTTCCTCCAGCACGAACATGGCCGCGCCCTCACCGAGCACGAAGCCGTCGCGCGTCCCGTCGAACGGCCGCGAGGCCGTCTCGGGGTCGTCGTTGCGCGGGCTGGTCGCCTTGATCGCGTCGAAGCAGGCGAGCGTGATCGGGGAGATCGGGGCGTCGGCCGCCCCGGCGATCATCAGGTCGGCGGTGCCCTCCCGGACCAGCTCCGCCGCGTACCCGACCGAGTCCAGCCCGGAGGTGCAGCCGGTGGACACCACGGCGGCGGGTCCCTCGGCGCCGACCGCCCACGCCACGTCCGCGGCGAACGAACTGGGCACCAGATAGTTGTAGAGGTGCGGGACGACGTAGTCGGGATCGACGTTCCAGAGCCGGCCGTCGTCGCTGACGACGCGGTACTCCTCCTCGAGCCCCATGGTGGCGCCGACCGCGCTGCCGACCGTGACGCCGGTGCGGGTCAGGTCCTCCTCGCCGAGCTCGATCCCGCTGTCGGCGACCGCCTCCCGCGTGGCGACCACGGCGAACTGCGCGGCCCGGTCCATCCGCCGGATCTCCTGCGAGGTCAGGCCGTGCGCGGCGGGCTCGAAGTCGCACTCGGCCGCGATCCGGGAGCGGAACGGCGAAGGGTCGAAGAAGGTGATGCCGCGGGTCGCGGTGCGCCCCTCGGTGAGCAGGCTCCAGTAGTTCTTCACGCCCAGGCCGCCCGGGGCGAGCACCCCGATCCCGGTGACGACGACGCGCCGGGTCACCGCGGATCCCACCGGTAGAAGCGGGCCGCCATGGCGTCCGACGGCGTGCGCCAGTTCGGGTCGTACGGCGTGATGAACGGCCGGAGGTCCTCGCTGATCTGCTTGAACAGCGGGTGCGCCTTGGCCTCCTCGATGGCGTCGCCGCCGCTCTCGGAGTCGAAGTCCTGCAGGTGGAAGTACAGGCCCTGGTACTTGAACAGCTGCCGGCGCCGGGTTCCCATCAGGTGCGGCATGTCCGTCCGGTCGAACTCGGCGAAGAGCCGCGCGACGTCGGCGCTGTCGTCACCGGCCATCTTGGCGACGATCAGGGTGCTGTGCATGGGCTGGGTCCTCTTCTCGGTCACGGGCTCCTCCTTCACCGGCTCGGCCGCCGGCCCCACACGGAGAACAGCAGGGTGGTGACGTCCCGCCCCTCCGGCCGGTCCATCGCGCCGACGAACTCGCTGATCTCCGCGGCGGTGAGCAGCCCGTTGTCGATCAGCGGCTGCCCCTGGAGCTCCATCCGGGCCCGCATCAGGGCGTTCTCCGTCTCGCCCGTGCCCGGGCCGAGCGGCCGCACCTTCGTCTCCACGTCGGTCAGCCCGGCCGTCGGCAGGAGGTGCGGCAGGCGCCGCCCCACCCGGGGGTCGGCACCGCCGAGCTCGAACGCCCTGGTGTACGCGCCGACCACGGCCCGTCCGTTCTCGGTCGGGCTGTCGGCGGCGGGCATGAAGTAGAAGTCCTCGGCGAGCAGCCAGCCGCCGGGCCGCAGCCAGCTCACCGCGCGGGCGATCAGCTCGTCCGCGTCGGGGACGAGCGACAGCACGGCCCGGATGAGGATGAAGTCGAGCGACGCCGGCTCGCCGGGCCCCTTGACGGTGATGTCGGCCTCCTCGACGATCAGGTTCGGCGCCCGGCCGTGGTCGAGCAGGCTGGTGTCGGTGTCGACCGCGATGACCGAGCCCTGCGGGACCCGTTCGGCCAGCCAGTAGGACATCGACCCGCCGCCGGCGCCCACGTCGAGACAGTGCCAGGTCGGTTCGAGCGGTAGCCCCTGGATGATCCGGGTCGTCAGCCAGTCGTAGTTGCGCTCCCACAGCGGGGCGATGATCGCCTCGCTGGTGTCGGCGGCGCGGGTCTCGGTCTCCGTCAACGCCCTGCCCCTTCCTGGTCGGTGTCGTGGTCTCGCTCGAGGAGGATCGCGCCGCTGGGACAGCAGTCGGCGACGTCCTGCGCGGTCGCGAGGCGGGCGAGGTCGGCGAGCCGCCGCTCGTTCAGGACGGCCAGCCCGTCGTCTGCGAGGGTGAAGAGCTCGGGCGACATCGCCTCGCAGAGGCCGCTGCCGACGCACAGCTCGCGGTCGATCCGCAGCCGCGCCCTCATCGCGCCGGGGTGGGGACGACGGGAAGCCGCTCGATGCGGCGCATCGCCCAGTTGTCGATGTAGCGGATCTCGTCCCGCGGGAGGGCGGGCTCCAGCCCCGGGAACCTCCGGAACAGCGCCGGGACGGCGATCTCTCCCTCCAGGCGGGCGAGCGCCGCACCGAGGCAGTTGTGCAGGCCATGGCCGAGACCGAGGTGGCGGACGCCGGTCCGGGTGATGTCCAGGCGGTCCGGATCGTCGAACCGGCGCGGGTCGCGGTTGGCGGCGAGGATCGCCGCGATCACCGGGGCTCCGGCGGGCAGCTTGGTCCCGTTCAGCTCCAGGTCCTCGGTGGCCAGCCGGAAGAGGGCGGTGCTCAGCGCGCCCTCGTACCTCAGTAGCTCCTCGACGGCCCCCGGCGCGAGGTCGGGCCGGGAGCGCAGCAGCGCCGCCTGGTCGGGGTGGTCGAGCAGCGCCAGCACGGCGTTGCCGACGAACGCGCGGATCGTGTCGCTGCCCGCCAGGATCATGGCCGCGACCATCGCGACGAGCTCGTCCCGCGACAGCCGGTCGCCCGCCTCCCCCGCCTGGACGAGGTCGGAGACGAGGTCGTCCGCGGGCGCGGCGCGCTTCTCGATGACGAGCTGCTCCGCGTAGGCGCAGATCTGGGCCATGCCCTCGGGAACGTGCTCCATGAGCGCCGGATCGGACGGGAAGACCTTGGCCAGCGTCTCGACCAGCTCCTCGTGCCGCTCGATGCGGAAGCCGAGGATCTCGCCCATCACCCCGGCCGACACCACGCCGCCGAAGTCCTCCATCACGTCGAAGCGCCCGAGTTCTTGGCAGCGGTCGAGGGTCGCGGTCACGGTCTGCGCGACGATCCCGCGCCACTCCTCGATCCGGCGCGGGGTGAACGCGCGCATGGCGAGGCGGCGGAGGCGGGTGTGGTCGGGCGGGTCGACGACCGTGACCGCCTTCTCCAGCACGCTGCCGGCGCCGGCCACCAGCCCGGCCGCCTTGAACTCCTCGCTCCCCCACGTGCCGCCCTGGGAGCTGAAGCGCGAATCGCCGAGCACGGTGCGCACGTCGGCGTAGCGCGTCACGATCCACATGCGCACGTCGCCCGCCGGGAACTGGAACTCGTGCACCGGGGAGTTCTCCCTGAGCCACGCGAACGTGGGATACGGGTTCTGGTAGTAGTCCGGACTCAGCAGCGCTGCCGAGTGTCCTGATTCGCCCATCGCAGGCCTCCAGTACGGGGTGTTGCCAGGCATTCCTCGAGGAACGCGAGGGCCCGCAGGTGATAAGTGCGCGCGGCCACACCGAGGCTGAGGTTGTGCCCGGCGTTGGCCAGCCGGTCGACGACGACCAGCGGTGCGGTCTTCAGGCCGGCGGTCAGCTCCCTGAGGGACTCCTCGTCGTGGTGCCACCAGCGTTCGTGTTCGGCGAAGGTGACCCGGATCGGCACCCGCACGCGGGCGGCGAAGTCCGGGTAGCGGTCCGGCCAGTCCCAGGCCTCCGCGGTCTCCCAGGCCGGCACGTCGGCGGTGATCGGGCCGGCGGACCGGAAGGTCCCCGGCGGGTAGAGGCTCAGCGGCCCCCAGTGCATCGCCCAGGTTTCGCGTTCCTTGAACCTGGCGACGTGGCGCTCGTCCACCGCGTACCGGTGGCCGACGCCCGAGACGTCGATCCCGAGGAGGGTGTCGCCCCGGGTCTCGTCGGCGGCGGTGACGAGCGCGAGCTTGCCGCCGTAGGAGTGCCCAAGGAGGAAGATCCCCGCACCGGTCGGGTGGTGGGCGGCGAAGTCGGCGAGCGCCGCGTGCACGGTGGCCGCCTGCTCGACGAGCGGCTGCCCGTCGGGGAGAACCTCGGCCGAGGCGCCGTAGCCGGGCCGGTCGAGCGCCAGCACCGAGAATCCGAGGCTCGCGCCGAGGCGCAGCAGCGACTGCCCCGGGTCGGCCCGGCCGTCGAAGTAGCCGGCGCGCAGGCCCGCCCCGTGCAACGCCGCGATGACCGCACGAGGCGGCGCGCCGCCCGGCGGCTCCGCCAGCAGCGCCGAGATCGGGACGCCGGCGGCGTCCAGCACGATCCCGGTCATGTCACGCGGCAGACGAGGTACTCGGGCGGCGCGACCTCCAGGCGGGCGATCTCCTCCTGGCCTTCGGCGATCCGCGGGTCGGCCATCCACGCCCGGTAGGCCGCCTCGTCCACCCACATCGGGTAGTTGACGAACGTCCGGCCGTCCGGGCTGAGATAGGGCGTCGCCGAGATGAAGCCGGGGAAGTCGCGTTTCCACTCGCCGCTGCCCGCGAGCAGCCGCAGCACCGCGGCGGCGGAGTCGCGGCCCGCGAAGTGCCGGGTCGCGACCGCCACGATCCCCGGTTCCCGCCCGGCCTCGGGGCCGGTCAGCCCGGGGACGGAGGTGCCCTGGAACGTCGTCGTCGAGAGCACGCCCGCGTGGTCGGCCAGCTTGCCCGTGGTGTGGCTGGACGCGGCGTCCGGCCGCACTGTGCGGATCACGACGGCCATGTCGTCCAGCGCGGTGTGGACCCGGGCCGTGACGGAGTCGAGGAGCCCCTTGGCCGCCTCGACCAGAGCGCCCGTCGTCGCGGGACCGTCGGTGCGGAAGATCTCGAACGTGACGTGCTCGGCGCCCTCGGCGTGCTCAGCGGAAGGCATCCGCGCGCTCCCTCGCCCAGTCGCGGAACGTGCGGGCGGGCTTGCCGGTGACCTCTCGTACGACGTCCGACCCGACCTCGGGCGCGCCGGTCAGCTGCTTGAAGTAGTCGAGGGCGCCGTCGGCGTAGTCGGGCGGCCAGCCCGCGGCGACCATCTGCTCGCGGGCGGCGTCGGCGTGGACGTCCTCCCACGTCAGCTCGCGGCCGATCTCCTCCCCGATGATGTGCAGCTGCTCCTCCTGGGTGAGGAGCTCGGGGCCGGTGACCAGGTAGCGCTTCCCCGCGTGGCCGTCACTGGTGAGGGCCCGCACGCCGACCGCCGCGAGGTCGCCCTCGTGGACGGACGTCCGGGCCGCCGCGCCGTACGGGAAGTGGACGACGCCGCCGTTGCGGACCTGGGGCGCGAATCCGAGGGCGTTCGCCATGAACCCGGTGGTGCGCAGGAACGTCCACTCCAGGTCGCTGGTGTGGTCCTCGATCAGCCCTTCGAGGTAGGCGTGGCAGTTGTTGTCGCGCGGTTCGAGGCCGATGTGGACGCCGACCGACGAGACCAGGACGAGCCTGCTCGCCTGCTTCTCGATCTTCTGGAGGACGTCCAGCGCGGTCTCCGTGCCGAGCGTGAAGAACGGCCACATCCAGAAGACGCCCTTGATCCCGTCGAGCGCGGCGTCGATCGAGCCGGGGTCGCCGAGGTCGCCCTCGACCAGCTCCACGCCCGCGGGCAGCCGTCCGATGTTCGGGTCGTCCTTCACCACCAGGGCGCGGACCGAGACGCCCGCCTCCAGCAGGTGCCGGGCGGCGTGCGGGCCGACGTTGCCGGTCGCCGCCGTGATCAGGACCTTGCAGGGCACGCTCATGGGATTCTCCTTCGCGGCTTCGGTGTCTGCTTCCGGGGCGGCCTGAGGGGCGGCCTCAGCCGAGCAGCGTGCCGCCGGTGGCGTCGATGAAGGCGCCCGTCACCCAGCGGGCGTCGGCGGAGGCGAGGAACGCGACCACATCCGCGACGTCGGCGGGCTCGCCGACGCGGTTGAACGCCGACAGCGCCCCCATCTGCTCAACGGCCTGGGGGATGTCGAAGACCGGGTCGTCGTTGCGGGTGATGCCGGGTGCAACGCTGTTGATCGTGATGCCGCGCGGCGCGAGGATCTTGGCGAAGTGCAGCGCGAGCTGCTCCACGGCGCCCTTGGTCATCGCGTAGGCGATCTCGTCCGGGTTGGCGAAGCGGGTGAGGCCGGACGAGATGTTGATGACGCGGCCGCCCGCGGTGAGGTTGGAGACCGCGCGCTGGATGATGAAGAACGGAGCCTTGGCGTTGACCGCGAAGAGCTCGTCGAACTTCTCGGGGGTGGTCTCCTCAGGGGCGGTGCCGCCCATCACGCCGGCGTTGTTGACGAGGATGTTCAGATCGACCGAGCCGGTGCGCTCCTTGAGGCCGTGTTCGAGTTCGAGGAAGAGCTGGTGCACGTCACCCGGCTTGCCGAACTCGGCCTGGACGGTGAAGGCCCGGCCGCCGTCCTTCTCGATCGCGGCGACGACCTCGCCGGCCGCCTCCCGGCCGCCCGAGTAGTGCACCGCGACCAGCGCGCCCTCGCTCGCGAGCCGGGTCGCGATCTGCCGTCCGATCCCGCGGCTGGCCCCGGTGACCAGGGCCGTCTTGCCGGTGAACCTGTCCATCTCCGCACTCCGTTTCGGGGTTGATCGCCGGGTCGTTCGCGGGGTTTCCGGGATTCGCGGGGTTCTCGGTGTTCTTGGCGTTTCCGGGGTGAAGGTGGGCGTCGGAGGTCCGAACCACCGTTCGAGCGCCGCCGCGAGGCTCGTGCCGTCGCCGGTGCCGGTGGCGGCCCACGCGGCGTAACCATCCGGGCGGACGAGGCAACCGCCCTCCGCCGGGGCCACGGCGGTGACCGTGCTGACCCGGTCGGCCCAGCGGGCGGCGACGCGGCGCAGCTCGCCGGACGGGTCGAGCAGCAGGCCGCGGCCCGTCCGAAGCGGAGCGGGGTCGGCGGGAACGAGGCGGCTTCCCTGACGCGGGTTCGTCCCGTCCCGGATGCCGTAGCGGATGTCGAGGCCGGAGATCGTGCCCGCGAGGTGGCGGCGGACCGGCTCATGGTCGACCAGCTCGGCGAACACCGCCCGCACCGCGTCCACCTCGGGGCCTCCGAGCAGGAGCAGCGCCTGGGCCCTGATGCCGGCCAGCACCCGCGCGCCGACCGCGTGCCGTTCGTCGTGGTAACCGTCCAGCAGAGCGGCAGGCGCCCTGCCCCGAGTGACCAGAGCGAGCTTCCAGCCCAGGTTGAAGGCGTCCTGCAGGCCGAGGTTGAGGGCCTGGCCGCCCGCGGGCATCTGGACGTGGGCCGCGTCGCCGGCGAACAGCACCCGGCCGTGCCGGTAGCGCGCCAGTTGCCGGGACGCGTCGCCGAAGGCGTCCACCCACAGCGGCGTACCGTCGCCGATGTCCTCGCCGGTGACACGCCGCCAGATGCCGGTGATCTCATCGAACGTGGGAGCGCCCAGCCGCGGGACGGCCGCGCGGCCGAACTCGTGGGCCATCACCCGGGTGACGCCGTCGCCGCGCCGGGCCGCGATGGCCAGGCCCGCCGGCAGCCGCTGGAAGCGGCGGTCCGGGATCTGGACGCCGTCGACGTCCGCGCGGATCAGCTCGCGGCTGGAGTCCCGGCCCGGGAAGTCCGCGCCGATCAGCCTGCGGACCGTGCTCTGCTCGCCGTCGCAGCCGACGACATACCCGGCGCGGAAGCGGGCCGGGCCGTCCGGCGTGCGAACCTCGGCGACGACATGGTCCTGATGGACGGTGAGGCCGTGCACCTCGTGCGCACGGCGGATGTCGGCGCCCAGGGCGCCCGCCCACCGACCGAGGACCGCCTCGGTGACGGTCTGCGGCGCCTTCCACTGGCCGGGATAGGGGGTCGGCAGCGTCAGGTCGAGCGGAATGCCTCCGAAGTGGCCCATCGCGTCGTTCGGCAGCGTGCCGAACGCGTCGAGGAGCCCCCTGGCGTCGAAGAGCTCCATCGTGCGGGCGTGCAGGGTGGACGCGCGGGACTCGGTCGTCGGGGCGGGGAGACGTTCGAGCACGGTGACGTCCGCGCCGCCCAGCCGCAGCTCACCGGCGAGCAGCAGGCCCACCGGGCCCGCGCCGACCACGAGAACCCGGCGGTCCGCCGCGTCCAGGGTGGCCGTCGCGTCCGCCGTCACCGCGGGTCGCCGAACCAGCGCCGCAGGGCCATCGGCAGGTCGGCGTGACTGCCCGGCGCCGCCCACGCGACGTGGCCGTCGGGGCGGACGAGGACGGCCGCGGTGCCGTCGGGCCAGGAGGGCGGCGTGGCGCCGCGGGGCTTGGCGGTCACGATGTCCACCCGGTCGGCCCATCCGGCGGCACGACGGCGCAGCGCGGGATTGTCCGCCAGATCGAGCAGGACCCCGCGGCCGCCGCGCAGCGCCTCGGTGCTGCCGCCGATCCGGGCGTCCCCGTCCAGGGCGAGGTTCGGCATGCGGCGGCCGAGCAGCGGATGCGTGCCGCCGCCGACGTCGTAGTGGATCTCCAGCCCGCTGACCATGGCGGCGAGATGCTTGGAGACCTCGTCGTAGCCGATGAGTTCGCGCATGACGTCGCGGAGGGGCTGCACCTCGGGGCCGCTGAGGAAGAGCAGGCCCTGTGCCTGCGTGTTCATGAGCAGCCGCTTGCCCACCGGGTGCCGTTCCTCGTGGTAGGTGTCGAGAAGCCCGGCGGGGGCCCGGCCCTTGACGACGGCGCCGAGTTTCCAGCCGAGGTTGACCGCGTCCTGGATGCCGGTGTTCATGCCCTGGCCTCCGGCGGGCAGATGGATGTGCGCGGAGTCGCCGGCCAGGAACACCCGGCCGCGGCGGTACTCGGTGACCTGGCGGGTGGCGTCGCCGAACGCGCTCACCCAGACCGGCTCGGCGTGCGAGATGTCGTCGCCGGTGAGCCGCTTCCACGCCGCGGCCACCTCGTCGAATTCCGGCGGCGCGGTCCGGCGGCGGGCGGGCGTGCCGCGCTCGCAGACGATGAGGCGGGTGATGCCGCCGGGCAGGGGGCCGACCATGACCATCCCGCCCGGCAGGGTCTCGCCGATCATGCGCGGTTCGAGGTCGAGCCCGCGAACGTCGGCGAGATACATTTCCATCGTGGCCGCCGTGCCGGGGAAGTCGAACCCGGCGGCCTTGCGGACGGCGCTGCGCCCGCCGTCACAACCGACCAGGTATGGCGCGGTGAGAGTGTGGGCACCCTCCGATCCCTCGACCTCGACCTCCACCCGGTCGTCCAGGTTCTTGACCGAGACCACCGCGTGGCGGCGCCGGATGTCGCCGCCGAGGGCGGTGACCCACTCCTCCAGCACCGTTTCGGTCTGCGACTGCGGGACGGTCTTGGCCGCCTGATGCGCACCGTCGAGCACCGCGAAGTCGACCGGAACGCCACCGAAATGGCCCACATTGCTGACCTCGATCTCGCCGAACCGCGGCAGCAGTCCGCGCTGGTCGAAGACCTCCATCGTGCGCGCGGTGAACCCCAGGCCGCGTGATTCCCCGGTTCTCTCTGCGAGCCGTTCAAGGACCACGACATCGACCCCGGCCAAGCGCAGCTCACCGGCGAGCATCATTCCCGCCGGACCCGCGCCCACGACGATCACTTCGGCGTCCACGTGCGACTCCTCGATTCCTCGCCACCCGCCGGAGAAATGCGCGACCGGAAGGTGAAGACACTCGTTGGGACGGTAGTTGATAGCTTCTTCGGAATCCCATTGAATGACAAGAGAGGGGCGTTCTAAGTTTTCATGAAGCGAGATTCGAAGAACGCTAGACAAGATTAGAAAGGGCTATGTCAGGCACCGCTTAGCATTTTGAAGCCGAAGTTAGTGAACATCTTGCGCGGCCGTCTTGTTGGCGGCCTGGCGTGCTCTCTAGCGTGAAGCGGGTGACGAATTCGATCTGTAAGGCGCCGAACTGCCGCCGGACCGTGGCCGGGGCCGCGCGCCTGTGCGATCCCTGCGCCGGCGCGCTCGCCGACGACCTGTCCCTGCTGCCCGTGCTGTACGAGGAGTGCGGCCGTCTCCTCGGCGGCTCCGAACAGCGGGTCTCCGTCGGCCGCACCTCGGGCGGACCCCTGCCTGGGCTCCCGTTCAACGACGCTGCCGCCGATGCCCGGGCGGCGATCCGCGCGGTGCTCGGCTCATGGAGCGCCCTGGTCGCGGACGAACGCGGCATCGCGCGCCCGCGCCGCACGGCGGCCGGCCTGAGCTGCTTCCTGACCCGCCATCTCGGCTGGCTGTGCGGGCACGAATCCGCCGCCGAGTTCGCCCGCGAGATCGGCCGGCTGACCGGCGGCGCCCGCCGGGTGGCCCGCCCGGACGGCCGCCGCCGGGTCCCGGTCGGGGCCGCCTGCGTGGAGAGCGGCTGCGCCGGAGAGCTGGTGGCCCTGGTCAGGCCGCACGAGTCTCCGGGTGAGATCGTGTGCTCGGCCGACGCGGAACATCGCTGGGCCGCGCATGAATGGCTCGGGCTCAGCCGCCGTCTGGACCGTCATCCGGGACCGGCGGACTCGGCGAAATCGGCGGAGGCCCTGGAGCCGACGCCTTCCCCCGCCCCTGCCGCCTGGCTGACGGCGACCGAGGTGGCCCGCCTCTGGCGGCTGCCGACCGGAAGCGTCTACCGCCTTGCCAGCGAGCACCGCTGGAACCGCCGCACCCGGGCGGGCCGCACGTACTACGACGGCGCCGACGTGGAGCGTACCTTCGCCCAGCGCGCCACCACCCGTACCGGCGAGGCCAGGGCCGGCAAGGCCACCAAGGCCGGCTGACCGGCCCGGGGTCACCTGACGGGGACGCTGTCGTCCTCGTCGTCCTCGTCGTCCACGACCGCCGCGGCACCGGGATTGATGACGGGGAACGTGCACCGCGCGTCCACCCCCCGGCCGCCGGGGGCCTCCGCGAGGGTCAGCCGGCCGCCGTTCGCCCCGACCAGCATCCCGGCGATCGACAGGCCCAGACCGCGGCCCTCCCCCTTCTCCCGCTCGCCGCGCCAGCCGCGCACGGTGGCGCGCTCACGCTCCTCGGCGGTCATGCCGGGACCCTCGTCCACCACGCGGAGGGTGGTGTCGCGCCCGCCGACCTGCACCGAGACGATGATGGTGCTCGCCCGGGGCGAATGACGGACCGCATTGTCGAGCAGGATGTCCAGTAGCTGCTCCAGCATCCCGCTCCGGGCGAGGATGACGGCCCTGCCGTGCAGCAGAGTCCGGATCGTGATGCCGTGCCGGTCCGCGACGTCGGACCAGGCGCCCGCTCGTTCGACCACCACCTCGCACATCTCGATCTCCAGCGGCGGCCTGACCTCGATCAGCTTGGCCAGCTCCAGGTGCTCGGTCAGCGTGCTGTGCAGGCGCTCGGTGTCGGCGAGCGCACGCGAGTGCAGCCGCCTGCCGGCCTCGTCCACATGACCGTCCAGGCCCTCCAGCCGGATCTGCAGCAACTGGATCTCGGTCCGCAGCTGGTGCGCCACGTCCGCTAGGAAGAACGCGTTGCTCTGCTGGGCGGTGGCTATGTCATGGACGCAGTCGAGCAGCTCCCGCAGCCAGGGCGGCGCCCGGTGCGCGGCCAGCCGTTCGATGTCGCCCGCCCGCAGCCCCCGGACCGCGTCCGCGAGCGCGCGGCCGGGTTCGAGCAGCCAGAACTTCAGGGGAACGGCGAGCGCGCCGACCGCGACGAGCGCACTGCCGCCGGCGGTGGCGAGGACGTCCCAGTGGCCGATGAGCAGTCCGGCGGGCAGCACGACCGCCGACAGCGCGAGCAGGGTCAGCGCGAGCTGACCCCCGAAGATCCGTGACCACATGTCAGGCGACTAGGCGGAATCCCACGCCGCGCACGGTCTCGATGAGACCCGCCACGCCGAGCTTCTTGCGCAGCCCCGTCATGTGCACGCCGAGCGTCCTGGTGTCGCCGGCGCCGTCGTGCCCCCAGACCTCTTCCATGATCTGGCCGCGGGTGAACGTGCGGCCGGGTTCGAAGGCCAGGAACGCCAGCAGATCGAACTCCTTGCGCGTCAGCGCGACCTCCTCCCCGTTCACCAGCACCCGCCGGAGCCGCAGGTCGAGGTGGACCCCGCCGAGTTCCTTGACCGAATCGCCGCCCGCCCACGCCCCGCGGGCGCGCCGGACCACGGCCTCGATCCGGGTGGTGAGCTCGCGGACCCGGTAGGGCTTGGCGACGAAGTCGTCCGCGCCCATCCGCAGGCCGAGCACCCTGTCGAACTCGTCGTCCCGGCCGCTGACGATGATGATCGGCACGGTGGAGCTGTTGCGGATCAGCTGGCAGACCGCGAACCCGTCGAGGTCCGGGAGCATGAGATCCAGCAGGACGATGTCCACCTCGGCGCAGTGCTCGAGTGCCGCCCTCCCCTGATCGACGGCGACGGTGTCCATTCCCTGCTCTTCCAGCCGGCCGGCTAATTCCTCACTGAACTCGGCGTCGTCTTCGACGAGAAGGACCCGCATATATTCCCCTGGCTGTGTCACTGAAGGGCGGCAGGTCATGCGCGCCCACCCCGGACGGTCAGGAACATCGATGCGAGATCGCCTAGAACGTTCCCATCCCGGAAGAGACCAATTCCCGGAACGGGTGCCCCGATGCGTGAGGCCGGCCATCGACCCGTGGTCACTCGGGAGCGTCGCGTCATTGGCGATCAACACATTCCATACTTACTCGACTCAACTCACCGAGACAAGGCCGAAATCTCGCATAGCCAATCACGCCCCGTAACTCACCTCTTCAAGCTCGCCCCTTTCGGCACAACGTGATCCATATCACCCTTCTCTTCGAGAAAGGTCACACGCTCGTAACATCCGGTTCACATCGGATCTGCCGCCGTTCCCGTGGGTTTGGTGAGCGGCGCCGGCGGAAGCTCAATCTGGACGAGGGTGGAGCCCTCGGACGTATATCACGATGCTGGGGGTCACGGGGCCGTGGGTTCGAATCCCGCCGCCCCGACAGAGTTCGATGCAGTTCAGAGGGCTGAATCGGAGCCTCTCCACGGCTCCCCGAACGGCGCTTGGGAGCCACAAGGGAAGCCGGCAGCTGCGGACTCACGGGCAGGAAGCGGCTTTCGTCCCGGTGGATGGATCACGTTAGCCGGAAATGCGGTGCCGGGCCCATGACGCTCGGTCAGAAGGTCCTCCCGGTCACGTCCAGCACCACGGGCGACCAGCCCACGCAGGAACGCCACCCAGCTCGCACCATCCTCGGGCGAACTCACCTCGACACCGAGCCGGCACCACTGGCGCTGCATCAACGAGACGGTGACGCTGCTTTCGGCGCGATCTCCCGAACTCAACAGGGCGCTGTCAAGGCCCACGAGGACGACCTACCAGCGGTTGGGGGGGTATTTTCCGAAGCTGGCCGAGGTCCCGCCTGTGGTGGCGGGGCATGTCCGTCAGGTGCTGGGGCTGGCCGACGATGAGGTCGCGTTTGCATGTTCCTTGTTCTAAGCGTCTTCGTTGGTGGTGGGTCTGGTTGCGGTAAGCAGCCGTTTGCGTTCTGGGGTGTAGTGCCACCATGGGCGGGCGGGTCGCCCTTCGGCCTGGTCCACGGCGGACATGATGGTGTCGAGCAGGCACGGGTCCAGGGCCTCACCGCAGGCGGCCGACATCTGCTCGTACAGTTCGATCGGGTCCCTGCCCGTCAGCTGTGTCGCTGCGGGTGATCCCGACGCGTGCGAAGTAGCCGGCCACCGCCCGGCCGACGTTGACCAGATCGGTGAGGTCGGCCCCGGCCAGATCTTTCCGGTCAGCGCGGTCCGCGGGCTCGACGGAGATCGGCGGGCTCACAGCCGGCGAATGCGTCGAGAAGTGGCGGCTGGACAAAGACGAGCAACTCATCGGCTGCGGGTCCGACCACGAAGTCCAGGTGCTGGGGGTCTTCACGGTGCCCGGCGACGAATGGCCGGGAAAGCGGGCGGAGACCACGACTGCGAAGAAGGGCTGCCGGACGCTGTGGGCCATGACCTTCGGCGCCGCGGAGCCGCGCACCGTTGTGGGCAAGGAGCGCGCAGCCGACGCGGAGCGGTTGGGAAGCCCATGACAGGCTGATCATCTGCCTGGTCGCAAGCCACAGCGGAACGCTGAAAGGCTCGCTGATGCCCGGGTGAGGCGTTCCACCGGCACCCTGAACGGCGCACCGCCGCTCATCTGCGCGCTCTCCTCATGGCTTGCGGGGCTGATACCCGAACGAGACGGCGGGCTCCTGCGCTTCGAGAGCCGGCCGCACCGACGCCTCACCGAACTGCACAGCGAACCACTTGACGTCCCGAGGAGGAACCGACGCGCACCGTTCAGCGAGGTCAGCGCGGGCGTAGTCACCGCGGTGCGCGGTGTAGGCGCGGGCGATCTGGCGGGCGTCGTCCCGGCTCACGCACCAGCCGACGGTCTGCCAGTTCGAGGTGCTGCCCGCGAAGTCCTCACCCAGCACCTTCCCTCCGCGCGTCAGGTCGAGCCGGACCGCGGCCTGCCAGCGCAGTCCTGGCGCCGGTGCGAGGTGTACTCCGAGCGGTTCGGCCCGTACCGGGTCTCGCGCAGCACTACCCGTCGACGGTGGCCTCCGCCGACGCCCACCGCCGCCACTGGGGGGCGGTGGCCCTCCTCCTCGGCCTGCATCCGCGGCTGAGCCACCTCGGGGTCGGGTCGGCCATGCGCACCGGCAGCAGCGCGCTCGCAGCCGCAAGCGCTCGCAGCCCTCCACGGCCAGGCGTTCACCCTCGGCCAGCGCTTGGTCGTCGAAGGGGGGGCGAGGTGGGGCGGAAAGGTGAAGGCCGCTGGCCTCACGGAGGGCAGCGGTGTACTTGGCGCCCTGACGCGTGGCGGCGCGGACCTTCTTGGCGGCGGTGCTCTGCTTCCCTGTCAAATCACCGTGTCGAAGCAATCTGGACGGTCGGCAGGCGGTTCGAACAGGGCCGGCTCAACCACCATCGCTAGGCGGTTGCCAACTTCGTCGAGCAGAGCTTCGAGGCGGCCAATGGGCAGATCCGCGCGATACCGGAGTCGATGATCATCCACTCGGCGGCGACCAAGGGATTCACGCAGAACCAGTAGGGCGACGGCAGCAGGGCCATCGCCTATCCCAGAGACAACGGCCACCTGCCCGAGCGAGAGGGCGGCGGCCTCGTCCGCGGCCTGTGGTGAATGACGCATACCAATGGGCCGCACCCGGGCACGACCACCTCGCGCGAGGTCCACTTCCGCATGCAGACGATGACCGCTGTGGCCCGGTATCTGATCGGCTGGTTCCACCGCGCTGTCCGTAACTCGCGGCCGCCCCAGGCTCTGGGAGGCGAACCGCCGTAGCGGGATCGATCTGGCCGATGACGACCTGGCCGCGACGGGCGAGCCGGATGGCAAGGACGCCGGGCAGGGATGTGCTTCGGGTCGATGATGATGCGCGCGTGCTCGGCGGGATGCCGCCGGGTCGGTGTCGGCTCTTCGGCCCGACCGGCAAAGGCGCCGAGGACCACTGGTCGGTGGGTCTCTCGGCTCCTGACCTCCCCAGGGGCCCGCCGGCGCAGGGTTCCCCCGGCCCGACCAGGGCGTCGCCGCGTCGCCCGCCTCCTACTCCGCGGTGGAGCGCATGTCGATCAGCGGGAGCTGCGTGAGGCGGGCCCGTTCCTGCTGGACGACCTCGGTGCGGCGGTGTGCGCCCAGTCTGGTGTTGCGCACCTTGTCGTGCAGCTTGACGATGGCGTCGAGCAGCATTTCCGGGCGGGGCGGGCAGCCGGGCAGGTAGATGTCGACCGGCACGATGTGGTCGACGCCCTGCACGACGGCGTAGTTGTTGAACATGCCGCCCGACGAGGCGCACACGCCCATCGCGATGACCCACTTGGGGGCGGCCATCTGGTCGTACAGCCGCCGCAGCACCGGGGCCATCTTCTGGCTCACCCGTCCAGCCACGACCATCAGGTCGGCCTGGCGCGGCGTCGCCGAGGCTCGTTCCATGCCGAACCGTGAGAAGTCGTGGCGCGGATCGCCGACGGCCATCAGCTCCATGCCGCAGCAGGCCAGGCCGAACGTCATCGGCCACATCGATGACGCGCGCGCCAGCCCCGCCGCCTTCTCGACGGTCGTGAGCAGGAAGTCCCCGGGGATGTGTTCTTCGAGTCCCATAGCATTTCCAGGCTGGCCGGGCGGGCGAGGGTGATCAATGACCGATCGCGCCATGGTCGTTAAGCCAGGCGTCACAATGGGCGCATGGAGATCCGCGAGATCGAGGCGTTCCTGGAGGTCGCCCGGGAGTTGCACTTCGGCCGCGCGTCCCGGCGGCTGGGCGTGTCCGCGCCTCGCGTGAGCCAGGCGGTGCGCGCGCTGGAACGCCGGGTCGGCGCTTCGCTGTTCGAGCGGACGAGCAGGCGGGTCCGGCTGACGCCGCTGGGCGAACGCCTGCGCGCCGAACTGCGCCCCGCATACGAGCGGATGGAACGGGCGCTGGAGGAGGCACGCAGCGGCGCGGGCACCGAGGTGCTGCGCGTCGGCGTCGCGACCAGCCTTCCTGGCTCCGTCGTCGACGGGCCGATCCAGGCGTTCGAGCGGGCCCAGCCGCACTGCGCCCTGGTGCGCTCCGCGCACCCCAACACCGACCCGTCCCGCTGGGGGGACGACTGGCCGGTGGACGTCTTCGTCGGCTGGCTGCCCGCCGACCCCGCCCCCGTGGAGGCCATGGGGTTCACCGTCGGCCCCGCCTGGCTGCGCGAGGAACGCGCGGTGCTGGTGGCGGCCGGGCACCCCCTGGCTCGGCGTGTCACCGTCGACGCCGAGGAACTGGCCGATCAAGACATCCTGTATCCGAGCGGCATGCCGCAGAGGCTCGCCGACCTGTGGATACCGCCGGCCACCCCCGGAGGTGCCCCGCTGCGCCGGGTGCACCAGCACAGGTCCGCCTCGCTTGAGGAGGCGATCGTCCTGGTCGCCGCCGGAGACGCCATCCACCTGACGGTCGCCGCGGTGCGCCCGGACAACCCGCACGTCGTCACCGTGCCGGTGTCCGGCCTGCCGCCGGTGATCTGCGCCCCCGTCTGGCCCACCGGCACCGACAACGCCGTAGTCCACGACTTCGCCCAGGCCACCGGAATGCTGCCCCGGCCTTGACCTCTCCCGCTCGGGCTCACCCGCCGCCGTGCCCCGATGGGGAAGCGCTGCGCAGCGGTCCAGACTTTTCCGCCCAGGCGAGGAAGGCAGAGTTCTCCGCCGTGGCCCGAGGGTGAACCGCACACCGGAGGGCGTCGTGGCTCATCTCCGAGTCGCGAGGCGGCTGGTGAGTACGCCCGGCAGGGCGCCGACCTGCCTTTCGGCAACTATTACGCGCTGACCGGCCTGACCGCCCTCGCACTGTGCGCCGCCCATCTCCGCTCCACCCGGCGACCTGGATCGGCGAACCCGGCCGATCCGGGTTCTCGCTTCCGACCGGGACTGCCAGGAGTCAGCGGCGAGTCCGGCCGCGAGCCCGGCCCCAACGCCGCGCCCAATTCCGCCCGCGAGCCCAGTCACAAGCCCGCTGGTGCTGATACGAAGCGCATCCAAAGTTCTGTCCGCGGCATCCTCGACGGTCCAGGTAGGCGTTAGCTTTCCGGCCGCACGTTCACCCGCAGGAGTGATCATGATCCCCCGGAAGGGGGAACCGCGGTCGTGCGCCGGTCGAGAAGCTCGAAGAGCAAGACATGACGTCCTTGATCGGAGTGCACACATGAGCAACGGGAACCGCCGCACATTCGCCCTGGGGTCGGCCGTCGCCATCGGCCTAGCCGCCACCATCATTGTCGGGATCACCGCGGCGTCCCAAACGGGATGGGCGGCGGCCGATGCGCCCGTCCCGGCGAAGCGCGCCCACAGCAGCATCCCACCCGGGGGCGCCAACGCCACCCACCTCAAGGGTTGGGCCAGGATGTACTTCCCAGCACCCGACAACGACATCCAGGTCACCGTCGACGCGCACGCCACTTTCGATCCCAACGGCGCCTGGCGGCCCACACGATCGTGGGGGACCTTCCGGATCTCCCACCGGTTCAAGCTGCCGGACGGGGCCTGGTTCACCAACTGGGGCGATCTGAAGGTGGACTGCCTCACCACCGGCGGACCCACCGCGACCGTCACAGGCACGCTCACCCGGGTCACGCCCGGTGGACCCTGGGAGGACATGCTGAAAGAACACACACGCATGGGAGTCAGCTTTTACGTCGCTGGACGGAACGCCGGCCCCAGCCGGATCGGGCTGAGCGGAGCCCCCCTTCCCGGAGAAGGCGAACTTTCGCGGTGCATGGCTCCAGCGGCCGACGCACCCCTGATCAAGGGCGGCTACACCCTGAATTGATCGCCGAGTCCCGGGGAACGCAGAAGATCGGCTCGGGCTCGTAGCGGCGGGCCGATCACCGTCGGCACGGCCGCAGTCGCGCGGCGGTGCAGCGGCCGCGGGGCGTGATTCGTTGAACGACAGCGACTGGGAAGCTCACAGACAGAGGAAGGCCGTGTCGGCCACCCGGCGTGCGTCTCGGACCTAGCAGCGAGGCGATTCGGATGAGCGGGGTCAGGACAGATGCCGACCGTCACAGCTTCCAGGGCCGCGCGCCTCAACGCCGGCCAGGTCTGCCATCAACGCCGTGTCGGCGAAATCTGCTCGTAGGCCGAGGATAGGGCCGGTGCGGCCCGGCAGGTGAACGTGCTACGGCGGCGTCAGCGGAGTGAGGCAGGGGTGCGGCCGAGCATGGTCCGGCTCGTCCGGGCGAGGTGGGCTTGGTCGGCGAAGCCGTTGGCGGCGGCGGGGGCGGCGACCGATGCGTGCGGTAGGGCGAAGACCGCGGTTTTCAAGCGGGCCCACTGGCGGAGCCGCACGAGCGGGATGCCGACGGCCGCTCGGACGAGTGTGCGCAGCCGAGACGCGGAGAGATCTACTTCGGCGGCTATGGCGGCCAGGGATTCGCCGGGGCAGGCGCGGAGGGCACGCACCACCCGCGGATCGAGTTCCGGACCCTGCCCGGTGAGGCCGGTGACCTCGACCATGCACGAGGCGTCAAGGAGGCGCCGGACGGTGCCGGCGTCCAGCGTGGTGGGGGCGAGAGCGGACGGCAGTAGCCAGGGGTCGACGAACAGGGCCGCGAAGCCGGAGTCCGTCGAGCAGGCATGGGCGTACTGGGGCGGCACGATCACACCGGGCGCGGTGATCGGACGGTCGCCGGACGGATGCACGGTCACCTGGCCGCCGAACGGCAAAACGATCTTGAAGGCCGGGTGCCGGTGCTCGGTGACGTGGAAGGGCCCGCCTTGGCTGAAGAGCGTGAGCCCGGGAGCAAGGAGGAGGCGGTCGTTTCGTTCAAGCCGTGCGTGCGGGGCCGGGAAGAGGGTTGATGCATGCATGCTCTCGCCGCCGGTGCACTGGCCGCCTTCCTGATCGTGGTCGGGGTCGCGCATTTCGTCGTTCCCGGATACTTCCGTTCGCTGGTCCCGTGCTGGCTCGGAGTTGCCAGCGCCATCATCGCACTGAGCGGTGCCGCGGAGATCGCCGTGGGCGGGCTCCTGCTCGTCTGCAGACAGGCGGGTGGATGGGCCTCCGCCGTATTGATCACCGCTTATCTACCGTCGCACCTCGACGCCCTGTGGCATGCCCGCCGCGACCGGCCCCGCCTGCTCGAACGACCCGTGGGAGTGGCCGCCCGGCTGGTGGTCAACGCCCTGTACATCGCATGGGCGATCGCGGTGGCCGCCGGGTGAACGGTCCACTACCTCACCCATCCGCCCATCAGACTTATGAGTGCTTCGAGCGGCCGTCCGGCTCGGAGGGAGAGACCGTCCGCCAGGACGACCGCTACCCCAGCCACACCCCGTCACGCATGATGACCCTGCCGCGCAGTTCTGGTTCCCCCCGCCAAGCGCGCACTGTCTTCGGCTCCACACGTACATATACAAAAGGGCCGTCCTCGGTGCGCGGATCCCATCCGAACTTGCCGGCGAACGCGTTCGCAGCGTCCTCGGGCACGTCCTGGTCTGGGAAGCACTCCGCCTCCCCCTGTAGAAGCACCACGTCGAAAGTGTCCGGCAGGGCCAGGCGCACACGCGGCTCCTCGCGGACGTTACGCACAGTCACAGCGGTCGCGCTGGTGCACATCCATACCGCTCGCCCATCCCACGAAAACCACAACGGCACCTGGTGCGGGCCGTGATCGGGGTGAGCTGTCGACACCCATATATCCCGCTCGGCAGCGAGCCGTTCCAAAGTGTGGCGCCTACGCTCCGGCACCTCGCGATGAGCGATTCCCGTTGATTGCATGAGGTCGACCCTAGTTAGAGCCGTTAAAAGCGCACATGAGTCGCTGGTCCTACTCCCAGCGACCGACGAAGCCCCAACCGGATCGAGGCGACCCGGCGGTGCGGCACCGACCTGGCCACCGCCCCCGCCGCACCAGTTCGCGCTCCCCGGTGTTGACGGATCTGCCGATCGTGGACGTTTGCGGGTGTCTACGGCGACAAGGCTCGGTCGGGTCGCTCCGCAGCCCGACCGAGCCTGTGAAAGATCGAGGCTAGCCTTCGGCTTGGGCCAGTACGTCGACGAGACGTTTGCGGACGACACCCAGCGCGGCGATCTTCCCCTCGACGTCGGTGAGCTTCCGGGCGATGACCCGCGCACTCGCGGGACAGAGGGGACCATCGGCGATGTTCTGATCGAGACAGGCCAGGAAGGCATGGACGTCGTTGGCGGTGAAACCGAGTGAGAGCAGCAGTTTGATGTTGCCCACCCGCCCGATCGACGTCTCGTCATACTCCCGGTAACCGTTCGGCAATCGCCGGGCCTGGAGCAAGCCCTGCTGTTCGTAATACCGGAGTGCGCGAATGGTGGTTCCTGCTTCGTTCGCCAGTTCTCCGATCAGCATTGCCCTATCTTCATCCAGCCGCGCTCAGCCCGCCGTCGACACGAATGATCGTACCGGTGAGGTAACCGGCCTCGGGGCGCGTCGCGTTCACGATCCACCAGGCGATCTCCTCCGGTCGAGCGATACGCCCGAGCGGGATCCGGGCCTGAAGCTCCTTGCCCGCCGCGGCGATCTGCTCGTCGGAGAAACCGGCATGGCTCAGCACCGGTGTCGCCGTTATCCCGGGGGCCACGGACAGAACACGAACTCCGCGCTGCGCGAGCTCGACAGCCCACGTGTGGGTCAGGAAATCCAGAGCCACCTTCGTCGATCCGTAGACCGAGTTGTTCGGCCAGCCATAGTGGGGCGGGTTGGACGTGACATTGACGATGGTGCCGCCGGCCTCCAGATGCGGCAGAGCATGTTGGGCGAGGAACACTGGAGCCAGAAGGTTCGTGGCGAGCTGCTCCTGGGCGACCTTCCGATCGATCGCACCGAGTGGAGCCGGACGAGTGATCGCCGCATTGTTGACCAGGACATCGATGCGGTCGAACGCCTCCAGCGTTGCGGCGACGATGTCGGCGGGCGCGTTCGGCTCGGCGACATCGGCAACGAACGTCCGGATGCGCGGATGGTCCCCGGCTGTCTCCGCCAAGCGTCCGGCAGTCCGGCCGACGATGAGAACCTCGGCGCCCCAGGCCGCGAACTGCCGCGCTGTCGCTCGACCGATCCCGGTGCCTCCACCGGTGACCAGCACTGCTCGGCCATGAAGGGTGTTCGTCTCTTCCACGCTCGAGACGCTAAACCCTGACCTCGGCGTCAAGGTCAAGGGCTGGGACGGTTTCGGACACTCAACCCGGTGAACTTTGGTGGTCAGCGCACGTAGCCGTGTCGATGCCGACGTTGATCGCAGCGCGCTGAGTGGCGTAGTCGCGGTCGAACTGCCCGGCGGCCAGGGCCCCACTCCAGGAACGAGCCGAAGGCCACCGGTCCGCGAGCCAGCCGTGATCTGCGTGAAGTCGCGGTGGTCACCTTTTCCGCGCACCAGCGGCGTGCTGGTGCGGCCGGGCCACGGTGGAGTCCACCGAGACATCCCGGATGATCAGCCCCTCGGCGAATCCGCCCTGTCGGCTCCGACCTGGACGATTGAGCCATGGTGGGGCGGCCGGGTCAGAGCCAGGCGCGTTCGCGGACCAGGGCCCATGACTGTTCGGCGGTGTTGTATCCCCGTGCGGTCCTGGCGATGTCGGCGCAGTCGGCGATGCGGAGGCGGCGGATGCGGTAGCGGATCTCGTCGATGCCGGCGGGGGCTGCTGACAGGGAGTCGACGCCGAGGCCGAGGAGTAGCGGAATGACCAGGGGGTGGGCGGCGGCGTCGCCGCAGACCGAGACGGTGCGGCCGTGGCGGTGGGCGGCCTGGACGACGCGGGCGATCGCGGTCAGCACGCGCGGATGGGCGGTCATCGCGGGTCCGGCGGCGGGGTCGCGGCGATCGAGGCCGAGGATCTGGCCGGTGAGGTCGTTGCTGCCGATGGAGATGAACGCGGCGGCCGCGGCCAGTTCGTGGACGCGTTCGACGGCCTGCGGCAGTTCGACCATGATGCCGAGCGGTGGCGGCGGGACGTCGACGGCCGCGGCGGCCTGGTGGAGCAGACGCCGGCAGGCGTTCAGCTCGGCGAGGTCGGCGACCATCGGGATCATGATGGTGAGGCCGGTGCCGGGGGGCGCGGCGGTGAGGATGGCGCGCAACTGCGCGCCGAAGGCGTCGGGGGCGGCGAGCATGTGCGGCATCGCCCGGCCGAGCCGTTCGGTGGCGTTCTGCGCGGCGAGGAAGGGCGGCAGCTTGTCGTCGGCGAAGTCGAGGGTGCGTACGGTCACCGGGCGTCCGGCGAGATCGGCGAGGACCGGCTTCAGGGCGCGGGCGTGCAGCGTCTGGGTCGGCCACCCGGGCGCGTCGAGGAAGGGCAACTCGGTGCGGAGCAGGCCGAAGCCGTCGGCGTTGACCTCGAGCGCCGCTCGCGCGTCGGCGGGGGTGGCGATGTTGGCCAGCAGCGTCACCGGGTGGCCGTCGGCGGTCCGCGCCGGCCGGTCGCGTTCGGAGAGGTAGGCCGCCCGCTCGTCGCGCAGGCGTGCCAGCCTGGCCAGCACCGCCTCGCGTTCCGACGGGGAGGGGTCGGGCCGCACGAGCCCGCACTCACCGTCGATGAGCAGTTCGACCCCGTCCTGGAGGTCCAGGACGGCGGGGTCGAGGCCGACGAGGAGGGGGATCGACAGGGACCGGGCGATGATGGCGGCGTGCGAGTTCGGGCCGCCGCTCACCGAGAGGGCGGCGGCGATCGGGGTCCGCGCGTCGAGCAGGTCGGCGGCGCCGATCTCTCGGGCGATGAGCACGAGGGGCCCGGCCGGGGTGTGCGCGGCGCGGCCGTCGAGCCAGGCGAGCGCGCGCCGGCCCACCTGCCGGACGTCGGCGGCGCGTTCGGCGAGGACCGGGTCGTCGAGGGCGGCGATCGCGTCGGCGTGCCGGTCGACGGCCTGCTCGATCGCCGCGGCCGCCGACGTGCCGTGCGAGGCGTGCCGGACGGCGTCCGCGAGGAGGTCGGGATCGGCGGCGATGTACCCGGTGACCTCCATGATGTCGGCGGCTTCGGGCTGTCCCCGGTGGCGCAGTTCCCGTGCGAGCCGCGCCAGGTCCGCCGCGACGGCCGCGAAGGCGTCGGTGACCAGCTGGACCGGGTCGCCCGCGGGGCGGCGCTGCGGCAGGTGCGCCTCGGCCGTCCGGTCGGTGCGGCGGGCGAGTCCGAGGGCGGCCCCGGGCTCGGCGACCGCACCGGTGAACGCCGCCGCCCGCGCCGTCACGGCCGCACCGCCTCGGCGAGGGCGCGGAAGACCAGGGCCAGGGAGGTGGCACCAGGGTCCTGGTGGCCCTCGCCGCGCGGGCCCAGATAGGAGGCGCGTCCCTTGCGGCCGATCATCGGGATGGTGGCGCGCATCCCGTCCTCGGCGGCGGCGGCAGCGGCCGCGGCGGTCTCGGCCAGGGTGTGGCCGGCGGCGACGGCCTTGGCGAAGGCGTCCACGGCGGGCAGATACGCGTCGATCATGGTCTTGTCGCCGGGACGGGCCGCGCCGAGCCGCTGGACGGCCTCCGCGCCCGAACGCAGGCCGTCCAGGATCTGGTCGGCCGTGGCGGTCGTCGTGGCGAGCTGCTTGCCGGCCGCGCGGAACGCCGAGCCGTACAGCGGCCCGGCCGCACCGCCGACGGTGGACATCAGGGTGGTCCCGGCGGTGACGAGCACCTCTCCGGGCGTGGTGAAGTCGCGGCCGTCGAGGGCGGCGATGACTGCGGCGAAGCCGCGCTGCATGTTGACGCCATGGTCGGCGTCGCCGATGGCCGAGTCGAGCTGGGTGAGCTGGTCGGCGTCGCGCTCGATCGCCGCGGCGATCCTGCGTACCCAGGCCAGGGCGGTGGCGCTGTCGAAGCCGCCGGAGGTTGTGTCCACGCTGATTCCTTGCTGTGGGCGCCGGTGCGGTGCCGCACCGGTGTGATCGGTCGGGCTGCGGGGTGGGGGCCACGGCGCGCCCGCGGGCGCGCGTGCCCCACCGGGTCACGGGTTCAGGGCCCCCAGCGCAGGGCGGGGGTGTTCACCGGGGCGTCCCACAGTTCCAGCATGCGGTCGTCGGCCTGGCAGACGGTGAAGGAGGCTCCGGCCATGTCGAGGCTGGTGACGTAGTTGCCGACGAGGTTGCGGGAGATGTGCACGCCGCGGTCGGCGAGCTGGGCCGCCACCTCGCCGTACAGCAGGTAGAGCTCGATCAGTGGAGTGCCGCCGAGGCCGTTGACCATCACGATGGTCCGCGCGTCGGGGCGCGCGGGCAGGTCGCCGAGGATCGCGTCGAGCGCGGCCGCGACGATCTCGCGGGCGGGTTGCAGCTTCTGCCTGCTGCGGCCCGGCTCCCCGTGGATCCCCACGCCCACTTCCATCTCGTCGTCGGGCAGCTCGAAGCCGGGTTTGCCCGCGCCGGGGGTGGTGCACGCGGTGAGCGCGACGGCGAAGGACCGGGTGGCCGCATTGACCTGGCGGCCGATGTCGCCGACGGCGGCGAGGCCGGCGTCCCGCTCGGCGAGGGCTCCGGCGATCTTCTCGACGAACAGGGTGGCGCCGGTGCCGCGCCGTCCCGCGGTCCAGGTCGAGTCCTGCACGGCCACATCGTCGTCGACGAGCACGGTCTGCACCTCGATGCCGTCGTCCTCGGCGAGTTCGGCGGCCAGCCGGAAGTTCATCACGTCGCCGGTGTAGTTCTTGACGACGAAGACGACCCCGCCGCCGCTGTCGGCCGCCTTGGCCGCGGCGTGCATCTGGTCGGGCACCGGGGAGGTGAAGACCTCCCCGGGGCAGGCGGCGTCGAGCATCCCGGTGCCGACGAAGCCGCCGTGCAGCGGCTCGTGGCCCGAGCCGCCACCGGAGATCAGCGCGACCTTGCCCGCGCGCGCCGGCTCGGCCCTGGTGATCACGCGGTTGACGGTGTCGACGCGGAGGGAGGGGTGCGCCGCCGCCATCCCGGCCAGGGCGTCGCCGAGGACGGTGTCGGGGCTGTTGAGGAACTTCTTCATGAGGTGAGTGCCTCGCTCTCGGCCTGCGCGGCCGCGGGACGTCCGGCGCGTGCGGCTTCAGGGGTTCGGTTGAGCACGGCCGTGTAGAGGAAACCGGCGACGACGGCGCCGACGATCTCGGCGGCCAGGTAGACGGGGAGCTGGCCCCAGTGGACGGTGGTCCCGCCGGCCGCGCCGACGAGCATCGGGCCGATCGTGCGGGCGGGGTTGATCGAGGCGCCGGTGGCGGGCGCGACCGGGATGATGATGGCGAAGACCGCCAGGCCGATGGCGACGCCGGCGAAGCCGCCGGGCGCGCGGTGGTCGATCGCGCCGAACACGACCAGGGCGAGCAGGAACGTCCCGATGGCCTCCGCGGTGAACGCCTGGCCGGCGCCGACGTCCTTGCCGTACTGGGCGATGCCGAGTCCCGCGTCGATCGCCTTGTCCCCGAGCACGCCGACGATGGCCGCGCTTCCGAGTACCGCGCCGACCACCTGGGCGACGAGGTAGCCGGGCACCTCGCGCCAGGGCGTCCTGCCGGTCGCGGCCAGGGCGAGCGTGACCGCCGGGTTGATGTGGCAGCCGGAGATGTGCCCGATCATGTGGACGGCGGCGACGACCGCGGTGGCGAAGGCCAGCGAGATCATGCCGAGCTGGGCCATGGTGAACGGCGCGTCGCCGCCCACGATGAGGGTGGCCGGCACCGAGCCGACACCGATGAACACGAGCATCGCCGTGCCGAGCATCTCGGCCAGCAGTCTTTGCGGGCGGCTGTTGTCTTCCATGGTCGCCGCCGGGGGGCGATGCCGCCCGGCGCCTCACCTCCTCGCAGGTGATTCCGAACAGCGTTCATCATTAGTGAACGCTGGTCGGAATCTAGATGTCCGGCGAGGGTGTGTCAAGGCTCACATCAGCGGCAGTGCGCACCGGCAGCGCGCACCAGCGGGGGCGCGCTCAGCTCGCGGCGCGGCGGAGTTGGCCGCGGCCCGCGCCCAGATCGCGGGACAGGTTGCGGGCGGTCTCCCGGACCGCCACGGCGAGCTCCTCGACCCGCGGCCCGGCCAGCAGCCGCTCGACCGGCCCCACCACGCCGATGGCGCCCGCGACCTGCCCTGACCGATCGAAGACGGGCGCCGCGATGGCCGCGTCCCCGAGCGTGGCCTCCTGCTCCTCCAACGCGTAGCCCCGCTGCCGGACGTCGGCGAGCTGCTCCGCCAGCCGCTCGGGCGAGGTGATGCTGGCACCGGTCAGTACCGCGAGATCGCCGCCCAGCAGCCGCGCCTCCACCGCCTCGGACTCGAACGCCACGATCGCCTTGCCCAGCGCGCAGGCGCTCCAGGGGACGCTCGCCCCCACCTCCAGGATCTGCACAGCTCCCTCAGGCCGGAAGGCATGGTGGACGACCAGGACGTGGTCGCCGGCCAGCACACCCACCCAGACCGCCTCCCCGGCCCGCGTGGCCAGCTGGTCGGCCCAGGTGAGCGAGCGCGTGCGCAGTTCGTGACCGTCCAGGTAGGCGTTACCGAGCAGCACCAGCCCCGGGCCGAGGGCGTAGCGGCTGGAGTCGGCGTCCTGCACCACCAGGCCTTCGGCCTCCAGCGTCCGCAGCATCGCGTGCACGGTCGGCTTGGCGACGCCCAGGCGCTCGGCCAGCTCCGTGACCCCGAGCCGCCGGCCGGCGCCCGCCAGCTCTCTCAGAATCCCCACGGCCCGTTGCACAGATTGGATCATCACTCACTCGCTGTTCGGTATTGCTGAACGACGTTCCGGAATCTACAGTCTCTGTTCATGCAGCAACCAGTTGGGATCGTACTCGTGTCGCACAGCCCCGACCTCGCCGACGGGCTGGCCGACCTCGTCCGCCAGGTCGCGCCGGACACGGTGCCCGTCCAGCCCGTCGGCGGAACCGATGACGGCCGGATCGGCACGAGCTATGAGAGGGTCCGCGAGGCGATCACCGCGGCCGACCGCGGGGCGGGGGTCGCGGTCCTGACCGATCTGGGCAGCTCGGTGCTCACCGCCCGGGCCGTCCTGGCCGACCACCCCGACCCTGCCGTGATCATGGTCGACGCGCCCTTCGTCGAGGGCGCCGTCGCCGCCGCCGTCCTGGCGGCCACGGCCGACCTGTCCGCCGTCGTCGCCGCCGCCGAGGAGGCCCGCCATGCCAGCAAGTTCTGACCCCGCCGCGACGATCGCCGCCGCCGACGTCGTCCTCCCGGCGAACCTGCACGCCCGGCCCGCCGGTCAGCTCGCCCAGGCCGCCGCGCGGTTCCGGTCCGCCGTGACCTTGCGGTACCAGGACCGCACCGCGAACGCCGCCGGCATTCTCGCCGTCCTCGGCCTCGGCGCCACCGCCGGCGCCACGATCACCCTCCACGCCGAGGGCCCAGACGCCGGACAAGCCGTCGAGGCCCTCACCAGGATCCTCGCCGAAGCCGAATAGGGCCCGTCCCCAGACCGAGGTCGGCGTCACCCTGCACACCGTCCAGTGCTCGACAAGCTCACCCATCCCCACCGGACCCGTTCCGATCGAGACGAATACTCACCAACGCATCAACCAGCGGAAGGAAAAACACTCGATCCGGACTCGTTCGCGGCCGGTGACACGTCCGTTAACGACACCTGCTCTTGCGGCGCGGGACTGGGCCCCGACGTCCTCGGCGGGTTACTCGCTTTCGGCCGCGCGTTCGAGGGCCTGCACGCGTTCCTCGACGGCGCGGGCGCGTTCGGTGGCGGCGCCGAGCTGCTCGCGCACGGCCGCGGCGTCCGCGCGCGCGTCCTCCAGCGCGCGCCGCAGCTCGTCCTCGACGGCCGCGCGGCCGCCGCGTTCGACCTCCAGCTCGGTGACGGCGGCGTCCGAGCAGGCAGCCGAGAAGCAGAAGAACGACGCGCTGAACGCCTACCGCGCCGCCAAGGCCGTCTACGAGGAGGTCGCCGGACGACTCACCGAGGCCGAGCTACTGAACGCGGCCTGGCTCGATGCGCAGTTGACCGCCGAACGCGACCGCGACCCTCGGCGGCGGTGAGGCGCGCGGCGGCGACCTTGGTCATCGCGGTCGGCGCGCGTGTCACGCGCCGACCGCTCGACATCGGCGGCGTGGTTCTCGGCGAGGCTCGCGGGGGTCTCGGCCTCGTCGGCACGGCGGCGCGCGGCCTGCGCGTCGGCTCGCGCCTGCTCGGCGTCGGCGAGGGCGCCGTCCAGCAGCCCCTTCAGCGCGTCGGCAGTTCTCCTCGGAGGTCTGGCGGGCCTGCTCGGCGCGGCCGGTTCCTTGCGCGCCTGGTCGGCGTCGGGGGCGTGCTCGCCGAGCGCGGTCACCACCAGCTCCAGCGACGCGGTCTCGCCGCGCAGGGTCCGCACCGGGCCGAGCTCGCAGTCTCGCGGCGCCGGGCGGCCTCGGCCTCGGCGCTGCGGTGGGGGCCACCGCAGAACCGGGCGTCGTGGCGCATGCCGCGCGGGGCTCGGCCGCACGGAAGCAGGGTGTCCGAACTCCTGGAAGGGGTGCTTGCGCGGGCGTCCAGGGGCGTCCACTTCCGGAATACACCTGCAGGCAGGAACCCGGCCCAGGTGGCGGCGGAACACTCGGGCGCCGGGTCGATGCCCGCGTCGTTGAGGATCTCCCAGACCGCGCAAGGCGCCACCTTGACGCCCAGCACCAGCAACTTGCCGTGCACGCGCCGTAGCCCCAATTAGGGTTCTCCCGCACCAAGCGCAGTACCGGCAACCGGATGGAGCGGGCGGTCGGTGGGCGACCTGGACGCTTGGGTTGGGATCGGGCGGCATGCCGGCCCGTAATCAGGGACGCTCCCCACTGCTCCGCGGGATCGCCGAGCCCTTCACGCACAGTCACTGAGGTGAAGGAGTTCTGCTGAACACAGTTGGGCTGGGGCAAGATCCGTGCCCCAGATCTGCCCCAGGAGCTGCGCCAAACTCGCACAGCACAGCTCGACGACGCTGTGACCTGCGGTAACCCCTCCGCGGGAACTTGCGACCTGTTCGGCGGAGGCTGGTGCGCGAAGAGGCATGCTCTCGGTGAGAGCATGCCTCTGAGCCGGGGTTTTGTGGGCGATACTGGGTTCGAACCAGTGACCTCTTCGGTGTGAAGCAGATCAGACAAGTCGATCTAGGTCCGTCCAAGTCGAACGGGGAGTCTCTGACCTGCAGAAACGTCCTGCCTAAGTCGCGGTGAGTCGGTGGAAGCCTGAAGGCGTTGGCTCCCGACACCGGCTCCCGAGGTGGCACGAAGAGCGCCCCCGGCTGGAAGAGTGGCAGCCTCCTCATCTAGGGCCTGTTTCTTGGATCAGGTGCGTAGCCAGATGAGCAGGACGGCGATGGTGATGGTGCCGGTGAGCAGGTAGCGGCGTTTGTCGAAGCGGTTCGCGACGGCCCGGAACTGCTTGAGGCGGTTGATGGCGCGTTCGACGGTGTTGCGTTGCTTGTAGCGCTCGGGGTCGAAGCCGGGTGGTCGTCCGCCGCGGCGTCCGCGGTCGCGGCGGTGCTGCCGCTGGTCGGCCGGCACGGGCATCGTGTGTCCGATCCCGCGTCGGCGCAGATACGCCCGGTTGGCGCGCGAGGAGTAGGCCGCGAGGAGTAGGCCCTGTCGGCCGGCACGTGGTCAGGACGGCGGCGTGGGCGGCCCGGCCCCAGCCGTGCGACACCGATGGCGTCCAGGGCCGCGATGAACTGCGGGCTGTCGCCCCACTGACCGGGAGTGACCAGGAAGGACAGGACCCGGCAGCGGCCGTCGGCGGCCAGATGGATCTTGGTGGACAGCCCGCCGCGGGAGCGTCCTGGTGCTTCGCCTGCCGGGCCACCTCCTCCAGCAGGGCCACCAACTCGCGCCATGACGGGTTGTCCTGGTTCGTCCCGGCGCCGTCCCCCTTTTCCAGTAGGGCGGGCGGCGGCCGGTGCGGGGCGCCGGCCGCGTGCTGGTGCGCCCGCTCGATCGTGGAATCGACCGACACCCGCCAATCGATGTCCCCGGCGGCATCGGCCCCGGCGCGCACCACCTGAAGCAGCCGCTCCCAGGTCCCGTCCGCCGACCAGCGCCGAAACCGCTTGTAGACGGTGATCCACTGCCCGAACTCCGGCGGCAGATCACGCCAGGGCACACCGGTCCGCACCCGATGACAGATCCCATTGATCACCTGCCGGTGATCGACCCACCGTCCACCCCGCCCGCCGGTCGGCGGCAGCAACGGCGCCAGCCGCTCCCACTGCGCATCGGTCAAGCCACCACGACCCATCAATCCACAGTGACCAAACCAACGCCCACCGTCAGCCCATCCAAGAAACAGGCCCTAACAGTGCTCGCCCGTCCAGCGGCGCCCTGATCAACGCCAGAAAGACGAAGCGTTCGGCGGCGGTATCGGAACCCCGGGAGAGCAGGCCACCGGCCCCTCGACCGCGTTCCGAGCCGCCGTCGCCTCTGCCCTAATTAGGTAAGGACGAACGACGCGCCGCGATTCCATTCTTGGTCGGGATTGTCATTGCAGCTCCAGAGGATCACCTGGGCGCCGTTCGCCTGGGGTTGTCCGATGCGGCCACCCGAAGGTCGGTCTCGGCCGAGGTGCCAAGTGCCTGCCACAACTATTCCTACAGCCTCGAGGGAAGGCGCTACCGACGCACCCTGAAGAGCGACATCATCCGACAGCGTGGTGACGCCTCCGAGCGGATCCAGCTCATTGAGGACCAGGACGGCAAGGGGACTACCCGTGCTTGCACGCTCATCCACCAGCAGGGCAAATACGCGCTCCTATTGTCCGTTTCGCAGGCCAGAGCATCCTTCCTAAGCACCGTCCGCCTCGATGTGATCAAGGAAGCCGGCGATCGCGCTGCAGCCGCCCTCAGGCAGTAAGCGTCCTGAACTCGTACCGCTCGATTATCGAGCTAGGTGGTTTAAGCTGGGGTAATGCGCCGTGATGGTGTCCGCTGATCACGCCCGTGACGACGGGGCTTCGCCGGATGGATCGCAGGTCGTTGAGTTCAGCCGGGTCCTGATGGGCCGGCATTCGGTATCTGGAGATCGTTGTCGGCGGGCTTGGCGTGGCCCTTGCTCATCCGGCTGATCGCGCGCAGGTAGCGTTCGCCCAGGACCGCGAGATGGTCGATGAGCCCGGGCGGGCCCGTGACCTCGAAGTCGAGTCCGAGCATGCCGATGTAGACCGCGATGGTCTCCAGGCTGTCGGCTCCCGTCACCAGGACGCACCGCTCGTCGCTGACCGACTCGACGACGCCGACGGTGGCGTTGATGCGCGACAGCACTTCCTGCGCGGAGGCGAACACGGTGATCCGGGCGTGCACCTTCCAGCCCGTCGAGGCGACGTCGCGTAGGACGAAGCCGGTGTAGTCGAGTCCGGGCAGCGGGGTCGGGGTGAACACGTGGCGGGTGGGCATGCGGGGGGTGATCCAGTCGACCCGGAACGCCGCCCAGGCGCCGGTCCGCGGATCACGGCCGACCAGGTACCAGCGGCGCGCCCAACTGACGAGCCGGTAGGGCTCCACGAGCTTGGGCCCGGACGTCGCCGCCGTGCCCGAGGGCAGCTCGCCCGGCCGGTCGTCGGGCCCGGGGTTGTACTCGAAGCGGAACCATTCGCGGTCGCGGACGGCCTCCGCGATCTGTGCCAGGACCGCCGCGTCGACCTCGGGGTCCTCGACGTTGGACCCGGTGTTGTGCGGCCCCTGCGAGGTGGACTGGTGGATCGCCGCCACCTGGCGGCGCAGCCGATGCGGCAGCACCTGCTCTAGTTTGGCCAGGGCACGGGCGCTGCTGTCCTGGATGCCGCTGATGCCGGTCGCGGCGCGCAACCCGATCGCGATGGCGACGGCCTCCTCGTCGTCCAGCAGCAGCGGCGGCAGCTTCGCTCCGGCGCCGAGCCGGTAGGAGCCGATCGTGCCGCGGGTGGCGTCCACGGGATAGCCGAGCTCGCGCAGCCGCGCGATGTCGGTACGGATGGTGCGGCCGCTCACGCCGAGGCGTTCGGCCAGTTCAGAACCCGGCCAGGACGGTCGCGACTGCAGCAGCGAGAGCAGGGCGAGGAGTCTCGCCGAAGTTTCCAGCATGATCTGCATGATGCCGCACCATTAGGAAGTAACTCTTCCTATATGGGTCCTACCGTGAGGGCATGACGACGACGAAGACCGCTTCCACCGAGATCCGCCCCTTCCGCGTAGAGATCCCGCAAGCCGAACTCGACGACCTCGCCCTGCGGCTGGCCAACACCCGGCTGCCCCGTCCCGCCGCCGTCGACAACTGGGACCTGGGCACGCCCAACGGCTACCTGCGCGAGACCGTCGACTACTGGCGCGACGGCTTCGACTGGCGGGAGCAGGAGGCGCGGATGAACCAGTTCCCGCACTACCTCACCGACATCGACGGCCAGACCGTCCATTTCGTCCACGTGCCCTCCGCCGAGCCGGACGCCACCCCCCTGCTGCTCGTCCACACCTACCCCGGCTCGTTCGTGGACTTCCTCGACATGATCGGCCCGCTCACCGACCCCGTCGCGCACGGCGGACAGGCCGAGGACGCGTTCTCCGTAGTCGTCCCCTCGATCCCCGGTTTCGGCTTCAGCACCCCGCTGTCCGGCGGGGACTGGACGATGGCGCGGGTCGCCCGCACCTTCGACGCACTCATGCGCCGGCTCGGCTACGAGAGCTACGGCTCGCACGGCAGCGACGGCGGCGCCATGGTCTCCAGGGAGCTCGGGCTGCTCGACCCGCCCGGATTTCTCGGCATGCACGTGCTGCAGCTGTTCTCCTTCCCCTCGGGCGACCCGGAGGAGTTCGCCGGCTTCGGGCCCAAGGAGTACGCGGCGCTGGAGCACATGCAGTGGTTCCAGTCGGTCGGCGGCTACAACGCGATCAACGCCTCCCGGCCGCAGACCGTCGCGGTCGGCATCGCGGACTCGCCCGTCGGCCAGCTGGCCTGGAGCGAGCTGTTCAACTCCTTCGGCAACGGCACGAGCCTGGTGACCCGCGACCAGATCCTCACCCAGGTCACCCTCTACTGGCTCACCAACACCCAGGCCACGGCGGGCCGCTACCACTACGCCGAGGCGCACTCCGGCGCCGAACCGGCCGTCAACACCGCGCCGACCGGCGTCGCGGTCTTCGCCGACGATTTCCAGACCATCCGCTCGCTCGCCGAGCGCGACAACACCAACATCGTGCACTGGAGCGAGTTCCCCACCGGCGGCCACTTCGCCTCCCTCGAGGTCCCCGACGTGGTGACCACCGACCTGCGCGCCTTCTTCGCGGCACCGCGAAAGGACTGAGCCGCCCTGCTGGACGCCATGGTCGCCCACCCGGTCGACGTCCACCACGGCGCCGCACAAGACGAGCCGTTCACCGCGCCAGGTGCGCCCTGGCAGGAGCGGCTGTGCGGACTGGCCCGGGCGACTCGCACGACCATCCTCGCCCACCGCGACGGCGGCCGCCTGATCGCCACCGTCGCCGACCCGGGCGAAAGCTGCCGCCGCCTTCGGCGACCTCATCACCGCACTGACCACCGCCGGAGCCCCCGCCGAAACGGCCACGCACGCCGGCGCACGTTCTGGTACCGCTGTTCCTCATACTCCGATGCCGCAAAAAGAGAACGCCCCCGTCGTGTGGCGGGGGCGTTGGCAGGTGAGAGCTCTGCGTAGGGGGCACCGCTTAAGCGCCTTGACGAGCCGGGCGCGGCGGACGTTGCGCGCCTCGGCCTGCCGCTCGCGCACGCGGTCGGCGATGATGACCCGACTGATGTCCATGCTGTACATGTCCCGCTCCTTGTCGATGTCGACCAACACGTCGGCGACGAGGTCGCGCCGGGAAGTTTCGGATATGGATTCGCCGGAAACTGCCAGGCGTCGATCTTGCGTTTCAGGTCGGCTGGGTCTGCGGCGACGGCCTCCGTGCCAGACTCGGCCATGCTGCCCGGTCCAACAGCTCATGGGTGCGGTACCAGGCGAGCTTCGTCCTCTGGCTCCTCACCAACCCAGAGGCACCCGCCTCGCTTCACACCTGGCCCATGTGGCTCGCGACACGTAACACTCCCGCGCCTCCTCAAAGCTCGGGGTGAGATCCTGGGGACTCTGACAGCCGCAAGCCGCTCACGACGACGCCGACCGTGATCAATCTCAGCGCCGACGGCTGTTCGCGGGTTCCTCGACTCCGGGATGGCCGACGGAGTCGAGGACTTCAGTGAGGTCTGCTGGGTCCACGTCGGGATTGATGCGGCGGACGAGGTCCGTGGTCAGTGTGCGGTGTTCGAAGACCTGCCTGACGTTGGCCGGGTCGAGGGGCACCTCGAAGTAGTGCGACGCATAGTCGCAGTAGGCCTGGGGAGTGCCGTCGGCCAGGAGGTGGAACAGCCAGGCCGAACCGGCTGGGTCTTCCTTGGTGGGGAGTTGATGTCGCCGCTCTGCCAGCACGGATCGTCGTGGCGGCGCCAGAGGCAGACCGTGGCCGCCAGGAAGGGACCTGAAACGCCATCGTTGCAGAAGGCCGGCTCGGTCACCTATGCCGCGAACTCCTCGGGGACCGCCTCCACCAGTCCTGGCCAGGTCCCGTCGCCCTCGTCGCCGTACGGGCTCATCGACGACTCGTGGTCGAACCCGCGGATGAAGGCGCCGAAGACCTCGTCCAGCGCGTACGTCCGTCCGGGTCCCTGCCGCCCCGCCTGACCATCACCCGTCCGCGCGGGAGCCCCGGCGGTGCACACTGACGGCATAGCCGCCGCCGCGGTAGTCGTCGCCGTCCCAGGTGGCGAAGCGCTGGTGGAAGCTCAGCCCGGCGGCTGCACACCAGGCGTCGTAGCTCGCCAGATCCACGGTCGGCGGCACCGGAAGGTGAGCGGCGTCCAGGCCGAACCCCGCGACGAGAAGCCCGCCCGGACGCAGGCTCTCGGCCAGTGCCCGGATCGCCGCGGGCTCGGTGCCTTGAGCCAGCAGGGGGATGACGTTGCCCGCGGCCACGACGAGATCGAAGGGATCGGCGTCCGGCGGCTCGAAGGTGGCCAGGTCGGCCCTGATCCAGGTCATCTCGGGAGCCATCCGGCGGGCCTCGGCCAGCATGGAGGCGTCCAGGTCCACTCCGACGCAGGCGTAACCGAGTTCGGCGAGCCGGATCGCGACCCGTCCGGTACCGGTGCCGGCGTCCAGCACTCGCGAACCGGGTGGGACCAGCGACGCGCACAGCCGCGCCTCGCCGTGCACGTCCGCCCCGGCGGCGACGAGGTCGGCGAACCGGGCGGCGTAGGCCGCCCCGGAACTCTCGCCGGCCAGATCGGACCAGCGGCTCATCGACGCCTCCTTCGCAGTGGCCGGGTAAGCCAGGGTATCCGGGCACATCCGAGGCTTCCGATCCACTGCAACGCCACCGGAAGGCCGGTTCCGGCAGGTGGTCGGCGGGCGTTTGCGCAGCCCAATGCCGCTGGACGTTTCCGTCGGCGCTTCTGAGAAAGATCTCTGCGTGTTTCGTCGCCCCCGTCGAGGGAGGACGGTCGGTGCCACGCCGGCGCACGGCCCTCGAACTCGGCGGCAGTGACACGGCGCGAGGAGGACTGAATGGGCATGCGGGACGTCTGGGGCCGGATGGGCAGGCGCCGCCGGCTGCGCCGGGTGGCCAGGGAGACCTTCGGCTGGCCGGACCTGCGCCCGGGCCAGGGCAAGGCGATGGAGCACCTGCTGCGAGGCCGCGACGTCCTGCTGGTCATGCCGACCGGCGGCGGCAAGTCGGCCGTCTACCAGGTCCCCGCCCAACTGCTTCCCGGGCCGACCGTGGTGATCTCGCCCCTGATCGCCTTGCAGCGGGACCAGATGCTCGCGCTCACCGGCCGCGACGCCGGCGGAGCCGTGATGGTCAACTCCGCCCAGTCCGAGGGGGCGAGCGAGGACGCCATGGACCAGATCCGGGCGGGCCGAGCCGAGTACATCTTCCTCTCACCCGAGCAGCTGGCCAAGCCGTCGGTCGTGGAGCGGCTCGCCACCGTGCGCCCCTCTCTGATAGCCGTCGACGAGGCGCACTGCGTCTCCACGTGGGGCCACGACTTCCGGCCGGATTACCAGCGGCTCGGCCGGGTGATCGAGCGCCTCGGCCACCCCCCGGTCATCGCCCTGACCGCGACCGCCTCGCCACCGGTACGCGACGACATCCTCGCGACGCTCGGGCTGGCGGAGGCCCAGCAGATCGTCCGCGGTTTCGACCGGCCGAACCTGTCCCTGAAGGTACGGCGGTTTCACGAGGAGACGGACAAGAGAAAGGCGCTGATCGAGGACGTCGGCGGGCGGAAGGGACTGGGCCTCGTCTACGTCGCCACCCGGCGGGACGCCGAGTCATACGGCGAGGAACTGACCGCGGCGGGCCTGCGTGCGGCTTCCTACCACGCCGGGATGAAGGCTGCGGACCGCAAGCGGGTGCACGAGGCGTTCCAGAATGACGAGCTCGATGTCGTGGTGGCCACCTCGGCGTTCGGCATGGGAATCGACAAGCCGGACGTCCGCTATGTCCTCCACACCGCTCCACCCGAATCCCCGGAGTCGTACTACCAGGAGATCGGCCGCGCCGGACGTGACGGAGAACCCGCGGCCGCCGTCCTGTACTACCGCTCACAGGACCTTGGCCTACGCCGCTTCTTCGCCGCAGGTAAGCCCGACGAAGAGAAACTACTTCAGACCGCGACGCTCCTCCAGACCCACGGCGGCACCGTCCCGGCAACCGAGATGCGTACCACGCTGGGCGTCGGCGCATCCAAGCTGACCGGCCTGGTGAACCTCCTGGAACAGGCTGGAGCCGTGGAAACGACCGGCCGCGGACACCTGCGATACGTCCAGGAGGGACCACCGCCCGAAGAGGCCGTGGCACGCGCCACGGAACTCGACGAGAAACGCCGCCGCGTCGACGAATCACGCATCGACATGATGCGCGCCTACGCGGAGACGACGGATTGCCGCCGCCGTTTCCTTCTGGAATACCTGGGCGAGCCCTACTTGGGCTCATGCGGGCACTGCGATATCTGCCAGGCCGGGGCGACTGCCACGAACCGTGTCAATAGAACGTCCACCCCGCCGGACCAGACCGAAGAGGCCCCGTTCCCCCTACACGCCGAAGTGCAGCACGCCGCATGGGGAACCGGAACGGTGATGCGGGTGGAACCCGACCGCATCACCGTGCTCTTCGGGGAAGCCGGCTACCGCACGCTGTCCCTGGATGCGATCCAGCGCGACAACGACCTCCTAACCCTTCGCTCCGACGCTGCACTTGCCGAAAATCACGTCCACGCAGGTGGAAGGCGTAGAGGGGTGCTCGGGCGCCGTGCTTGATCGGCTGCGAAACAGGCGGCGGCAGGGCGGTCGCCGCGGGATGATGGGCGGCTGTGTTCTTGCGACTGGCCTACTTGACTGCGGCTAACGCGTTCGCGGTGCTGCGTCAGCTTCCGATGACCGATCGGGAGAAGGACACCGAGATTTTGGTGCTGCGGCACCAGATCACGGTGCTGGAGCGCCAGCTCGACGGTGAACAGATACGGTTCACCGTCCACGACCGAGCACTGCTTGCGGCGTTGCTGCACCGACTCCGTCCCAGCGTGTTACGGCGGATGCGGTTACTGGTACGACCGGACACGGTGCTGCGCTGGCACCGCGACCTGATCGCGGCCCGGCACGCCGCCCGATCCAGACCCAACCGGCCGGGTCGCCCACCGACCGTCCGTTCCATCCGCACGCTGGTACTTCGCTTGGTGCGGGAGAATCCGGGCTGGGGCTACCGGCGGGTGCACGGCGAGTTACTGGTGCTCGGCGTCAAAGTGGCGCCTTCCACGGTCTGGAAGATCCTCAAGGACGCCGGCGTCGATCCGGCACCTGAGCGTTCCGCCGTCACCTGGGCCAGCTTCTTGCGCTCCCAGGCCAAGGCGCTGCTGGCGTGTGACTTCCTGGAGACCGTGACCCTCACCGGCGCCCGCATGTACGTGCTGGCAGTCATCGAACATCACACCCGCCGTGTCCGGGTTCTGGGCGCGACCGCGCACCCGAACGCTGCATGGGTGACGCAGGCGGCCCGGAACCTGGTCATGGACTTGGAGGACGCGGGGTGCCGGGCACGGTTCTTGATCCGCGACCGCGATGGTAAGTGCCCCGACTTGTTCGACGTCGTCTTGGCCGATGCGGGTATCCGGTTGGTGCTGACCGGGGTGCGGTTGCCGAGGATGAACGCGGTGATGGAGCGGTGGGTGCGGACCTGCCGCCGTGAGCTCCTAAACCGGACGTTGATCTGGAACCAGCGGCACCTGCTCGACGCCCTCCGCGAGTTCGAGACCTTCTACAACGAGCATCGCCCGCATCAGGGCATCGCCAACGCCCGCCCGTTGAAGCCGTTGCCTCCGCCGATCAGCGAACCAGACCGGATCGCTCACCTGAACATCCGAAGAAGGCAACGTCTGGGCGGAATCCTCAACGAGTACGAACATGCCGCTTGACCTGCGCGGACGAGGTTTTCGGCAGGGACAGTGCTGTGGACGAGTGCCGGTATCGCAAGGATCAGGACAGCGTGTTCGGCAGGATCAGTAACTCGGCCAGGAGGGTGCGGCCGGACTTCGGATCTGGCAGATCGTCCGGGGGCCGCCCCGTCCGACGGACGAGGCAGCCACCTCGGGCGTTCGGCCGCGAGATCGTCCGGCGGAGACTATGGTCCTTGATCGTGATCAACGGCGTGGTGCCGGGCTTGTGGGGGCGCGCCCGTGGCCGACCCGGTCGGGGGAACGGCTCGGTATCGGCCGCCTTGCGCCGGCCGAGTGGGCGGACGCCGCCCTCCCCCGGCTATTTCTCCCTGGGAATGGCGCCGGCACTCCGGTCGAAATCTGGGATGACGACGACTGAGTGATCACCTTTGACAGTTGTTGATGGGAGGAAGCACGTTGCAGAACGAGTCGGCCCCCAAAGCCGGTCTGCTCCTACGAGATCGCTACCAACTGGAACGGCCGATCGGGCGGGGCGGCATGGGGCAGGTCTGGCGTGGCACCGATCTGCGGCTGCGCCGGCCGGTGGCCATCAAGATCCTCCCGTCCGATCTGGCCGCCGACCACAACGCCCTGGCCAGGTTCCGGCGGGAGGCGGAGACCGCCGCGGCACTCCAGCATCCGGGCATCACCGTCGTGTTCGACATCGATGACGTCCACGCGGCGGACGGCACGACGATGTTCCTGGTGATGGAGTTGCTCGAAGGGAAGGACCTTCGCACGGTCATCAGGGAGTCGCCGGGAGGTCTGCCGGTCGCGCGGACGGCGTCATTCGCGACGCAGATCGCCGACGCCCTGGCCGCGGCGCATGCAGGCGGCGTCGTCCACCGCGACATCAAACCGCAGAACCTCATGGTGCTCGCGGACGACCGGATCAAGATATGTGACTTCGGTATTGCACATCTGGCAGGCGCCGCGACGCGTCTCACTGTGCAGGGCAGTTCCATCGGCACTCCCGCCTACATGGCGCCCGAACAGTTCCGCGGCGAGCCGCTCGGTGTCCAGACCGACCTTTACGCGTTGGGCTGCGTGATATACGAGATGCTCACAGGTTCACCGCCATTCAGTGCGGATGGTGAGCTGCATGCACTGATGTACCGGCATCTCAACCAGCCACCCCCTGCGCCGCGCTCCAAGCGGCCGGAGACGCCCGAATACCTCGACCGCCTGGTATTGGATGCGCTCGCCAAGAATCCCGCCGACCGGCCGGGCAGCGCCCAGGCCGTCGCGGCCTTCCTGCGTTCGAGGAACGACGCTCATGCCCCGGCGGCCGGCCCCCCGGCGGCCTTGCCCCCGCGGCCCACAGTTCCTGGCGAACCGCCCACAGTCCCCGGTCAGCCACCCGCGTTTTTCGGCCAGCCGCCCGCGGCTCCCGAACCGACGCTTGCGCAGGCGCCTGGCACGCGTCCGCGGCAGACCGCCATCGGGAGCAGGCGAAGGGCCCTGATCGCGGGTACGGCCGGCCTCGCGGTGGCGGCGCTGATGGCTGCGGGCGTCTTTCTTCTGCTGCGCGATTCCGGACACGGCCGGCCGGAGGCCGACTCCTCCTCACCGCCCGGCGCGAAGCCGAGCGGCGGCGCCTCGTCCGCCACGCAGCAGCCGGCGCCGACGGACAGTACTGTCCCGGTCGGCGGGGCGGACCCGACCAGCCTCGCCGCCCCCCGCCAGACCTTCAGGATCGGGCAGACCGCGAAGGTGCCCTTCGCCAACGGCGGCAACGAGAAACTCGCCATCACCGTCACCTCGATCGAGAAGGCCCCGGCCGCCGACCTCGCCGCCTTGAAGGCGCACGGCAAGGAAACCAACGGTGCGGTGCTGTTCTATGCAAGATACTCAGCCAAGAACCTGGGTGGCGGTGTTTCTGACGTGGGAGGCACTGCGACAAATATGGAAGGTGTGCTCCAGGACGGGAGGACGATTCTCTCCGACCTGGTCTTCGGCTTCTCCCAATGCAGCGGCGAGGCTCCCAACGGCGAACTCCCGGTCGGATCGTCATACAAGGCATGTGCACTTTTCCTCGCACCGTCCGGGGACACGGTGACCGGCGTCGAATGGGTCCAGAGCCAAACCGATAAATACGCGGATCCCAACGGCGTCTACTGGAAGCAATGAGTACGAAGCATCGCGCGTGGCCTGGCAGCAGGCCGTACCGGTCCCGCGCGGCGGCCCGACGGCCGCCCGAGAATCGCTGCCATTGGCGTGGCGTTGAAGGCGCGCTGATCTGCAGATCTCGGTGGAGGGACGGCGTGCTGGAGTCCGGGCCCGGAGCTGATCAATGGTCGCTATCGACTGCTCTCGGTGATCGGCCAGGGGTCCATGGGCCGGGGGTGGCGGGCGCACGACGAGGTGCTGAAACGGGACGTGGCGGTGAAAGAGGTCCTGCTCCCGGGCGAGAACGTGGCTGAGGGCCAGGACTGGGACGCGAGCGACCGCGAACAACTGGCGGATCTGGCCATGAACGAGGCGCGGTCGACGGCTGCGCTGAACCGTCCGGGCATCGTCGCCGTGTTCGACGTCATCGAACATGACGACGTCCCGATGATCGTGATGGAGCTGCTCAAGGGCCGCCGGCTCGCCGAGATCCTGCGCGAGAAGGTCAGGCTGGCGCCCCTGCGCTTGCCGAAGACTCCATCCATGCTGGTCAGGCAGGGGTGCCGACGAGCCAGCCGCAAGATCGTCAACAGTCCATGTCGGCTCGTTGTCGGCTCGGCGGTTCCGAACCGGATCGGCACGCGGCGGCACCGTGTGGCACCAGAATCGGGCTTGATGCGGACGGATCGACACAGGCCGACACCGAGCAGGCCACTCCGATACGACACTTTCGGACTTTTAATCCGTAGGTTGTGGGTTCGAGTCCCACGCGACCCACCACGTCTGACCAGGGCAAACACGAGAACGCCCTGGTTTGCCCCCTGCCCGGCATGTCCCGCTTCGTTCCCCTGTTGGCTCGATGTTGGCTCGGCGGCTCGATCCGGACCTCCAACCACCCGGCTCAGGCCCGAGAAGCGCTACCTCTAGGCCCTCACAATCTGGGGCACATCGCCCGCCGCAACCGGCAGCCGAGCCGACCAGAGCGGGCAACCGCAGACACGAATCCGCAGTCCAGCATGCGCTGCTCCCGGCAAACCCAGCGAGCAATCCAGCAGCCCTAACCTCGCCACCTCGGCCAACTGCCCGATCAGCGCCCCCCGGACAAGATCCAAGCCCGCACCAGGCGCTAGTGGGAAGGACGCGAGTGATCGAAGCTGCCGAAGCAGGCTGCTTTGGCGTCGATCGCCAGCGGCTCATTGCGGACGGTGCTGGTGGCTGCGGTTCGGGCCCGCGCCTGGCAGCCAGCCGATGTTGGTGCGTGTTTCGGTGATCAGTGTGTCCACCACGTTCGGCGCACCGCCGCGCGAGAAGGCTTGGCGTTGGCGGGCGGCCGAGCTGCCACGCGCCAGGGCCGCTTGGGCCAGTTCGGCCACAAGGTCCCAGTCGCCTGCCGCCTCGAGCCGCTCCCGGCAGCGTTCCAGTAGCCCTTGCAGGAGTTGCGGGGCCGGTACCGATGTGCCGTCGAGAGGGTCGACCAGTCCGCCTTCCATGCCGGAGCGGGCGGCTCGCCAGGTCGCTGCCCGGACCACTTCGGTACGGACTCGCGGCGCCGGCCGGCCCGCGGTCACAGCGTCGACCTCGCCCCCGACGATCGCGCGGAACAGTCCCGCGAGGAGGACGACGTCCTCCAGCCGGGGGCAGGCGTCGGCGATCCGCAGTTCCAGTGTGGGCAGGTGCGCGGACGGGCGGACGTCGTAGTAGATCATCCCGGGGTCGCTGATGGTTCCGGTCCGGACGAGGTCTTCGATCATCGCGTCGTACTCGGCGGCGCCGGTGAACGCGCCGAGCGGCCCCGTGGTCGGCCAGCGTGACCAAAGCATCGTGCGGTAGCTGGCGTATCCGGTGTCCAGACCCAGCCAGAACGGAGAACTGGCCGACAGCGCAATCAGCGCCGGCAGCCATGGTGCGATGCGGTGGCCGACGTGGACCGCCAGATCGCGGTCGCCGATGTCGACGTGCACCTGAGTGCCGCAGATGAGCTGCTCGCGGACGAGTAACCGGTACTCGTCGAGCATGTCCTCATAGCGAGGATTCGGGGTGACCTTGAGCGACTCCAGGTCCGCGACGGGAACGGTGCCGGCCGCGACGACGCCCAAGCCGAACCCGTCGGCCGCCGCGACGAGCCTGCGCCGCAGCGCCGCGAGGTCCTCGGCAAGGTCGACGAGCCGGGCGCACGGGCGGCTGTTGGCCTCCACCATCGAACACTGCAACTCGGCGACGAACTGTTCACGGGGCAACTGGGAGAGCAGACTGTCGGCCTGCGGTACAAGCCGACGGGACTCCAGATCGACGATGTGGAATTCTTCCTCGACGCCGACCGCTACCGGCCTGGTCCCCTGCGTCAACTCCAAAGTAGTTCCACACTTTCGTTCAGGGATCATCGATACGGACCGCTGCCCGCATGTCTGGCGGGTGAAATCGTCCGGTCGCCGTTTCAGGAGTCGGCGGCCAGGCTGGCGAGCACTTGTGCGGTGCGGTCGAGGGCCGCGGCGATCCAGGGAAGGCGAGTGGGTTCCGGACTGATGAGAGCCATCTCTCTTTGTGTGTCGTCTTGGCCGTAGAGCAGGCTCGTCGCGATACGTACTTTGAGATCCTGGGGCTGATCGCCGAAGGCGCTGCCGGGTACGACGGCGACACCGTGTTGTTCGATGAGCAGCCGGGTGAGGTCCGCGGAGGTCTTGGCCTGGAGGGCTGGGCGCACGGGTTCGAAGTCGGGATAGAGGTAGAACGCGGCCTTGGGAGCTGGTGTGGGAATGCCTGCTTCGGTGAGGCGGTCGGCCATCGCCGTGACGACGGCCTGGTGGAGCCGGCGGGAGGCCGTCACGTGTTCGATGATTTCGGCGGGTTCTCGGAACGCGTATGCGGCGGCCCTTTGGATGGGGCCGGACGGTGCGGTCCAGATGTTGCTGGAGACAGCGAGCAGTCGTTGCCGGAGTTCGGGGTCGGGTACCCAGGCGACTCCGATCCGCCAGCCTCCGAGGGCGAGGTTCTTGCTCAGTCCCGTTGTGATCACGGTGCGTTCGGGCGCGTATCGGGAGGGGCTGGGGAAGTCGTGGTCGGAGTCGAAGACGAGATCGCGGTAGATCTCGTCGGAGATGATGGTCAGGTCGAGATCGCGGGCTGCCCGGCACAGGCATTCCACGGTTTCGGGGCGCGCAAGCGTGCTGGTCGGGTTGTCGGGGATCGTCAGGATCACCGATCGCACGTCGCGTCCCTGTTTGCGGGCCTGGGTGACCTGCGCCGTCAGCTCGTCGGGATCGGGCACTCCGCCTTCGCCTGGGCGGGTCGCCGCGAACATCGGATGGACTCCTCCCATCTCGGCTTGGACGGCGTAGCTGACCCAGCTCGGGCGTGGGAGGACGAGGTCGCCGCCGAGTGCGAGCATCACGGCGAACAGCAGGGGCTTGCTGCCGGGGCCGCAGACGATCTGGTCGGGGTCGGCAGCGATTCCGCGGCGCTGGAAGTATCCGGCTGCGGCTTCGCGGAGTTCCCTCTCACCGTTGACCGCCCCGTAGGCATTGAGGCCGGATGCGGCGGCGAGTTCGGACTTGAGGGACGGATGCACGGGCAGTCCGCTCTCGCCGAACGCCAGTGGAAGTGTCGCGAGCCCGCCTCGCATTCGCTGGATAGCGGTCTCGTGAGCAGCTAGATTCGCAGCTACGGTAAAAATTGGATTCCTCATCCATGCGAGTTGCTGGGAAGGGGCTGAGGTTTGTGGTCACCGGGACCCGCGGGGGTAGCCCGGATTTCGAGGGTGCGCCGACAGGGGGGCTGATCCACGACCGGGATCGCGGATGACCTATTCGAGAGTCAGCTCCGGTGAGCGGATATGGAAGAAGATGGCGTGGGAGAAGCGGCTCGGGGTCAAGCGGGAGACGAGCGCGTCCGCCACTCCGATGACACGGTTCCGGGTAACTTTGTGTTCACTCAATACCGACTCCGTCTTGATCTTCACGCACTCCCAGCCGTGTAGTGCGAATTCCTCCCGTAACTGCTTCGGCGAGTAGGCGGTGTAGGCGAATCCATGGACGTCGCCGTCTAGTTCGTGCGTGTAGATGAACCGTGGCGCGCTACCGAAGTCCTCGATTTTGGCGTTGACCCGTTCACTTCTGTACCGGCGGAAGGTGTTCGGTACCGAGCCGATCACGTTGGCCTGGCCACTCGACATCGCTTGGATGGTTTTGAGGGTGGCCTCTCGTTCTTTGAACGACATGTGTCCGAGAACTCCGAAGAACAGCAGTGAGAGTTCACTTTCCGCGGCGAGTTCGGTATCCACTGCTTCCAGTTCCTTGAAGCAGTGGACTTTCCCCTTCAAGCCTAGTCTGAGTGCGGTCTCCGCTATCTGGGCGCGTGCCGCGTCACTCCGTTCCACTGCGATGACGGTGTAGCCTCTCTCGGCTAGGGGAATGGCGTAGCGACCGTGACCGGCGCCGATGTCGGTCAAGACCGCTCCGGGCGCGGCTACGCGCAGTACGCGTGCGAACGCCAGGCGATTTGGCCTTGGATAGCGCTGGGTATACTTCCTGGTCCTGAAATATGTCTCATATGAACTGTAGGTGTCGTCGTCCGAAGGTGCCATCAGGCCCGATCCATCCTGTCTTCGCCACTGGTCATTGGGTCACGGCGTCGTCTGCGAGCGTAATTCCAAAACCCTGAGAGGTATGCAAGGCAAGGAAGTTCATCATGCCTCTAAGTGCAATAGCGGGGCTTTGACAGGCACCACTGACGGCCACCGCCAGGTAATACGGTTTCGCCTCGCCAGGAAACGGATGTGCGACTGAGGGTGGATTGGATCCGCACTTATCGTCGACGTCGCGCCGCACTCGGATGTCAACAACCCATCAGTGTTCCGTTGGGGGATCCCCTAACGGAACACCCATCCCAAGATCATTCTCAGCGCCAACGGCTGTCCACACTCGACCCCGATATACGCGAGTCCCCAGTCCGGGATCCCTGCAGAGAGCGGCCACCGAGGCGCGTTAGGAGCCGTTCACAGGCCCGCCGTCTGGCTGGGAGGCGGGCCCGTGAGACAGGCCGGTCAGCCGGCGGGCCGCAGGGCGTCGCGGTTCCGTTCGCACCATTCGGCGAAGGTGCGGGGGCGGCGGCCGAGCAGGCGTCGTACGGTGTCGGTCCGGACTCCGGCAGTGTCGGCACGCATGACCGCCGCGGCCTCGAGGACGGCGTCGGCGAGCGGTTTGGGAGCGCCGCCGGGGTAGCGGGACCGGATGATCTCTTCGGGGGTGGTCGCTGCGCGGACCTCGATGTCGCGGCCGATCGTGTCGGCGATGATCTGAACCTGCTCGGCCGTGGTCAGGGCCTCGTCGCCGGTGAGGACGTAGGTTCGGCCCTCGTGACCGTCCTGGGTGAGGACGACGGCGGCTACGGCGGCGATGTCAGCCGGGTCGATGGCCGCGGTCCGGCCGGGGCCGATCGCGTCTACGACGTACCCGTTCTCGTGGATGGAGGGCACCCATTCGAGGGCGTTGGTGGTGAAGCCGCCGGGACGCAGGATCGTCGCGGGCACGCCGGACGCTTCCAGGAGCCGCTCGCGTTCGCGGTGCCAGCGGCCCATCGCGGGAACCGGGTCTCCGTCAGCCCAGATGGATGACAGCAGCACGATCTGCCGCACGCCCGCGTCGCGAGCCGCGGTGATGGCGTTCGAGGCCTGGTCGACCCCGATGCCGGGGGTGAGCAGGAAGAGCCGGTCGACGCCGTTGAGGGCGAGGGCGAGCGTCGCGGGTTCGTCCAGGTCGCCGACCACGCGCTCGGCACTCGTGGGCAGGTCGGCCGCGCGGGCCGGATCGCGGACGAGGATGCGGACCTTCGCCTTCGCCGCATCGAGCTCTCTCACCAGCTCACGGCCGATTCGGCCGGTGGCCCCTGTGATCAGTATCATCGATACTCCTATTCATTCGCCGTCTAACGATCAACGAGAAGGATGTTAGCCGGGAAATGATTAGCCGTCAATCGACATCCAGCCACAGGGGGCGGCGATGCCCGAGTTCCTCAACCTGCACAGCAAGACGACGAAGGTGCTGCGCGCGCTGGCCGAGACCGCCATGCGCCGCCACGGCCTCCACCAGGGGCAGGACCACCTCCTGGCGGTGTTGTGGGAGCGTGACGGCAGCACGCCCGGGGAGGTCGCCGCCGCGCTGCACGTCACTACGCCCACCGTCGTCAAGATGGCCACGCGGATGGGCGCCGCCGGCCTGCTCACACGCCGCCGCGACGAGCGCGACAACAGGCTGGTCAGACTCTGGCTGACCGACGCCGGCCGGGCGCTTCAGGAGCCGGTCGAGGCCGAGCGCCGCAGTCTGGAGGAGAAGATCACCGCTGACCTCACCGAGACCGAGCGCCGCTGCCTGATGACCGCGCTGGCCAAGGTCCACAAGTCGGCGAGCGACCTGCTGTGACCGGACCCCGGACCAGTGCCGCATTCCGGAAGTGCCGGGCTCTGCCTGTGGGCGCAATCCTCGTGCCACGTCGTGGCCGCCGGTTGATCGAGCACGCGCAGGTGATGGCACCGATCCCCGGGAGGCTGACGAGCGAGAACACAGCACGCGAGCTGATGAGGAATCCCCTGTGCCTCATCCACGCGTCCCTTGTGGCTGAGGCACACACCTGGCTCGCTTCCTGAGGTGGCGAGCCCGATAGGCCCCGGGCGGAGAGACCACGGGGCCGAACCAGGCCCTGGCTGCGATGATCTTCCGGCCCTGATCGGCCTGCTTGAACTTGCCCAGCGACGCCGCTGGACAGAGCACGGTGTGCACGCGGGTCACGCCTTGCCGGGGGCGCCTCGGACCGGGCTGGGCGTCCCACCGGGGTCCCGCTCTGGTGAGCTCGCGTAATCGAGCGTCACGTATTCGCCTCTCGGAAGCCCGCTCGGTCACTGTTCGTGGTTGCCGGGGGGCGTAGCGGCTCCAGGGGCCGGCTGGCTTCGGCGGCGATGCGGGTGATGCCATCGGTGGGGAGATGAACCGCACCGCCCACCGCTGACACCGCCTCCGCGCCGGCGGCCTTCAGCGCATCCCAACAGCGCAGGACACCCCGAGTGCGGAGCAGTGACGATCACCGGTGTTCCGGCAACCGCGGGTCGGCCAGCATCAGGGGGACGATCTGCTCGCGTATCCGCTCGGGGGACGGCGGCTGCCCGTGGGTCAGGAGACCGAGGATGATCAGGGCAGGGCCGAGATCGGCCCGTACGTCAAGGTCGGCGACGTCGCCGACCACCCGGCGCAAGCGTTCGCGGTTGGCCTCGCGCAGCGGGATGACCTTGGCCTCGCGCACGGCTTCGGCGAGGTCGGGGTCGGAGCCGGAGAAGGCGACCTCGAGCAACGGCCGGGCCGGGCCCGTCATGCCCTCGGCCAGCGCTTCGAGGCCGGCGATCAGGTCGGCGACGGGGTCGTCGGTCTGGGGCACGTCGCGCCTGGCAGCCGCCGACCGCAGCGCCGCCAAGACTAGACCGCGTTTGTCGGGCCAGCGACGATAGAGGGCTCCGAGGCCAATGCCGGCCCGCTCGGCCACGTCGGCGACCCGCAGCCCGGCATAGCCCCGCTCGGCGAGCAGGGCAAGGGTGGCCTCGAGTGCGGCCCGGCCCACGGCGGGATCGAAGGGTCGGCCACGCGCCTTTGCCTCGGTCACGTTCCCATAATAGCGGAAGGCTTGACTTCCGTTATTTGGCCCATTAAAACGGAAGTCGTAATTTCCGTAATGCCCGCACCAGTGCGGTCAGGCGCTGGCCGCGCCCGCTGAAGGAGGACGGACATGACCATCCCCGTCGTCGACATCCACGCCCACTTCTCGCCGCCCACCACACAAGACCAGCGTGAGGCACTCTGGAAGCTCATGCACAGCGCGCACATCCTGACCTCGGAGCCGCCGCACTGGACGCCGGAGGCGACCCTGGACGTCATGGACCGCACAGGGGTGGCCATGCAGATCCTCAGCAGCGTGCCGCCGTCCCGGGAGGCGCTTCGCGCCTTCAACGACTACGGCGCAACCCTTGTCGCCGAGCACCCGACCCGATTCGGGCTGCTCGCCGCGCTCCCCACCGATGACCCCGACGCCTGCCTCACCGAGATCAGCCGTGCCGACGGCGAACTCGGCGCCGACGGGTTCGCCGTCCTCGCCGAATACCACGGGGTGTGGCTCGGCGATGCACGCCTGGAGCCGGTCTGGGCGGCGCTCGACCGGCGCGGCGCCACCGTGTTCGTTCACCCCAACCCGTTCGCACCGCCCACCCTCAGCCGTCCGAGCATCCTGTTGGACGTCGCGCTGGAAACGGCGCGGTCTGTCACCGACCTGCTCTACGCCGGCGTACTACGCCGCCACCCCCGCGTACGGCTGGTCATAGCCCACTGCGGTGGAGCGCTACCTGCCCTGGCCGGACGGCTACTCACCCTCGGCACCGAAACGTGGGTCCCCAACCCGAATCAGCTCACCCGGGACGAGCTTCGCACCCAACTCGCCGGCCTCTACCTCGACACCGCCGCCAGCGGCGAACCACAACCCCTCGCCGCCGCATTGGCCATGACCAGCGCCGACCACCTCATCTACGGCTCCGACTGGGGCGCACCGTGTACCACTGAGACAACAATGCAAGCGACCCGGCACGGCCTGGCCAACACCCCACTGCTCACCGACGTCCAACGCGAGACCATCTGGCGCAACGCCCTCAACCTGCTGCCCACCGCCGCCAAACGAGTCGCCGAACAACAAACCCCCCACACTGCGTAAAGAGCCGACGTTGGCGCATGCCCGTCGCCTGCGCCGCCCTCGACCTGACCGCCGCCCTCCTCTGGTAGCCGGGGGGGCGGCTCTTCGGTCCCGAGGATGTTCCCACCCCCCGTAAGTCTGATCGAGCGGCCGCTCTCACCGGGTGTCGTTATTAGAAGGCGGTCTCAGTGGATCAATGCATCGACTTGTCCGCAAAGGTCAGCGTAAACCTCGTCGGGTGTTCGGTAGCCGTGGATCCTGCGTGGTCGGTGGTTGAGGTCAGCGGCGATGGCGTCCAGGTCTGCTTGGGTGAATGAGCGCAGGTCGCGGTTCTTGGGCAGGTACTGGCGCAGGAGGCCATTGATGTTTTCGTTGGTTCCTCTCTGCCATGGGCTGCGGCGTTTGCAGAAGTAGACCGACATGGCGGTGTCGGCGGTGAACAGGGCGTGTTCGGCCATCTCACGGCCGCGGTCCCAGGTCAGTGTTCGGCGAAGGTGAGGCGGGATCTGCAGGGCGGCGTGAGTGAGGTGGGGCCGGACCTGGTGGGCCTTGATGCCGTCGGGGAGCGCGACGAGGCGGACCAGGCGGCTGGTGCGCTCGACGAGCGTGGCGATGGCCGAGGGTCGGGTTCCCATGACCAGGTCGCCTTCCCAGTGACCACCGATTTTGCGGTCGTCGACTTCGGGGGGACGTTGCCCGATCGGCAGCATGTCGCGGATGCGCCCGCGACCGCTGGGCTGGCGCGCCTTCCGCGGGAGGCGCATCACTCGGCCGGTGCGCAACCGGCGGGACAGTTGCCGGTTGATGGCCCGACGCCTGGGGTCGAACAGCGCCAGGTAGATGGTCTCGTGAGAGACCCACATGGCCGGGTCGTCGGGGAAGTCCAGGCGCAGCCGGCCGCTGATCTGCTGCGGCGACCACCGTTGCCCGAGTAGTTCCTCAACCATCACCCGCAGATCCGGGCGTCCTGCGAGCTTGGCCTGCTTGGGACGACGAGCGCGGACTTCGGCGGCAGCGCCGGCTGCGCCGGCGCGGTAGCCTTCCCGGCCGCCGTTGCGGGCGATCTCTCGCGACACCGTCGAGGCCGGACGGCCCAGCCCGCGGGCGATGGCTCTGGCGGACTTGCCCGCAGCGATGCCTCTGGATATCTCCTCGCGCTCCTCACCCGCCAGGTGCCGCAGCGACCGGCAGCGCGGCGGGCTCTTCAGCCCACCGGTCTGCAGCAGGAATCACCGCACGTGCTGCAGTTGCGCTCCCATGCTCCTGGCGATGCCGCCCAGTGACTCACCGCTACGCCAGCGCCCCCACAGCTCCTCTTGTTGAGCTGTGGAGAACCCGTAGTCCCGCACCCGCACCTCCGTAATGATCAAGATCATTCTCGGTGATGCATTGACCCCTTGAATCCAAGAAGGTTTCTTGACGACAGCACTCCGCTACCGAGCGGTCCATGGCCCTCGGCTGGGACGGGCCGGGGAGCTCGCCGCGCCGCCGGTCGGCATCGCTCGCCGTGTCCGGTTGCGGGCGTATGTGGCAGATGACGTGTCGTCGCCGGGTGGGTGGGTCGATGATGGCGGTCATGACGGGGCGGGTACTGATCTGGGCCGGCGCACTCACCGCCGCGGCCTCTGCCGTAGGGCTGATCGTGTACTTCGCGGTCAAGGGTTTCCACTGGGTCGACACCGTCGGCGTGATCGGCGCCGTGGTCGGCATCGCCGGCCTGGTGCTGGCGGTGTACGGGACCGTCCTGGCCCGCCACACCTCATCCCCGGCTGAGTCGGCGGACCTGTCGCCGGGGAAGCGGCCGGTGCGGATCGGCGACCAGGCCACCAACACCGGCATCGTCTCCACCGGCGACGGCGCCACCAACACCCAGATCAAGGGCACCGCGTCCGGGCACGGCCGGGTCTATCAGGCCGGCCGCGACCTGCACATCAACGACGACCGGTGAGCACCCCGCCGACCGAGCCCGACGGCACCCAAGAGCCTGCGGACGTCCGGATGGAGGCCACTGCCTCCGGCGACGGCAGGGCCTACCAAGCGGCCCGCGACCAGTACATCAACGAGCGGACCATTCGGGTGCGCGCGCCCGCTGAGGTGCACGCCCCACCAGGCCAGGTCAACATCCCGGCGCACGCGCGCTTGTTCGTTGGACGCGGCACCGAACTGGAGCAACTGGACGCCGCGCTGGGAGCTGCGGATCCGGTGGTGGTGGCCGCGGTGCACGGGCTGGGCGGGGTCGGCAAGTCCACCCTGGCCGCCCGCTACGCCGCCGCCCACGCCCCAGCCGCCGGGTCCGGGGGCAGGGTGTTTCATCCGGTGTGGTGGATCACCGCTGACACCGGCGAAGCCGTGCAGGCCGGCCTGGCCGCCTTGGCGGCCGCGCTGCAGCCCGAACTCAAGACGGTCATGAAGCTGGAGGAGTTGGCCGAGTGGGCGCTGACCTGGCTGGGCTGCCATCCGGGATGGCTGGTGGTGCTGGACAACGTCACCGACCCCGCGCACATCGCTGCGCTGCTGGACCGCACGAGCAAGGGCAGGGTGCTGGTCACCAGCCGACTCGGCCAGGGCTGGCATCGGTTCGGAGCTCGGGTGCTGCGTCTGGACGTGCTCACCGCCGGGCAGGCGGTAGAGCTGCTGACCCGCATCGCCACCGCCGGAGGTTCACGAGTCGATCTGGACGGCGCGGACGAGCTGGTGACCGAGCTGGGATTCTTGCCGCTGGCGATCGAGCAGGCGGCCGCCTACCTGCAGCAGAACCAGCTGTCCCCTCGCCAGTACCTGCGCTACCTGGCCGACTCCCCGGCGGCGATGTACGACCTGCCCGCCGAGGGCAGCGACATCAGCAGCGGCACTGGCAGTGACGCGCGGACCATCGCGCGGATCACCCTGGACCAGCTCGCCGTCGGTACACCGGTGGCTGCCGAGCTGCTGCGGATCCTGGCCTGGTACGCCCCCGAGGCCGTCCCCCGCACTCTGCTCGACAACCTGAACGAGGTTGATGAGCGCAAGCAGTTCGCAGCTCCGCTCCTGCAGGACGCGCTCGGCAAGCTCGCCGCCTACAACATGATCACCCTCACCCCGGACAGCATCACCGTGCACCGGCTGGTGCAGGCCGTCGCCCGCACCCCCGACGACAACCCCGCCGATGGTGACCCGCACCGCCGAGCCGACGACATCACCGCCGCGCGTGACACCGCCACCCGCCTGCTGAACCACGCCCGTCCCCAGGACTACAGCGATCCGCCCAGCTGGCCGCAGTGGCGCCGCCTGCTGCCCCACATCGACGCCCTGGCCGACCACACGCTCCCGGCACCGACACCACCGTCGGGCTGCTCCGCGACACCGGCCTGTTCCTGTCCGGTCAAGGAGCCCACCCCCGCGCCCTGATGTATCTACAGCGCTGCCTGACCTCCGCTCAACGACTCCATGACCCCGACCATCCGTTCGTGCTGAACGCTCGCGCCTGCCTCGCCTACGCCTACAACGCAGCAGGCGATCTACAACGGGCGATCCCGCTGCTGGAACACAACCTGACCGAGGAAGAACGCGTCCTGGGCACCGACCACCCCCACACCCTGACCTCCCGCCACAACCTCGCCAGCGCCTACCAGGCGGCAGGCGGCCTGGGCCGGGCGATCGCGCTGCACGAGCAGACCCTCGCCGACACCGAGCGGGTGCTGGGCACTAACCACCCCCACACCCTGTCCTCCCGCAACAACCTCGCCTACACCTACGACGGGGCATCCAGCGTCGTCGACCAGTACGTGGCGTACCTGCGGCGCAAGATCGACGAACCCGGGGCGGAGTCGCATCTGGAGACCGTGCGCGGCGCGGGCTACCGGCTGCGGACCCTGGATCCCTCCGAAGGGGGATGACCCGACGTGCCGCTGCGGTGGCGGTTGGCCCTGGGCGCAAGAACACAGCCGTCTATCATCCGCGTTAACCGCCTCGCCGCGGCCTGTCCTTGCGACTGATCAAGCCCCGTGTCGGAGCCCGCGCCCTGCACGTCTCATCTGCACGGACGTAGTTTTCGGCAGGCACAGGGCTATCTGTCACTGGCGCGTTTCGTCGATCTTGGCGACCAGGTGCCGGGCGTGGTCGGGGAGGCATGCTCGTAGGTGGGCGTAGTGGTTGAGCGGGGCGGGTGAGGTGGAGGCATGAGGAGCCGACACCGTCCGTACAATGGCCGGGTGCGTCCGAAGATCTCTGTCCAGGGACTGCTCGCGCTGGTCACGCTGGTCGGCATCGCAGCGGATCAGATCACGAAGGCGCTGGCGGTGGCGGACCTGGAGGGAAAGGCTCCGAGGCACATTCTCGGCGACGGCCTGACCCTCGACGTCTACCGCAACTCAGGCGCGGCCTTCTCCTTCGCCCCGATGGCCACCTTGTTGTTCTCCGCGATTGCAGTCGGCGTCGCCGTCGTCATCACCCGCCAGGCCTCAACCCTGCGTTCGAGCGCCTGGGCCGTGGCGCTTGGTCTGATCCTCGCAGGTGCCGTCGGCAACCTCGTCGACCGCCTGCTCCGCACTCCTGGCGGCGGCCGCGGCGCGGTGGTCGACTTCATCGACATACGCTACTTCGCCACCTTCAACGCCGCGGACAGCTGCATCACAGCCGGGACAATCCTCGCTGTGCTCCTGAGTTGGCGCGGCATCGTGATGTCGGATCAGACGACGTGCGCCGAGAAGGAGACCCTCACAGGTTGATCACCACGTAGCGGACGCTGCGCTTGCCGAAAACTCCATCCAGGCTGGTCAGACAGGGCCGTCGATGAGCAAGCGACGAGACCGCCAATGGTCCATGTCGGCTCGTTGTCGGCTCAGCGGTTCCGAACCGGATCGGCACGCGGCGGCACCGTGCGGCACGCGAATCGGACTCGATGCGGACGGATCGACACCGGCCGACACCGAGCAGGCCGCATCGATACGGCAGTTTCGGACTTTTAATCCGCAGGGTGTCGAGCTGCGGGGATCCGCCCACCGGCATGCGTGTTCATCCAGGTGAGAGGCGGCCTTGTCCGGCGGTCCACTCCATCGACACGAAGCAAAGGCGACTGACACTGCAGCGGCCTCCGCCGCCGAATATGATCTTGTTCGTCGTTGAGCACCTCCCACGTTCCAGGGAGCCGCACGGGAGCCAAATGGGGAGCCACCGTTGGTGGACTCCCCCGGACCCGCCGCGACTCCCCCAGTGTTTTTCTGCAGGTGGGAGGCTCCCCGATCGACTTCCTTCGACCTTGATCGACTGGCCTGCCGTGCCTGGGGGCAAGAGCTACTGGCCACCAAGGCCGCCCTTGACACCGATGGCGGCTGCCAGCTTGGTTCTGTCAGCCGTCGTCCCATCGGCTGATGCCCCGCTCACGCGAAGGCTTGAGTTCGCCAGCGGAGTCTGCGCCTCCTCCACCGTCTCGGTCACTACCGCCCTGGCAGCGACCAAACGGCACAGCGCGACGCCACGGAGACAGCCCGTCGAGAACGCCACTGCTCAGACCTTTCAACGATGACAGGAGGGAGTGTGAACACCTTCCTCGGGCGGCGCCTGACCAGGTCAGCAAGGCCGCTTGTCGATGATTGGCGACACTGAGTACGCCCTACTAGGTCGGGTTTTGCTGGCACCGTCGGCCAGCAGTCCGTGGCGTAGCGTCCGGCGTCGCGCCGGTGACGGCCCCAACGTCGCGGACCATGCCGGTGAATCGATCAGCTCTAGGAGCCGGGCGACGAGCGCCCGCGGCGGAGCAAGCTTCAGCGGCTGGTGGAGGGTGTGGCCGCCAAACTTGGGCGATGTAGGCGAGCCTTTCTCGATCGCCGCATTTGAGAAGGTTTCTCCGACTACGGCCCTTTACGAAGTAGATCAACTTCAGCTTGGCCACACACCTCGGCGGTTACTTTGAGTCAAGATTCTATTACTGTTCGCGATAGCATGCTTGGTTCGGGGTGGTCAAGAGCGCTGGCCAGCCTGGCGCGGCGACGCAGGACCCGTTAGGGACCCTGTTCCCTAGCGATCGTGACGTTCCTCAACGGATCGAGGAGGAGTTCATTGGCAAAGATCATGATCGGTAAGTACGAGGGGTCGATCTACGAGGAGGGCGACGGGTGGACCGGCGCCATCTCGCTCGGGTTCGCCTCGAACGGCAAGCGCAAGCGGCTCAAGCGGAAGGGGAGGACCAAGACCGAGGTCCGCGACAAGCTCATCAAAGCAGCCAAGGAACTCGAGGCCGGGGTCAAGACACCCGCGAACTACACGGTGGCCGACGCGGTCGAGGACTGGCTGGCCAAGGGGCTCAAGGGCCGCGACGCCGGCACGGTCACGACCAACCGCATCCTCGCCGACAAGCACGTCATCCCTCTCATCGGCTAGGCCAAGCTCAAAGAGCTGCGCGCCGATGACGTCGACGAGTGGCTTGATGGCCTCAAGAACAAGCTGTCCACACGCACCCTGCAGGGCGTCCACGCGATCCTCAAGCGCTCGATCCGGCCGGCGCAGGCCCGGGACCGGGTCACACGGAACGTGGCCGAACTGGTCACGACGCCCAAGGGGAAGGCCGGGCGGCCGAGCAAGGCACTCACACTCCCCCAGGCCATGGCCTCCCTCGAGGCGGCCAAGTCCTCGCGGCTGCACGCCTACGTGGTGCTCAGCCTCATGGCCGGCATCCACACCGAGGAGGCGCGGGCTCTTCAGTGGGATCACGTCGTCGCCTGGGACGAGGAGGCGGACGCCTGGCGGCCCGTCGGCGAGGCCGGCTTCGACCACGACAGGTTCGCACTCTACGTCTGGAGGTCGGTGCGAAAGCACGGCGACACCAAGACCAAGAAGTCCCGCCGGACCCTTGAGCTGCCCACCCAGGCCGCGGACGCCCTGCGCAAGCACCATGGGCGGCAGGCCGCCCAGCGGCTCCGTGCGGAGCTCTGGCAGGACAACAATCTGGTCTTCTGCACAGGGATCGGGACAGCGCTGGACGCCGCCAATGTGCGGCGCGGCTTCCGGCTGATCACCTCGAAGGCAGGGATCGGGGAAGACTGGACTCCCCGGGAGCTCCGGCACTCGTTCGTCTCGATCATGAGTGACAGCGAGGTGCCCCTGGAGACGATCGCCGATCTGGTCGGGCACGCGGGGACGGCCGTGACCGAGAAGGTGTACCGGCACCAGCTCAGGCCGGTCATCACCCAGGGAGCCGAGGCCATGAACACGGTCTTCGGTCGGAGCCGGTCGGCGTAGGTCTGGGAGCGGTGGCTCCCCGTTTGGCTCCCGGACGGCCCTGGAGATCGAAAAAGGTCCCGGAGTGATCTCCGAGACCCTGTCTGACCTGCTAGAACGGGGTGGGCGATACTGGGTTCGAACCAGTGACCTCTTCGGTGTGAACACGACTGATCATGCCCCGCCCATACGGCTTCCCGACATCACCGCAGGTCAGATGCGGTCCTTTAGCTCGACACAGCACATCTCAAGGAAGATCAAGTCCGTTGCGATCTCCCACGACTGACACCCGGCCTCCATAGCAGTCGTAGCGCTCAGTAGTCACTCCACGGTGAGCCGCTGTTGCGAGCCCTTGCAAAGAGTCTGAGCGCACCCCTCGACGAGAAATTGACCTCTTACTCGACAGGAACCGTTTGTAGATTCGGTTGCGCTTTTGCTTGAAACAAAAAGAAGCCAGGGCCTTTACGTTGTAGATCTTAAATTTTTCGACCGGGCGCCCCCCTTCTTGTTCGGGAAGCCGCGGATTGAGCACCCAACGCCCCTTGCCGGCGGTGGTGAGAGGACGGCCAGTCTTCGGCTTCCAAGTGTCGCGCCGAGCCGAGCAACCCGCGCAACAGATCCCGGTGCGCAGAATCGGCCTGATCGATGCTGCCGGCGAAAGCCTGCGTACTTCGCGCCGACTTGGCGTCCCAACGGATCGGTGCCACTGCCAGCGCAGACACCGCCGCGCGCTCACGCTCGATCAGTTGAGGCACCAATCCCCGGGTGCCTTGAACGCAACGGCTGCGCCATCTGGGCGTTGAGCGACTCGGCGTCCACCGAGCCGTCGCCGACCCCGGCAACGACCGCCTCGGCAATCAAGGCGTGGCCTCCCCGAGCCAGATGGGTCCGCAGGAATTACTCAGAAGTATCGGCAGAGAGCCCGAACAGGTGCGAGGCGTAGCCGAGCGTATGAGTGAACATGTGCCCTTGGTCGGCGTTGGAAGCGAACTTGACCTCGATCACCACGGGCCCGCCGTCTCCGCTCCTCAGACCGCACCCTCGCGCCAAACATGTATCGAAACACTGCGTGCGCGCCTGCCGCCATGACGCGCCCACATGTGCCGCCCCGGCTCCTCACGCCGTCTCCTGACCACCTACGACGTGGAGCGCTCGCCGGGCTTGACGACCATCAGTGCGACCAGCGGAACCCGGCGGGTGCCGCGGGCGGTGACATCAGCCACCGGCGTGCGTCCGCGTCGTCCCCAGGTCGTGCCCTTGGCGGCCTCAGCCCCTGGCCGACTTCGTCCTCGAAACAGATCCAGCCGCCCAGGTCGCCTGCGGTGTTTGGCCGCACTCGCACCCGGCACCGGTCGATCTTCTCTTCCTCGCGCTCGGCGGCACGGCACCTGCACACTCCACCCGATCCGATGCAGCAGCGCGTAGACACCGGCCGGGGTGTAGGAGATGGCGAGCAACGCCCAGATCATCGCGGCGATCCGAGCAAGCGTCCACCGCCGGACCAGACCGGCTTCCAACGCCCCTCCAGGCAGTTCGTCTGCTCATACCGCACCCGCTAGTGTTTCGCTCGAATAGTTTCTTTTCGTTTGATTTTGGCGATGATCTCGTCGGCGTCTTTGGTCCAGGAGAATGGTTCGCAGCGGTCGTTCCAGCCGTCGATGAAGGTGCCGATCGTG